>JAJZQZ010000022.1 GCA_021802965.1 Actinomycetes bacterium
GACATGCGCGTCATCCTCGGGGTGCTTGGCCGTCTCCCCCGTCGGGAGCAGGACGTGGTGGCCCTCTGCCTCTGGCAAGGCCTGAGCTACGAGGAGGTGGCGGTCGCGCTCGATGTTCCCGTAGGCACCATCCGCTCGCGACTGTCGCGGGGGCGGTCTCGCCTGCGGGAACTCCTGCGGGCCTCCGGACATGAAGAAGATGCTTGGACTGCGCCCCGTGTGGAACAGGAGGGCTTGTCGTGAAATCTGTATCTCACACCCCTGAGAGCCCCCGCCTGCCTGGGGAGCAGGAGTTGCCCGCGGGTCGCCTTCTCGCGCGACGCGAGCACCTGGTGAGCGAGATCGAGCGCCAGGTGGGTGTGGGCGGAGCCGCCGGCGCGCGGAACTCGCGCCTCGGCCCTCTCTTCGACCGGGTCGGCGGTCGCCGGCGCCTGGGCCTTGCGGGCGGCTTGGTCGCGCTCGTCCTGGTCGTCGTGGTGGGAACAGCCCTCTTCGCCTCGGTTCGACCCGCCGTGGTGGATCATGTCGCCGCCGTTCTTCCCGACGAGCGCGCCGACGGCTACGTGGCCCTGGTGCCTCGAGTGCTCCGTTCCGGCCAAAAGGCCTCCATCGGCGTCTCCCTGCTCAAGGGGGAGCGACCGGTCAACGGCACGGTCAAGGTGGCGGTGCTGCAGCGCTCGAAGGTGGTGGCCGAGGCCGAGGCCCGAGTCCTGGGCAAGGGCACGGTCGACGTGCAGGTGCCTCGGCTGGCGCCGGGCGAGTATCAGCTGACCGTGCAGGGCTCGGGCTTCTCCGACACCGCCGACGTCCAGGTGCAGGAAGGCACCCTGGTATTCCTCGAGACCGACAAGCCCATCTACAAGCCGGGCCAGACCATCGAGATGCGCGTGCTGGCTCTCGACTCCGACCTCAAACCGGTCCGCGATGCCCAAGCGATCGTGGAGATCCAGGACGCCAAGGCGGTCAAGGTGTTCAAGCGGGAGGTCTCCACCGATGAGTTCGGCATGGCCGAGCTCGAGCTCCCCCTCTCCACCGAACCGAACCTGGGCGTCTGGAAGCTCAAGGCGACTGCGGGCAGCTCCACCAACGACCTCGACGTCCGCGTGGAGAAGTACGTGCTGCCCAAGTACGAGGTCGGCGTCGACCTGGCCAAGAAGTGGTTTCTGGTCAACGAGCCCCTCACGGGTCACGTGAAGGCCGAGTACAGCTTCGGTCGCCCGGTGAACGGCGAGCTCAAGGTCAAGGCTTCGCGCTACGTGGGTGCCTGGCAGGAGTTCGCCACCTTCACGGGCGAGATCGACGGCGAGGGCGACTTCCGCATCGACCCCGCGGGCTACGTGGCGGGCGTGCCCGAGGCCGGCGGCCAGGGCAACGTGCAGCTGGACATAACTGTGGTCGAGAAGAACACCGGCTACGAGGAGAAGACCTCCGAGCTCGTGACCGTGGCGGCGGCGCCGGTCAACATCCGTCTGATCCCGGAGGGCTCGGCGTTCAAGCCCGGCCTGCCCTTCGACGTCTTGGTGGTGACCGAGACGCCCGACGGCGAGCCGGTCGACGCGAGCGTCAACCTCGAGACGATGTTCACGCGTGAGAACTTCAACCCGATCGGCGATCCTCGGAGGCAGACCGTCGAGACGGCGAACGGCACCGGCATCGTCCGCGTGCTGCCTCCAGAAGACGCCGCCCAGATGCAGGTCGTGGCGACCTCCGGCGACGCCCAGGCCTACCAGACGATCACCGCCTCGTACTCCCCGTCGGGCAACTTCGTGCACCTGGAGCAGGTCGGGGCGGCCGAGCTGAAGGTGGGCGACACCGCCCGCTTCCATGTGGTCTCGACCAAGGAGGCCCAGAGCTTCTACTACGAGGTGGTCGCCCGCGACCGCGTGGTCTTCACGGGCAGCGGCGGTCCCGATATCTCCGTCCGAGTCACCCCGGCGATGACGCCTTCGGCCAAGATCCTCGTCTACCAGATCCTACCGAGTAGCGAGGTGGCCGCGGACAGCCTGCCCTTCGAGGTAGCCGGGCAGTACCCGCAGCAGGTGAGCGCCAAGTTCTCGACCGGGGAGGCGCGCCCGGGCGATCCGGTGCAGCTCGACCTGCAGACCGAGGGTCCCGCGAAGGTGGGGCTGGCGGCGGTCGACCGCTCGGTCTTCATCCTGGCCGAGAACCGTCTCAACCTGCAGCAGGTCTTCGCAGAGCTGGAGCGTCTCCACATGCAGCCGCAGGCGGAGCTTCACGATGCAGAACCCATGCCCCAGGCCTTGCTGATTCCCGGCGCCAGCGACACCTTCAAGGACGCCGGCCTGACGGTGCTGACCGACAAGAAGGTGCCGGAGGGCAAGAAGCTCGACCAAGGTCGTGGATTCGCCCACATCGCGGTGGGCGCGGACTTCCTGGGCGTTCCTCCCGGCGCGGAGGGGATGCGACGAGACGCGTTCGTAGCCGGCATTCCGGCAACAACGGCCGCCGCGGCGACAGCCGCTGAAGTGCCGGCCGAAAAAGCCCTCGGCCTCGCCGAGGTCCGGCGTGTCCGCCAGTTCTTCCCCGAGACCTGGATCTGGCAGGACGCCACCACCGACGCCAACGGAAAGGCGACGCTCGATTTCATCGCTCCCGACTCGATCACCACCTGGGATCTGCGCGCGGTGGCCCTCTCCCCCGACCGGGGCTTGGGCATCGCCGAGACCTCGCTCAAGGTGTTCCAGCCCTTCTTCCTGTCGGCCGACCTGCCTTACTCGGCCATCCGGGGCGAGGAGTTCCCGGTCAAGATCGCCCTCTACAACTACCTCGACACGCCGCAGACCATCACTGTGGAGCTCGAGTCGGCGCCCTGGTTCGACCTGCTCGACGCCGCCACCAAGACGGTCACCATCGCCGCCAACGACATCGGCGGCGCCGAGTTCACCATCCGGCCCACCGGCGTGGGCACTCGAGAGCTCAAGGTCAGCGCCCGCAGCCCGGAGAACGCCGACGCTGTGGTGAAGACCCTGATCGTGGACCCCGAGGGAGTGTCCCGCGAAGCGGTGGAGAACCTCGTGCTCTCTCCCGGAGCCGCGCGGAGCATCGAGCTCCCCTTGCCGGCGCGGGTGGTGCCCGACTCGACCCGAGCCTATGTGGCCCTCAGCGGCAGCCTGCTGACCCAGACCATCGACGGGCTCGACCAGCTGCTCCAGATGCCCTTCGGCTGCGGCGAGCAGAACATGATCCTCTTCGCGCCCGACACCTACATCCTCGATTACCTCAAGACCACCGGCCAGGTCAAGCCCGAGATCCAGGCTAAGGCCGAGATGCTGCTCACCACCGGCTACCAGCGGGAGCTGACCTACCGCCGGGGCGACGGCAGCTTCAGCGCCTTCGGCGACAGCGACCCCGAGGGCAGCCTCTTCCTGACCGCCTTCGTCATGAAGACCTTCGCCCAGGCGAAGGGTCTCACCTTCATCGACGACGCCGTGCTCGCCCAGGCCGCCGACTGGATCAAGAGCCACCAGAAGGCCGACGGCTCCTTCGAGTCGGTGGGCTTCGTCAACCACCAGGATCTCCTCGGCGGGATCAAGGGCGCCGACAGCCTGACGGCGTACGTCACCGCCGCTCTGCTCGAAGCCGGCCAGACTGCCGCCGCCGACAAGGCCCTCGCCTACCTAGAAGGCCGGCTCGACAAGATCGACGATCCCTACGGCCTGGCGCTCACCACCTACGCCCTCGCCCTCGGCAAGAGCGACCGCGCCGCCGAAGCGCGCGACAAGCTGATGGCCCTGGCCATCGAGGACGAGGAGGGATTGCACTGGCGCGCCGGCGGCGACGAACCCCAGCCCGTCGACCAGACTCCCGGCGTTCGCGCCCCCATGCCCATCGAGGGCCCCGGCGGGATGATGCCGACCGCCGACATCGAGGCCACCGGGTACGCCACACTGGCTCTCACCGATCTGGGCGACCGGGTCGACGCCTCCCGCTCGGCCAAATGGCTGGTGGGGCAGCGGAACAGCCTGGGCGGCTTCGGCTCCACCCAAGACACGGTGGTGGCCCTCCAGGCCCTCACCACCTATTCCGCCCTGGTCTCGGCCGACACCGACCTCACCATCACTCTCCACGCCGGCGATGTCAACAAGGAGATCCGCATCACCCCGGCCGACTTCGACGTCATGCAGACGATCGAGGTCCCCGCGGGCGAGCCGGTGACCGTGCAGGCCGAGGGCACGGGCGAGGCGGTCGTGCAGGGAGTGCTGCGCTACAACATCCCCGAGCCGGACGAGGTCAAGCCGGTCTTCGACATCTCGGTCGACTACGACACCGCGCAGGTGGAGGTCGACGACCTCGTCACCGCCGATGTGTCCGTGACCTTCAACCCGCCCGAGCCCATGAAGGCGGGGATGGTGGTGGTGGACGTCTCGGTGCCCACCGGCTTCGCCGCCGTGGAGGAGTCGCTGCAGAAGCTGCTCGACAAGCCCAAGATCAAGCGGTACGACGTGGCCGGGCGGAAGGTCATCGTCTACCTGGAGGATATGGCGCCGGGCGAGAAGCTCAGCTTCTCCTTCCAGGTGCGCGCGCTCTATCCCGTGCGGGCCAAGGGCGCGGCGTCAGAGGCCTACTCGTACTACACGCCGGAATGGCGAGGCGAAACGCTCAGTGTGCCCGTCGACATCGGCTAGGAGGCTACTCGGAGAGCACGGTCGCGCGCCACTCAGGCTGTGCCAACATATAGAGTTCGACGATCCTGTCGCCCGGTCGTTTGATCTGCCCGTGTGAGAGCATCCCGATCTTCTCGGCGACCCGGCGCGAGGCCATATTCTCGGGCTCGATCAGGCAGACCACGCGGGTCAGATCGACTTGCTCGAAGGCGAATCGGATCAGGGCGCGACCGATCTCCGTGGCGTAGCCCCTGCCCCACGCCGAGCGAGCGAAGACGTAGACGAGGTCGAACTCAGTGCGCCCCTGGACCTCCTTCTCGAGCAGCCCGCAGTGGCCGACCAGATCGCCCGAAGCCTTCTCGAACACCGAACACAGCTCGAACGGCTCCCGCGGTTGGACGAGCAGCTCTTCCTCGAGCGCGGCTGCCACTTGATCACGATCGCGGGGGCCGCCGAGGAAGGACGTCACCTGAGGGTCCGTCCATAGGTCGACGACGGCGAAGATGTCCTCCCTTTCGAGAGGACGTAGAAGGAGGCGTTCGGTCTCGAAGCGCAGCACTAGTTCTGCCGCTCCGCGGTCTCGTCCTCGCCGTGCATGGTCCCTCGTGCCATCGATGCGAGCAGGCCGACGATGCACACCACGGCGAAGATCCCGAAGACCAGGGCGATGCCCGCGGTCAGGGCCAGGGGGTCGGCGTCCTTGGCCTCGACGGGGCCCAAGTAGAGCGCGAACACGAGCATCGCGAGGGCCATGCTGAACATCTGTCCGAGGATCCGCATCGTGCCGAGCGTGGCCGACGCGACCCCGAGGAAACGCCGCTCCACGCTGCTCATCACGGTGTTGGTGTTGGGCGAGGAGAAGAGCGCGAAGCCGACTCCCAGCAGGCACAGTGTCAGGATGAGGTACCAGATGGGGGTCGACTGGTGAAGAAAGGCGAGCAGGCCGAGTCCCACGACGGTGAAGCCCATCCCGGTTGAGACCACCACGCGCGGCTCGATCCTGTCCGAGAGGCGGCCGGCCCAAGGAGACAGGATGGCCATCAGTGCGGGCTGGAAGATCAGGAGCAGTCCCGCCTCTTCCGGGGAGAAGCCGCGGGCGTATTGCAGGTATAGGCTGAGCAGGAACGAGGCTGCGAAGGTGGCCGCATAGTTGGTGAACGCCGCGAGGTTGGAGAGGGCGAAGATGCGGTTGCGGCGGAAGAGGTCGATATTCATCGCCGGTTGAGCGACCCGCGTCTCCCACCAGGCGAAAATGACCAGAAGCAGGACGCCGGCGGCGGTAACGAGCCCCCCGATGGTGCCGGGCAGGCGGGACAGTCCCCACATGAGGGCCACGAGTCCGACGGCGTAAACGGCCGCCCCCGCGTAGTCGAAGCGCCCCGCGCGCGGTTCCACCCACTCGTGCTTCACCGACCGCAAGACGAAGCCGAGCACCACCAGGCTCATCGCGAGGGGCACCGCGAAGACGCTGCGCCATCCGAGGCGTTCCGTCATCAACCCGCCCACCACCGGTCCCACCGAGAGCCCGATGTACACGGCCGCCACGTTGATCCCGAGGACGCGCCCGCGCTCCCCCGGCCCGTACACAGCGGTGAGAATGGCAGTCATGGTCGAGAAGGTCATGGCTGCACCGAGTCCCTGGAACGACCGGGCAACGAGCAGCCAACCGTACGAGGGCGCCAGTGCGGACAAACCCGATGAGATGACCACTATGACCATTCCGACGATGAACACCCGCTTCCGCCCGTACCGATCGGCTACCGATCCAAAGGGCACGAGAAAGGCGCCGGTGGTCAGCAGGTATGCAGTGGAGACCCATCCCAGTTCGACAGCCGAAAGGGAGAACTCTCGGCCGATATTCGGGAGCGCCACCGTCAGGGACGAGAGCACGAAGGGCGTGATAAAAGCGCCTAGGGTGGCGGCCAATAGGATGGCCCGCCTTTCCGCGCCGCTCGGAGCGGTTGAGGCAGGACGGCCGTCCGCAGGAGACTCGGTACCGGGAAGCGCAGTTGTCTTTGGGAGCGAAGCCACCCGTCAATGGTACGCGTCGGGGGCGGGAGGCGCCACCCTTCGAGCCCCCCGGTATAGCGGGCTAGGAAGCGGCCGCGAAAGCGTCGCTCAGACCGATCGGCATGAAGCAAGGGTCCTCGGCGTTGTCGGAAAAGACCTCCGCGATGAGGGCGCTGAGCGTGACCGAAAGGCAGTCGCTGAGTCGCTCGTTCATGCACTTCGTATCGACCCGCACGACGGCCCCCTTTAGCCAAGTTTCTACTCCCAGTGCAATAGCCGGCGTGTCGTCGGCGTTGTCCACAGCCTGTGGTCTTCTTATCCACAGGGCCTTGGCATGGGGACCCGGTTGGCGGCGGGCCATAGAAGAGACTCCATCCTACGTCGTATTCCGGCTCTACCCTGGGCGCAGCTACCTTATCCTTCAGGGACCCTGCAGGACCCGGTACCGGGCGATAAGGCGGAGAAAGGACGGGAACATGAACAGCGTGCATCTGATCGGCCGTTTGGCCACCGACATCGACATCAAGGAGGTGACGGGGGGCTCGAAGGTGTGCAGCTTCATCCTGGCGGTGGACCGGAATGGTGAGGAGGCCGACTTCTTCCGTGTCAAGGCGTGGAACTCTCAGGCCGAAGCGGCCGCGGACAACCTTGTCAAAGGCCGGCGGATCGGGGTCGAAGGAGCTCTGCGCCAGGACAGCTACGAGAAGGAGGGCGAGGAGCGCAAGGCAGTGTCGGTGGTCGCCAGAAGGCTCGAATATCTCTGATCAGAGGCCGAGACCCGGGCGCCGCGAGCAATAGGGGCGCCCGGGACTGGCGGGAGAACTGCTGCGTGACTACACTTAGCGAGATATCAAACCGCAGGCCCGTGCCCTCGACCGACTCGCTTCTCGTCGGCGGGGTGCCGCCAGGGGGAGTCGAAGGAGTGGCCGAGGGTCTTCCCGAGCCGCCGACCACGAAGCTGATAGTGCCGCACCAAGGGTATGTGTTGCCACGCCCGCGGTTGCGCTCGTTCATCGGGGGGCTGCGGCAGGGCGGCCTGGTCTCGGTCATCGCCGGCCCCGGGTACGGCAAGACCGCTTTCCTGGCCGACGCCCTTTCGAGTTGTTCCGGCCCCAGCGCCTACTGCGGGTTGGACGAGGGCGACAAGGACCCGGCCAGATTCCTCGAGTACCTGATCCAGGCGTGCGCCGTTGCCCACCCCGGCCTTGGCGACTCTGCTCGCGGCCGGCTCGATGAATGCCTGGATGTGCGCCGCGAGGCGCTCCACGTCGTGGCCGCCCTCATGGCCGACATGGCCTCATATTCCGGAGTCCCCACCAGCATAGCTTTGGACGACGTGCACTGCGTCGACGACTCCGAGCCTGTAGCCGCGGCTCTGAGCTTCCTCGTCGATGGGTTGCCTCCCGGCTGGACGCTCCTGTGTGCCTCTCGGCGCCGGCTTCCGTTCGCCCTCGGCGACATGCGCCAGATGGGGAGGCTGGCCGAGGTGGATCTGCGAAGGCTGCGGCTCACCCCGTCCGAAGTGGAGGAGTGGGCTCGCAAGGGGTGGGGAGGCGAACTGTCACGCGCCGAAGCTCGTACCCTCTGGAGGCTCACAGAGGGTTGGCCGGTGGCCCTCGTGCTGCTCGGGCAGAAGCTGCAGGACGGAGGACGGCTCCGTGTCAAGGAGGAGCTCGCCGGTCTTTCGCGCCAAGGGCGGCATCTGAACGAGTACCTGGCGGAGAGCGTGTTCCGATCGCTCGACGCTGAGACAGCCGGAACCTTGAGGGCGGGCTCTCTTCTCTCGCGACTGGTGTTCCCTCGCGACCTGCCTCTCTTCGTTGGAGAAGTCGAACGTGCCGAGCAGGTCTTCGAGGAGCTGGTGCAACGAGGGTTTCTGGTCACCCAGACCGGTCACCGCACGTACACTCTCCACCGCCTGTTGCGCTCGTACGTGGCCCGACAGGCACGGAGAGAAGATCCCGTGGCCGCGGCGTCGGCTGCCCGGCGTGCCGCGGCTCACCTGGCTTCAGTTGGGGAGCTGCGCCAGGCGGTGTCTCTCTACCTACAGGGCGGCGCGGCCCGGGAGGCAGTGACCCCCTTGCGTGTCCTGGCTGCCTCGCACCTGGACGCATCGTCCGCGTTCGCGTGCGAGGAGTGGCTGGATCTTCTGCCCGCCGACCTGCAGGCCGTCGAGCCCTGGCTGCTGGTCCTGAGGGCGCGGATCGTGCAGGGCCGGGGGGAGTGCCAGGAGGCGGAGGGTCTGTACCGGATGGCTTCTGGTCTGTTCGAGGCCGACGACGACCGCGTCGGGCTGTTGCAGGCCAAAGTTGGACAGGCCTTCTGCCTCTACATGACCGGCCGCTGGGAGGACAGCCTGGAGGCTCTTTCCCGCGCCGAGAGTGTGGCCGCCAGAGACGAAGAACGCACCGAGGTCGCGGTCAACATGGGAAACGTGTTGCTCAGCCAGTGCCGCTGGGACGAGGCGGTCGAGCGATACGAGAAAGCGCTCAGCCTGGCCCGGGGACCGGCAAGGCATGCGATCGAGGTGCGGGTCTTCGCCAGTCGTGCCCGACTGTTCTTCCTTCGCGGCCGCTATGGCGTGGCTCTTGAGTGGGCCCGTCGCGCCATCGCCCGCTCGTCCAAGGACGCGCGCGCCGGTTACGCGAGCAGCCTCAATGCGGCGGCCACCTTGCTCTATCTTGGCGGTCGATACGACGACGCCACCATTCAGGCCGAGGCGGCTTTGGCCCTCGTGCGCGCTCGCGGCTATACATTCCTGGAGGCCCCGGTGCTGCTCTCCATGGCGGGCATCTCTGTGGGTGGGAACGACGTGCGGGGTGCGATCGCCCACGTCAAGAAGGCCCAGGCCCTGAGCCGCGCGAGTCAAGATGTGGAGTCCGATCTGTGGGCCGAGGACATGCTGGGCGACATCTGCCGCCGCAACCGAAACCCAGAGAAGGCCCTGATACACCATCAGCGGGTGATCGACGTGGCCGAGGCTCAACACCTTTCCATGTATGAGCAGGTGCGAGGCCTGTGCGGCCTCGGTATGGACCTAGCCGTGTTGGGTCGGGCCTCCGATTCTCGCACTGTCCTTGAACGTGCCGCCGACGGGGCCCGCCGGTGGGGCTTCGACGGCCTTCTGTCGCAGTGTCTCTTCTACCTTGGCTGGCTCCACGCTCGAGCGGGCGCGGAGCACTCCGCGGGGCGGGCCCTGAGCGAGGCCTTGCGGATCGCGTCCGAGCAGAGGCACGTGCACTTCTTCATCCAGGAAGCCGCAGTCGCCACGCCCATCCTGGCCCTGTGCGAGCGACACGGCGCCGGCCAGTTCGTGTCCGCGGAGGTCGTGCCCTGCGTGAACCCACGTCTGCGGCGCTACTTCGAGGAGCTCGCACAGGGAGATAGCTATCCCACCGATGTCGCCCTCGGTCATCCCCGGCGGGGCCGATTGGATGTGGCGCCCGGTCAGGGGTCGGCCCACTCAGATCAGGCTTTGGAGGACGATCCTGCGCGGCGAGTCGAAGGCCTTACTCCTCGCGAGCTCGAGATACTGCGCATGATCGCCGCAGGCATGCCCAACAAGGTGATCGGGGCCAAGCTCTTCATCACGGAGAAGACGGTCAAGACCCACGCCAACCGTATCTTCAGGAAGCTCGACGTGACGAACCGGCTGCAGGCCGTCCTGGCGCTTCAGGACTACGACAGGCTATCCGGTCCGAATCGGGCGAGATAGCTGCCGGGCTTCGGGGGTCTCTCGCCGGCGGTCTGCTTGTGGACCGAGCACCAGCATCGTGCAACGAAGAAAATGACCGACCGCCCCGAGGGTCGTAGGGCGGTCGGTCACAGGGAGGGATGTTTGGGGAGGAGGATCCGTGATGTGCGAAGTCCGAAGGTTCTGACCCGCCGCTCCCTCCCGGGGTCTCTCGGTCCGCCAATACTTTACTAGCGATATTGTACCACCGGCCCACTGTCTGTCAAGCGTTAAGTTTGCGACCGCACACGAAAGCCCGTGCACCTACTTTTCGAACGTCAGCGGTATTTCGACCACGTTGATGGGCTTTCCGTCCTTTGCGGACGCCTCGTATACGAGCAGGGTGCCCCTCGGGTAGAGGTCCCACTGGAAGGGGACCGTCACGTCGAACGTGCCCCGAGTGCCTGTGCCCGACGTAGCTTGGATCGGTTGGTGCACTTTGACCTTGCCGTCCCAGTCGGTGATGTCGAGGATGAAGCTGGCCTCGAACGTGTTGGCGGTGCCCCACACACGCATCGGGCTCTTCACTGTGTCGCCCACAGTCGGGGCCTCGACCAGGATGGCGGGGGTCAGCTCTTCGTAGTCGGCGCGGCCCACGGGGTGATCGAGTATGAGACCCTCGCCGCCGAACACCTCGACCGGCTTGCCGTCCAGCCTGAACTGTACCTTCTCGACGCTCGGGAACTGAGTGAGAGTGTAGACCACCTGGGCCAGGCGGAGGCTCATCGAGAGAGTGCCCCCGCCGGACTCGAACTCCTTCGAAAGGTCGACCGTCGCCACCTTATCCGCCACCGACACGCCCAGGAACAGCGTGCCATCAGGGACGGCGGTGAACATGCCCACTTCCTTCTCTTGGACATTCGGGCCCTTGAGCAGCTGTTCCACGGCTGCCTTCGCGACCTCTTTGGTGTAGGGGATCTGTCGGTGCGCCGCACCGATCTTCTCGCTGCGGGTGAAGTAGACCGAGACCTGGATCGGCTGGCCCGAGACATCGGAAGTAGTGGTGGGCGAGAAGTCTTCAGTGGTGGCGGACCCCCCGCCAGACCCGTTCGAAGTGGTGGGCACGGTGGCCCCCGGCTGCGTGCTGACCGGCCCCCCGTCTTTCACCTCGTCGCCATACCCGCAGCCCACGAGGACGCCGACCAGCAGCGTCAAGAGGGCTAGTGCGACGAATGTATGATGCCGTGGTCTCATGACAACCTCCTCGGATGAGTGCGTCTCTGCTCTTCCATCATGCCGGGCTTGGGTCACGATGGTCTCGCGGCCCGGTAACGATCCGGTCACGACTCTTCGTCCGCGTCGTTGGGTCCGGCACCGGGCTCCAGCGGCAGGCGGAGGGTGAAACGAGTGCCCTCCCCTGCGTTGCTCCACACGCGCAACGTGCCCCCCAGTAGGCGCGCGTTCTCCCAGGCTATCGACAGCCCCAGGCCGGTTCCGGGTGCGTCGGCCGCGGAATCTTGGGTTGTCGGATTAGGAGAGCGGCGGCTCGGGTCGGCCTTGTAGAAGCGCTCGAAGAGATGCGGCAGATGCTCCGAAGGGATGCCCAGGCCGTGATCTGTCACTGAAAGCACGAGCTGGGGCGCACGGCCCCGGGGCGCCACCATCCGCGGCTCAAGCACTATGGGCGGGCGGCCATGGGCCAGGGCGT
Organism: Actinomycetes bacterium; assembly: GCA_021802965.1. Lineage (GTDB taxonomy): Bacteria > Actinomycetota > Thermoleophilia > RBG-16-64-13 > RBG-16-64-13 > JAJZQZ01. Next base: position 12,017 of record JAJZQZ010000022.1, read on the forward strand.
TCTCCACCAGGTTGCCGACGATGCGCTCGAACCGCCGGCGATCGGTCGTCAGAACGAGGGGATAGCTCGTGGACTGGGCGGGGATCGCCACCGTCACCTCCTGGGGCCAACGGCGTGCGGCCGCGATGCGGGCAAGGAAGTCAGCGACGTCCACCGTCTCCCACTGCACGTCCGCGGAGCGTGCATCGATGCGCGAGATCTCCAAGAGGTCGTCGATGAGGCGTCGGAGGCGGCCGACGTCCTTTACCAGGAGCGCGGCGGCGCGACGGGATTCAGCCGGAAGCGCGTCCGAAATGGGCGACGAGAGCGCTCGTTCCAGCAGCGACGCCTCGCCGACCAACGCCGCGACGGGGGTGCGCAACTCGTGTGCGACGTCGGCGGTGAAGCGCCGCTCTCGGGCCTGAGCCGCCTGAAGATCGCTCAGCCTCGCTTGGAGGGTAGTCGTCATCGTGTTGAAGGAGCTGCCGAGCACCCCGAACTCGTCTACTCCCTCGGGGAGCCGCACCGAGAGGTCGCCGCCGGCGACCCGCGCCGCCGCTTCGCCCGCGGCGGCGACCGGGCGGGCCAAGCGCCGGGCCACCGCCCAGCCGGTGACGAGGCCCAGGATGGCGAGGGCCAGCCCGACCCCCGCGAGGACGTTGCGAAGCCTGTCCAGGGTGGCCTGCTGCTGCGCTTGGGAGTAGAAGAAGTACAGAGCGGGTCCCCCGACGCGCACTCTGGTGCCGACGGCGATGGCCTTGTCGGGTCCCAGGTGCGTCTCTTGATAGGTGAGCCGTTCCGGATTCACGGCCGCGGTCAATTCGGGCGACACCAGGCTGGAAGTGACCTGCCCCGACTGGTACGTGGTGTCTCCGGCGACGATGAGGGTGGCGAAACCGCCGCGGATAGCCAGGGCGTCGAGGAGCCGCTCGTAGTCCGCGTCCGTCGGCTGCTCGGGGAGTAGCGTCTGCGCGAGAAGGAGGTTGAAGCGGCTCTGACCGAGGGCCGCGTCCCGAGACTCACGGGACAGGGAGGCGGCCACGAGAAGGTACGCGGCGATCGAGAGGGCGATGGTGGTCACGATGATCGCGCCTCCGAAGGCCAGCATGAGTCGACGGCGAAGCCGCGGTACGGGGAGGGCCTGCGGGTTGGTGCGTCTCAACGGCCGGCCCTGTAACCTACTCCGCGCACGGTGAGCACGATTGTGGGCCGTCCCGGGTCGTCCTCGATCTTGGCTCGGAGGCGTTGCACGTGCACGTCGACGAGCCGGCTGTCTCCAAGGTATGTGTAACCCCAGACCTGCTCCAGGAGCTGGTCACGCGTGAGGACCTGGCCTCGATGCCGCGCAAGCTCGGCCAGGAGTCGGAACTCGGTGGCGGTGAGGGGTATGTCCGCTCCGTTCCGCGTTACGGTGTGGGACTCGACGTCGATGACCAGGTCGGAGATCCTCTCGATAGGGCCGGACCCCGAAGCGCCCGGCGGTCCACCCCACCCCGGCCCCGAGGTCACGCGGCGCAGCACCGAGCGCACGCGCGCGATGAGCTCGGGGAACTCGTAAGGCTTGGTTATGTAGTCGTCGGCCCCTGATTCCAGCCCGACGACGATGTCCACGGTCGAGGTGCGGGCGGTGACCATGATGATGGGAACCTGGGAGACGCGGCGGATCTCCCGGCAGACCTCGAACCCGTCCATGCCCGGGAGCATGACATCAAGAAGCACGAGCTCGGGGCGCTGGTCGAAAAAGGCGCGCAGCCCGCCGGGTCCGTCCGCGGCCTCTGCCACTCGATACCCTTCGACTTCCAAGCCGAGCCGGGTGACCTCGCGCAGCGATGGGTCGTCCTCTACGATCAAGATCAGCGGTTGCACCAAGTGACTATACCCCGGCTGCCTGAGCCTCGATAGCCTCCCGCCGGGCCGTACGGGGCGCCGGAGCAAACCGTCAGGTGAGGGCGTAAATGAGCTCCACGATGGCCCAGACGATGGCGAAGAAGAGAATCGTCAAGGCGACCGTCGTGATGATGCGCAATGCGGAGGGCGAAATCTGGTTCATCGCACGAGGCCCCTGTGTGTAGTGTGTCTGCCTTGCTCGGCGCTACAGGCAATGAAGTGCTTATCATGTTCTCCCCACTCTCTCGGATCATCAAGCCTCGGGTGCTTCCCGAGGCATGCATGCGACCTTCTGCGCCTTCCGTCCGCTCACAGCGGTAGTATGCCCTTGGAGTGGTCCCGCAGCAGCTCAGGAAGCCGAAGGGATGGAGGGCCCGGTCTCCTCTGGCTATCCCCATATGTGGTGTGCTAGACTCCTCGTGTCCGCAACATGTTGTGGACAACCCTGGGGATTAGCTGGTGGAAGGTTGTGGAAAAGCCGTCCGCTCCTGGGGATATCTGATGGGATGGAAGTCCGACCGGCGACCGCGGAAGGGGAGAAGGCGGATGCAGTGTCCTTACTGCAATCACTCGGAGACGCGGGTGGTCGATTCACGCGACGTCGACGGGCAGCCCGCCGTGCGTCGCCGGCGAGAATGCGGAGGCTGCGCGCGCCGCTTCACTACCTACGAGAAGGTCGAGGAGATCCCTATCCAGGTGGTCAAGCGTGACGGTCGCGTCGAGCCGTTCCGGCAGGAAAAGCTGCTCCAGGGTCTGCTTCGCGCCAGCACCAAGCGGGACGTCGCGCTCAGTCGTCTCGAGGACGTGGCTGCGGGCGTCGAGGGCGATCTGAGGGTCGAACTCACGTATGAGGTCACTTCGGAGCGCTTGGGGCAGATGGTGCTTGAACGCCTGCAGGACGTCGACCTCGTCGCCTACGTCCGCTTCGCATCCGTCTACCGGCAGTTCGAGAGTGTCCAGGAGTTCCAAGCCGAACTTGAAGAGTTGACGAAAGAGGGGATCCGATGACCGTCGCTGAGATGCGGGCGCTTTCGGCTGAGCTCGAGAAGAATCTCTCCCCGAGCGCACGCAAAGTGCTCGAGAAGCGCTATCTCAAGCGCGACGAAGACGGCACTCCGTTGGAGACGCCCACCGACATGTTCGCTCGAGTGGCCGAGAACATAGCCGAAGCCGAACGCGAGTATCGCTCCGATGCCGAAGCGAACGCCATGGCCGAGGAGTTCTTCGCAGCCATGACCAGTCTCAAGTTCCTGCCCAACTCACCGACCCTCATGAATGCCGGGCGCGACCTGCAGCAGCTCTCCGCCTGCTTCGTCCTTCCGGTCGAGGACAGCATGGAATCGATATTCACGGCCATCAAGGACGCGGCCCTGGTGCATCAGAGCGGAGGCGGCACCGGCTTCAGCTTCAGTCGGCTTCGCCCCAAGAACGACATCGTCAAGTCCACCAACGGCGTGGCCAGTGGTCCGGTGTCGTTCATGAAGGTGTTCGACACGGCGACCGAGACCATCAAACAGGGCGGCACCCGGCGAGGGGCCAACATGGGCATCCTACGGGTGGATCACCCGGATATCCTCGAGTTCATCAGCGCGAAGGAGGACGAGGATGTCCTCAACAACTTCAACATCTCGGTCGGCGTGACCGAGGAGTTCATGCAGGCCCTCCTCGATGACGGCGAGTACGCCGTGCGGAATCCTCGGGACCGCACCGAGGTGGCGCGTTATCGGGCGCGCGATGTCTTCGACCGTATCGTGAAGCTCGCCTGGAAGAACGGGGAGCCCGGCATCATCTTTCTCGACCGTTTGAACCGCGACAACCCGACGCCGCACATCGGGGAGATCGAGTCGACCAACCCCTGCGTCACCGGGGATACCCTCGTGTACACGGGGAAGGGTTTGCGTCGCGTGCTCGACCTCTTTGCCGAAGGCGAGCCCGTCGACGTCGTGGTCGACAGCCGCCTCGACCCCAAGACCGTCCACCAGGGGTCGCCCGTCTTCTATACAGGCTACAAGCCGGTCCTGCGCGTGAGCACCCGAGAGGGTTTCTCCCTCCGGGTCACCGAGGATCATCGCGTGATGACCGAGCGGGGCTGGGTCGAGGCCCGCGATCTGCAGCCGGACGACCAGGTGCATGTGCTCGACCGCAAGGGGGGCTTCGGCAGCGAGGGCTCGCTGGATCTAGGCCGCGTGCTCGGCTGGTTGGTGGGTGACGGTACCGCAAAGCCCGAGCGCGCCGTCCTCTCCTTCTGGGGCGACGAGCGCGAGATGGCCCAGGCCTTCAGAGACTCCGTCGACGCGGTCGTGCGACCCACGGTCCTCCAGCGTGAGTACGCCACCGGTCTGGTGGCCGTGGCCGAGCGGAACGAGGTCCGGGTCCAGTCCAGCCGGCTGCGCGAGATCGCCGAGGAGCACGGCTTGGTCGACGAGAAGTTGCTTGTGCCTGAGGTAGTGTTCCAGGGCTCCGAAGACATGCAGCGTGGCTTCCTGCAGGCCCTCTTTACCGCCGACGGCACCGTGCTCGACCGTCCCAAGAACGGCAGCGGTGTGCGGCTGACGTCTGTGAGCTACGAGATGCTGCGGGAGGTTCAGCAGCTGCTGCTGAACTTCGGCGTCTTCGCCCGCATCTTCCGTGATCGCAAGCCGCGAAAGACCACCGCTCTGCTTCCAGACGGCGAGGGTGGCATGAAAGCGTGCCCCGAGCGGCCACTGTACGAGCTGCATGTGGGCAGCGGATGCCTGGTGCGCTTCGAGCGCGAGATCGGGTTCTTGAGCGACCGCAAGCAACGGACGATACGACATGCGATTGCCGGCTACACCGAAGGACCGCATCCAGAGAAGTTCTTAGCTCACGTAGAGATTGTGACAAATGATGGAATAGAGCCTGTATTTGATATATCTGAAATAGATACACATTCGTTTGTAGCAAATGGTATCGTTATCCATAATTGTGGAGAGCAACCTTTGTTACCATATGAAAGTTGTAATCTAGGCTCTGTCAATCTTCGTATGATGGTGCGCGACCACGATATAGATTGGGACGAGCTGCGGCGCATCACCCACGTAGCTGTGCGCTTTCTCGACGATGTCATAGATATGAACAAGTATCCCCTCGGCGAGATCGAGCGGATGACCAAAGGCAACCGAAAGATCGGCCTGGGCGTGATGGGGTGGGCCGACATGCTGGTCGAGATGGGTATCCCCTACGACTCCGACCGAGCCATCGCCCTGGGCCATCAGGTGATGGGCTTCATCGACGAGGAGGCTAAACGCGCCTCCGAAGCCCTTGCCCTCGAGCGAGGGGTCTTTCCCAACTTCGCGGGCAGCGTCTGGGAGAGGAAAGGGCGCCGGCTGCGCAATGCCACCGTTACCACCATCGCTCCCACCGGCACGATCAGCATCATCGGCGGCTGCTCGAGCGGTATCGAGCCCCTGTTCGCGCTGGCTCTTATCCGTAACGTCATGGACAACACCGAGCTCTCCGAGGTGCATCCCATCTTCGAGCGGATGATGCGCGAGCGCGGTCTCTACTCCGAGGATCTGGTGCGAGACGTGGCCGAGCACGGCTCGCTCGGTGATGTCGAGCGTGTGCCGGGCGATCTCAAGCGGGTGTTCGTGACTGCCCACGACGTCACACCGGAGTGGCACGTTCGCATGCAGGCGGCCTTCCAGGATCACATTGACAACGCCGTCTCCAAGACGGTCAACTTCGGCCGTGACGCCACGCCGGATGATGTCGAGCAGGTCTATCGTCTCGCCTACGAGCTCGGCGCCAAGGGAGTCACGATCTACCGCGATGGTTCCCGAGAAGAGCAGGTGCTCAACATCGGCGAGGTCAAGCGCAAGGGCACGTCCGTCGGTGAGGGCCGTATGCCGCCGGCGTCGGGCCCGCACGGGCAGGGAGTCTGCTCGCAGTGCGGATCACGGGTGCCGCAACCGCGGAGTCGAGGCGGGGTTCTCAAAGGGGAGACCCGGGAGAAGGTCACGGGGTGCGGCAGTCTGTATGTGACGGTGAACGAAGACGAGGTCGGCCCCCGCGAGCTCTTCGCCAACATGGGCAAAGCAGGTGGGTGCGCCGCGGCGTCGACCGAGGCCCTCGGGCGTCTTATCTCCCTCGCGTTCCGCTACGGCGCGCCGCCGGAGAAGATCGCCAAGCAGCTCAAGGGCATCCGCTGTCATGTTCCGCTCGGGTTCGGTCCCAATCAGATCCTGTCGTGCCCTGATGCCATAGGCAAAGCCCTGGCCGACAAGTACATGGGAGAAGAGCCCGCCGCGGACGACCATGGGTCCATCCAACTGGAGATGCCCATCGCGTATGCCCAGGGCGCCTGCCCAGACTGCGGCAGCGCCATCGAGCACGAGGGCGGCTGCATGGTCTGCCGGGCCTGCGGGTATTCCAAGTGCGCTTGACCGCGGCCGGGTAGCCGGATGCCAGTTGCGGGAAGGGCTCAGGAACGGGCGACTTGCGTCCGGATGGCGGCGATCACCGCGGCCATGTCCTTCTCCCCGTGGCCCGCGGCGAGTGCGTCGGCGAAGTGCGAGGCGACTTCTCGGAGCACGGGCAGTTCGACTCCGCCGTGCTCCGCTGCGTCCATGATCAGTCCCGCGTCTTTGTACGCCAAGCGGAGGGGGAACGCCGGCACGAACGATTCGGTGATCATGGCCTTCCCCTTGATCTGCGCATAGGGGGAGTCGACTTCGCGGCCGGCGATGGCGTCAAGGAACAGCGCGGGATCGATCGAAAGGGCGCGTGACAAGGCGATTGCTTCGGCCACCGAGGCGACCACGGAGAGGATCCACCCGTTGATCACCAGCTTCAAGCGCGATCCGATGCCCGCGGGCCCAAGCCAGAGGGTCTTCTTGCCGAGGGCGGCAAAGACCTCTGTCGTGTGCTCCCGGGCGGCCTCGGGTCCCGACGCCAGCACCACCAGCTCGCCTCGCTGGGCGGGTTCACGGCTGCCCAACACGGGGGCGTCCACGAACGTCACGCCTGCTCCCGCCGCTAGATCGGCCAGGCGATCGCAGGCTTCTGCGCCCACGGTGCCCATCTGCAGCCACAGGCGATCCGGGGCCATGGCCGATAGGGCACCGCTTTCTCCGGCCATCGCGCCCTCGGTTGCCGCGCCGTCGGCCAGCATGGTGATGACGATGTCTGCGCCTCGTGCTGCATCCGCCGGTGTGGCGGCGCAAACCGCACCGGCCCCGGCGGCTTCCTGGCACTTATCTGGCGTGCGGTTCCACACGCGGACGGCAAAACCTGCAGCCAGCAGACGCGCGGCCATGGCCGAGCCCATCAAGCCCATGCCAAGCACGGCTACCGCCTGGCGGTCCTGCGTGGATGCGACGTCGCTCATGGGGGTGTCCTCCTCGATGGTGCGCGGATCGTCGGATCATCTGCGCCGCGACCGGCGCCGGCTGAGTTTCGCATGTCTGGCGGGTCTCCGCGAATCTCTTGTGACTGTCCCTGGACCACGCTGGAGGTGCTCGTGACCTGGATCGTCGACATAGATCTGGTCGGCGTGGAGCCGGCCGAACCGCCGGATGCCCTGGCCGTCGGTTTCGACGTCACCTACCCGGGCGAGACCTGGTGCCGATGCATCGTCTTGGTCGCCCCGGAAGCGGCGGGCGCCTCCGAGCACGAGGTCGTGCGCCGGGCCCGGGATGCGCTGGTCGAGGTGCTCGAATCTGCCGGAGAGCCGCTTTCGCTCGAGCTGCGGCTGAACGCAGACGGCTATACCGTGCTCGCGCAGGGGCGGCCGGGAGGCTGATCCAAGGCGTCGGTCGCGTGGGTAGCGCTGCTGCGCCCTATTTTGCGATGAACTCGTCGGTCCAGACTGGGCGAGGCGGCGCGGTGCCGGCATCGAGGACCCCCTGCCACTCCTCGTCGGTCATGCGCTTGTCCATGGGCACGATGAACTCATAGTACGAGTAGGATGCACCGACGAGCACGAGCTGCTTGCCATCGAGCTCTATGACCGTGTAGAGGACCTGCGGATAGCCCGTACCTTCCTCCAGCGCCGTACGTGCGTTCAGGTTGGTGTGCACATCGGCCACCACGGGACTCTTTTCGTCGGCGGGGCTGAGCGTACGCCCTTCGGTGTCGCTGAAGAGCTCCAGGTGCTCCAGCTCAGAACCTATGTACAGGATCGTGTTCTGTTCTTCTTGGTTGAGCGCCTGGCCCGACAGCTCCTCGTCTGCGATCCCCTTCAAGCGGAAGCAAAGGTCGGCCATGGCCTGCAGCTTGTCGCTCAGGTCTTGGCCGAGCAGGCCGTACGCGCTCAGCCCCTCCTTGGTGGTCGTCGCGAGGCGCCCCATGTGGTCATAGAAAGCGGGATAGGGTTCGACGTATCCGGCCGTGTAGAGGGGCTCGTCTCCGCCGCCCTCGGCCACCACCGACTGCTTGGCGTACAGGATCGTGTCGTGTCGTAGCTCGGTCCAGCTGCCGAGAGCGGCGTTCAGACCCTTGCGCGCCCACACCTGGGTCTTCATGAGGTCCGGTGCTTTCTCCGGCGGGAACGCGAAGACCAGGCGGAGCCCGTCGAGCCAGCCTGTGTACAGGTTGGTGGGCCAGAAGGCCGGGGAACGGGTGTCGAACTGCCCCTTCACCTTCTTGAGCTGTGCTTCCCAGTCTTGGTACGCGTCTTGGCCATAGGTCGTCTTCGCGAGCGCGAACGCCTGATCGGACCCGAGAACAGCCATGGCGTCGAGCCCCATCGGGTATTCTCGCTTCTTCTCCTCGGTCCCCACCCAGCGCCATGTCAGCTGCTGGAAGGCATACGAATCGGGTATGTAGCGCTGCCCCATCACCCGGAAGCTTCGTTCTGTCTCCTCTTGGGGTGTGCCGAGAGGCTCGGAATTGGCGCCGGTGAGGATCGTGGGCGGCGGCAGCTTCTGCAGCTCGTCCTGGAGCAGCCCGATCTTCTGGTCGTCGGCGAGGTCGGCAAGGCTGGGGGACTGACTGCCGAAGGCCACCCCCATCGCGGGACGCATGTCTGCGGCCGTTATGTCGTCGGATGTGCCGACCATGAAGGCGGTGGGCTCGTAGATGGCCTTCCAGGCCTGTTCGGCATCTCCCGTCAGCGAGAGGGAGATAAGTGCGGCTTGGCGGGTCAGGCGCGTGGCCAGTTCCTCGCCCACGTCGGGCTCCTTCGCCTGGAGCCAGAAGGCGGTGTGGCCGTACCACATCATCGCCTTGAAGTAACGCTTGAGGCCTTCGCTTCGCGTGTAGTGGCCCCGAGGCTTGTACTGGCTGTAGTCCTCGAGGTAGCCGAGGATAGGCGACTCGTCGAGTCCGGCAGCGGCGTCGATGAGGGCCAACTCAGCCGCCACCGTGTCGTGCACTCTGTCTGGGGACGTCAAGGTCCCCTTGAGGAGCGATTCTCCCACCGCGAAATAGGCCTCGTTGGCCAGTGCAGCTTGTTGCACCTTGTCGTCTTTGGCGGCGTCCGCTTGGGCGGACGCCGACACCCGCAGCGCCCGTGACATAGCGAGGGCCTTGTCGATGAACGCCGTCTCTTCGAGCTGCTTCAGGGTGGTGTCGAAGATGGTGTGGTAGGCGTTGAGGATGGTGTCCGTCGTGACGAGCAGAGGGATCCGGCTGTAGCGAGCCTCTTCGTAGACCTGCCAGAACTTCTGCGGTCTCCACTCGGACAGGTCGGGAGTGACCACGAAGCCTTGCCGAGCCAGCACGTCCTTCTGCGGTTGCGTCAGCTTCACCTGCGACAGGTTCTCGACTGCGCCGAGGTCTACGGGCGCGGGCTGCAGGTAGGCAGGGGTCGGAAATGGCTTCGTCTCGGCTGAGACATTCTGGCCCCCGGGACGTGTCGTGACCGGACCGCCGCTCGTCGTGGTGGTGCCAGAATCCGAGGTGCAGGCCCCCAGGCTCAGGGTGAGGGCCAGCAGGGCCATCGCGCATATCCGCCCACTCGTTCTCGTCCTACACGCTGTCCTGTTCATGGCGCTCCTCTTCCCGCTATGGCAATGAAGCCGAAGCCGTTCCATCTGTAGGTCGTGCTCCCCTCTGGCTCCGCCACCTCGATCTCGTCCCCGCCGGCAGCCGTGCCGGTGCGTACGGTCAGACCGCTTGGTCGTGGAGCCAGGGGTGAGGAGACCAAGCGCTCCCCGTACCTCCCCGCGTGCCAGCCGATGAGGCCGAGGTGACGACCCCGAGGACCGTCAAGAAGAGCAACGATCTCCGGCAGGCCGTTGCGATCGGTGTCCCCGATGGCCGCGGCCACAACCCGCCATTTAGGCCGGCTCGCGTAGCGCACATCTCCGTCGGTTATGCGTATGCCCTCTGAACCCCGGGCTAGCTGTACCGTTTCATCGGCGCCGTCGCCATCCAAATCGGCCCCCACCGCGGCAGGTGCGCGCCAGGCATGGGAGAGAGGAAGGAACGACGACAAAGCGAAGAGAGGCGTGCTCGCGATGAGCAGCGCCCCGATCCCGACGGCGAACGTCGCCGCCAGCATACCGAGCGTCCACTTCGGGCGATACTCGTCCGCCCTCGCCGCGGCTCTCACGTCCATCCCGTGCCTGGGCTCCTATGCCTGCCGAAACGCAGCCAGTTCGTGCTCTTCTTGATGCTATCACTTGACTGACCGTCTCGGAACAAATGTACTAGTGTATGTGTTGACTAGGGGTGCATCATCCATTTGGATAAATACATGAGTACAGCATCCGGTATACTGCCGGCATGACGGTCACCGTGGCCCAGATCCTGAAGCTCAGTGCGCTCTCGCAAGCGCGCGTGCTGGCCGGTGAGCGAGGCCTCGACCGCCCGGTCGCATCGGTGACCGTGGGTGAAGTGCCCGACATCGCGGAATGGCTCTCGGGCGGCGAGATAGTCCTGTCCACCATGTTCGCCCTCACCAACGACACAGACCGGCAGCGCGATTTTTGCCGGCGCATCATGACGGCGGGGGCATCGGCTCTCTTCGTCAAGCCAAAGCGCTTCGTGGGCAGCTTTCCGTTGGACATCCTCGAGGTCGCCGAAAAACGCGACTTTCCCATAGTCGAGGTGCCCCAGGAGATCCGCTGGACTCGCATCATGCAAGAGGCCATGGAGGTGCTGATAGACCGGCAGGCCTCCCTTCTCGAGAAGTCGCAGGAGATCCACCGGGAGCTGTTGGACGTGGTGATCGAGGGCGGGGGCTGGGTCGAGGTTGCCAGCACCGCTGCTCGCCTGATCGACAAACCGGTGTTGGTGGTCGACGTCTCGCTGGAATCGCTGGGTGTGTCGAAGGAGTTCCCGTGGCCGGAGGCCGAACTGCACCGCCTGCTCGACGTTCCTTCGGTGCGCGCTGAGTTCGATGGCCTGGCCCGCTTTCCCAACCGCTTGCTTCATCTGGTAGAAGAGAGGGTCCCGCCGCTGTTCGCCGTGCCCATCGTCGTGAGCCGTGCCTGCTTGGGCTACGTCTGCGCGCTGACCGAGAGGCCTGAGCTGGAGGAGATGGAACGGGTGGCCCTCGAGCACACGGCCACGGTCGCCGCCGTGGAGATGGCCCGGGATCAGGTACGCTTCGAGACCGAGGTGCGGCTCAAGGGTGACTTCGTCGACGACCTCATCGGGGGGCGCTTCAGCAGTGAGGACTCTCTGCTGCGACGGGCCAGCTTCCTAGGCTGCGATTTGAGCCGCGGGGCGACCGTTGTCGTCGCCGATGTCGATGAGTTCGAGAGAACGATGGTCGCGCGCAAGCTCTCGGAGAACGAGGTGCAGCGTCTCAAGGAGCGATTCTTCAGCCGCTGCACCCGCTTGGTCGGCGACATCGAGCCCGCGTCGCTCGTCAGCCTGAAGTCCGACCGGGTCATCATCTTCTTGTCGGGTCCCTCGTCGCCCGATCCTCGGGTGCTCGACCGACTGACGACGCGGCTCCAGTCCTTGGGCAAGGAGGTGGGGGATCTCTCCGTCTCGGTCGGCGTGAGTCGTTTCACGTCGGATCTGTCGGGGCTCCGTAAAGGGTTCGAGGAGGCGCTCGCCGCTCTGAAGGTGGGACGCCGGTTGCAGGGCCTGGGAAGCGTGACCCACTTCGACAGCGTGGGCTCGTACAAGCTGCTCCTCAGCATCTGGGAGCACGACCCCGAAGAGCTTCGCAGCCTCTACCAGGAGACGATCGATCCTATCGAGCGGTACGATCGCCAGAGCGACGGGCATCTGCTCCTGACGCTGACCACCTACCTCTCCAACGACGAGAACCTATCGAAGACGGCTCAGGACCTCTACGCTCACCGTCACACCATCCGCTACCGCCTGCAGAAGATCGCGGACATAACCGGGCTCTCGGTCTTCAAGAGCGAGGACAAGGAGCGTCTCAGCCTGGGGATCAAGGCGGGTGGATTGCTGCGCAGCTGACCCGCACGAGCAGCCGGCCCACCCGGTCAGGGTCCGGCGAACGCTGGATGCGCAGCCGTTTGCTCGGGTAGGGGCCGGGGTATCAACGCAGCCGAATCCGTTACATGCAGCGGTGGTGCTAACCGGGAGGCCGTCCGTGCTGATCGTCTCTGACAATTTGAATGTGGCCCACCGGCATGTGGCGAAGGCCTTGGCCGGCCGGGATGCGGGCTCCATCCGCGAGATAGCACACAATGTCTCCCTCGCCGGAGCGGACGTCATCGACGTCAATGTGGGGCCCATCACGCTGGGCGCCGACGAAGCCATCGTGTGGATGGTCGACCAGATCCAGACCGTCGCGCCCGACGTTCAGCTGAGCATAGACGGTCTCACCGCGGATGCCATCATCGCTGGAGCGGAGAGGGCATCGCGAAAGCCCATCATCAACGCGTATTACGTGCAGTCGGCCCGGCCGGAGGATCTAAAGGGCACGCTGATCCCCTATGCGGCCGAGAAAGGCCTGGAGATCATGCTCCCAGCAATCGTGGGGAGCGGACCACCCTTGGACCCCGACGAGCGGGCCGGTCAAGCGCAGACCATGGTGGAGATGGCGATGGCGGGGGGCATCTCCGCGGACCGCCTGTACGTCGATCCCGTCATCGTGCACCTGGGAAGCGGCAACGGGCAAGATCACGCGGCGGCGGTGTTGGAGACGATGCGGCTGTTGACGACGATCTTCGATCCCCCCGTAAAGACCATCGCGGGAGTCGAGTATCTGTCTCAAGGGGCGTCGCCGCAGCTCCGTTCCGCGATCAACCGCGTGTACCTGGCGATGCTCTCGGCGCTCGGGCTGAGCGCGGCGATAGTCGACGTGATGGACAGCTCCACCATGCGCGACATCCGCCTGATCAAAGGTC
>JAJZQZ010000252.1 GCA_021802965.1 Actinomycetes bacterium
TCATCGCCACGTTCGCGTCGACCGGGCGTTGGGTCACCATGCTGGCCAGGGCCGTCGTCATGGCCACGCCGGCGGACGGTCCGTCCTTGGGCACCGCGCCGGCCGGCACGTGCACGTGGATGTCGTGCTTCTGGAAGAAGTCGTCGGACGCTCCGAGCCGATCGGCGATGCTTCGGATGTACGTGAGGGCCGCCTGCGCCGACTCCTTCATGACATCGCCCAGCTGCCCGGTGAGGGTGAGGCGGCCGGTGCCCGACATCGCCCGGGCCTCGATGAACAGGATGTCGCCGCCCGTAGGGGTCCATGCCAGGCCCGTGGAGACTCCGGGGTCGCTGGTGCGGCGCTTGCTCTCCTTGAAGACCTTCTGCCGGCCCAGGTAGTCGGGCACCTTCTCAGGTTTGATCGTGATGGTCTTGCGCCCTTTCTCGGCGACCACCCGGGCGAACTTGCGGGACACGGTGCCGATCTCGCGTTCTAGATTGCGCACCCCGGCTTCCCGGGTGTAGCCCTGGATGATGACCCGAAGGGCCTCGTCGGTGATCTTGAGCTGTCCCTGCTTGAGCCCGTTCCGATCGGCCTGCCGCGGGATGAGGTACCGCTTGGCGATGTGAAGCTTCTCTTCCTCGGTGTAGCCGGCGATGCTGATGACCTCCATGCGGTCGCGGAGCGGGCCGGGGATCGTGTCGAGCATGTTGGCCGTTGTGATGAACATCACCCGGGAAAGGTCGAAGGGCAGGTCGAGGTAGTGATCGCGGAACGTGTTGTGCTGCTCGGGGTCGAGCACCTCGAGCATTGCGCTCGATGGGTCTCCCCGCCAGTCGGAGCCCATCTTGTCGATCTCGTCGATCATGAACACCGGGTTGTTGCTCTCGGCGTCGCGGATCGCCCGCATGATCGTGCCCGGCATGGCGCCGATGTAGGTGCGCCGGTGTCCCCTGATCTCGGCCTCGTCGCGGACGCCGCCGACGCTTATGCGGATGAACTTGCGGCCGAGGGCCCGGGCGATGCTCTGGCCCAGGCTGGTCTTGCCGACCCCGGGTGGCCCGGCGAAGCAGAGGATGGGGCCGGAGAGCTCGCTCTTCAGCTGCTGAACCGCCAGGAACTCCAGGATCCGGTCTTTGACGTCCTCGAGGTCGTAGTGGTCCTGGTCGAGCACCTGGCGGGCGTGCGCGATGTCCAGGTTGTCGTCGGTCGACTTGTTCCAGGGCAGCGAGACTATCCAGTCCAGATATGTGCGGATCACTCCGTACTCGGCCGCGGCCGAGGGCAGCTTCGCCAGCCGGTCGAGCTCGCGGCGGGCCTGCTTGTCGGCCTCCTCGGGCAGGCCGGCTTCGTCGATGCGCTTGCGCAGCTCGGTCACCTCGGCCTGGGTCTCGTCGGTCTCGCCCAGCTCCTCCTGGATGGCCTTCATCTGCTGGCGCAGGAAGTACTCCCGCTGGCCCTTCTCCATCTCCGACTGCACTTGGTCTTGGATCTTGGATCCCAGCTGGAGCACCTCGAGCTCGGCGTTCATGAGCTCGGTCAGCCGCCGCAGGCGTTTGGCGACGTCGACCTCTTCGAGCAGCTGCTGCTTGTCTTCGGTCTTGATGCGCATGGTGGAGCCGATGAAGTAGCCCAGGGTGGCCGGGTCTTCGATGTTCACCGCCGCCATCTCGAGCTCGTCGGGCAGGTACGGCACCAGCTGCACGATCTTGGTGTAGACCGACACCAGGTTGCGCTGCAGGGCTTCGAGCTCCATGTTCTCGACGACGACGTCCGGCGCGTCGTGGACGGTGGCCGTCAGGAAGGGCTCCTCGCTCATGAAGTGGTCGAGGCCCACGCGCCTGAGCCCCTGCACGATGATGCGCAGAGTGCCATCCGGGGCTTTGATCATCTTCTGGACCACGGCCAGGGTACCGACCCTGTATACGTCGTCGGGCCCCGGAAGCTCCACGTCTTCGCCCTTGACGGCCACCAACCCCACGAGCTTGTCCTTGGCGAGCACGTCGTCGATGAGCAGCACCGACCGGGGCTGCCCCACGGCGAGCGGCATCATGGTCTCGGGAAAGACCACCGTGTCTTTCAGCGGGAGTATGGGGAGAAGGGCCGGGGTGCGGACGGCATCCGGCTCTTCGACCTGCTGCACGCGTTCCGCTTCGTTGACGCTCATGGCAGCTGCTCCGTCTCTTGGTCTCTCTGCACGATCGGGATGCGCTTCGGCGTCCGCTTCTCCGCCACCGGCAGGGTTATTTCGAGGAATCCTTGGTCGTAGTGGGCCTCCGCGGCCGAGGGATCGACTTCGACCGGCAGCATGATGCGACGCTCGAAGGCCCCATACGGGATCTCCATCTGCTGGTAGACCTTTTCTCGGTGACCCATGTCGAGGCGGTGGCCGCTGATGCGCATCACGCGCTCCTCGGCTTCCAGGCGCACCGTGGCCGGATCGATACCCGCGAGCTCCAGCTTGACCACCATCGCCCCGTGGCTCTTGCTGAAGTACACGTCGACATTGGGCCGGAAGGCGGATTTTACCTGCCCCAGCATCCGGTCGGCTCCCATGAGCTCGAGGAGCAGCCGGTCGACTTCGCCGTGGACTTGGCGGAAGCCAAGTCTGTCCTTGCCTTTGGGATCCACAGCCTCTCTCCTAGGTCCTGCCCGTCGTAGGGCTACTGTCGCGCGACAAGTCTTGCCTGCCCAGCAGGCAGCCTCCTAGACCGCTCATGCCCTCGTTCGGTCGCGGTCAAACGCCCCGGTTTCCCGCATCGTATCCTGGGGAAGGATGTGCGGATGCGCTGGTCGTATCGCATAGCCAAAGTCTTCGGGATCGATGTGCGGATCCATGTCACCTTCCTGCTCATCGTGGCGTACTTCGCCTTCGAGTGGGGGGCTCTGCGCGAACCCAAGGGACTCGGGGGCGGCCTGTACGGCGTGCTGCTCGTGCTGCTGCTGTTCCTCCTCGTGCTCATACACGAGCTCACCCACTCGCGAGTGGCCCTACACTATGGAGTGGGAGTCAAAAATATCACGCTCCTGCCCATCGGCGGAGTATCGGCGATGGAGGAGATCCCCCGCGACCCACGCCGCGAGCTCGTGATATCCGTCGTGGGGCCCTTGTCGAACGTCGTGATCGCGATCCTGATGGCCGCGCTCGCGCCGCTCTTCTTCGACGTGGGCGCGATCTTCCGCACGTCCAACTTCTCCGACCTGCTGCTATCGCGCACGGTGGAGGGCACGTATCTCTATGTGTTCGTGGTGAATCTGAGCCTGGCCGTCTTCAATCTGCTGCCCGCGTTCCCCATGGACGGCGGCCGGGTATTCCGGGCGCTGCTCGCGATGCGCTTGGGCCGCCCGCGCGCGACGCGCATCGCCATAGTCGTGGGGCAGATGCTGGCGCTCGGTCTCGGGCTGTACGGGTTGATGGGCGGCGGCATCTTCCTGATCCTGATAGCGGTGTTCATCTTCTTCGGGGCGCAGGCCGAAGGGGCCGGGGAGGACCTGGCCCAGGTGCTGGGCGATCTGCGCGTCCGCCACGTGGTGAACTGCCGCGTCGAGACGGCTTCTCCGGAACAGGCCATCGGCGAGTTGGCCGCGCGGCTGTTTCACATCTACCAGGAGGATTTCCCGGTGGTCGACCCCGATGGGGAGGTGGTGGGTCTCCTGACCCGCGATCGCCTTATCTCCATGCTGGGACAACATGGGCCCGATTTTCCGGTGATCGAAGCCATGCGGACCGACTTTCCCCGTTGCGGCCAGGACGACCTCGCGGTCGACGTGCTCAACCGCATGCGTGCCGGTCAGGTGAAAGCCGCGCCGGTGATGGACGGCGGGAAGCTGGTGGGGATGGTCTCGATGGAAGACCTGGCCGAGGTCTATGCCCTGCTATCGGCGGGCGGTTCGGCCCTGACCTCCCGGGTGACGTCGGATGGGGTTCCGGGCCGGTGGGTCGGTGGAACCAGGGTCTGACGCCCCGCGGAAGGGGGTGCGAGCGGCGAGGCGTGCCCGACGCGCCGGCGGGCGGCTGTAGAACGCCGTATCGTGCCGTCCAGTGCGTGCCGGTGGCCAAGGCTTCGACCTTCAGCAGCCTCCCAGTCGCCGCCGCGCGTGGGTCGTGAGCCACCGCTGTATCCGCGGTGAGGGCGGGCACGGGGGTTGTAGGTTCAGGGCGTCTACCTATAATGGGGAGCTGGATCCCGATCGTCCGAAGCTCGCTTCGGGCTTTGACGCAGGGAGGCGGCGATAGCCGAGCAGGAACTCGTCGCGAATTGGGCCATGGCGATCGACCTCGACCTCTGCACGGGGTGCCAAGCCTGCGTGGTGGCGTGCTGGGCCGAGAACAACATCCGGTTCGGCGGGCCGGAACAGCTGGCCATGGGCAGGAGCCGGCAGTGGATCCGCATAGAACGCTACTGGGACAACACCGAGTTTCCTCAGACCCATGCCCGCCTGATCCCGCTGTTGTGTCAGCAGTGCGACAAA
>JAJZQZ010000023.1 GCA_021802965.1 Actinomycetes bacterium
CGGCATCGAGGAGACGGCGACCGGTCGGGTCATCGTGTGCGGCACCGAGGAGGAGGTCTACGGCGCGCTCGGCCTCCCCTGGATCCCTCCCGAGTTGCGCGAGGACAGGGGCGAGCTCGAGGCGGCTCGCGCAGGGACACTGCCGTCACTCGTCACGCTTGGCGATATCAGAGGAGACCTCCACGTCCATTCCGACTGGTCCGACGGCCGTACGACCATGGAGAAGATGGCCCTCGCCGCCCAAGAGGTCGGCCTCGAGTACGTCTGCTTCTGCGACCACTCCCAGTCGCTCGGCATGGGAAAGGGACTCACTCCTTCGGAGGTGCTTCGCCAGGTGGACGAGATCCGAGCCCTCGACGAACGGCTCCCCGGCATCACTCTCCTCGCCGGGTCCGAGGTCGACATCCTCGCCGACGGCCGCTTGGACTTTCCTGACGACATCCTCGCCCAGCTCGATTTCGTCACCGCCAGCATCCACTCCGGATTCCAGGAATCGGTGGAACGGATCATGGAGCGCCTCGCCGCCGCGGCCGAGAACCCCCACATCGACGCCATAGGCCATCCGACCGGACGCATCCTCGGCCGGCGCGACCCATACCCCGTGGACATCGAGCGCCTGGTCGACCTGGCCGCGGCTACCAACACCCTTCTCGAGATCAACGCGAGCTACCACCGCCTCGACCTCTGCGCCGCTCACGCCCGCTTGGCGACTCAACACGGAGCCACCCTCGTCATCTGCAGCGACGCGCATTCGCCCGCCGACTTCCAGATGCTGCGCTTCGGGGTCGACGAGGCCCGGCGCGGCTGGGTCGACGCGGACGAGGTAGCCAACTGCCTCCCCGTGGAGGAGTTCCGCCGCCGACTCCGTGTGGACGGGTGAGACTTCGCGTACACCGTGAACGGGGGCGGCGGCAGGCTGGATGTGCGGATCAAGGCGGGCGTCAGCTCGGTGAAGGTGCAACTCTACTGACTGATGCGGGCGAGCCCCCGCCGCGTCACCGCGCCGGGGGCTCGCCCAGCTCTTTCATCTCCGCGTAGCGCTCGCACAGGTCCTTGTACGCCTGCTTGATGGCCCTCTGGGCCCCCCCGCCGTAGTTCGCGCTGATCTCGGCCAGAAAAGCATCTTGCTCGGTCACGAGGTTCGAGCCGACCAGGAGCGCCTCCACGAAGGTCCGCGCCACCGGAGTGACCAGGGTCACAGAGGCGTCCAGCACCTCGTCGGTGTTCTTGTCGACCAGCAGGACCATGGTCACCATCTGGTAGACCTGGGCCGCGGCGGTCGCCTGGGGCAGCTTGGCGTACCCCGCGACGACGCACTTATCACCCAGCATGTGCGCCTCCTACGAGGCTGTTGAAAAACGAAGTCCCGGCGGCAGAAGCGCCCTGGTAGGCGCCATACGTCGTCCTTGGTCGCGCAAATAGCGCTGCTATTCGCGTTCCCTGCGTTCTAGTCTGGCGCATTCCCAGCGCACCTCCGCCGCAAGAAGTCATATTTCAACAGCCTGCTAGCGGTGCTTGAACTCCGCCGGACGCTTTTCGAGGAACGCCGCCATGCCTTCCTTCTGGTCCTCCGAAGCGAAGCAGAGAGCGAAGAGGTCGGCCTCCATGCGCATCCCGCCGGCCAGGTCCTGGTCGAAAGCCCGACCGAGGCACATCTTGGCGTACTGGATCATCAAGCCGCTCTTCGAAGCGATCGTCTCGGCCATCTCGCGCGCCTTGAGCATGAGGTCGGCTTGCGGGTAGACGGCGTTGACCAGGCCCGAGCGCAGGGCTTCGTCAGCGGCGACGATGCGCCCGGTGTAGATGAGATCCCGCGCGAAACCCGCACCGCAGAGCCGAACCAGTCGCTGGCTGCCGCCCCAGCCCGGTATGATCCCAAGGTTGATCTCGAGCTGGCCGAAGCGGGCGTTCTCAGAACACAGACGGATATCGCAGGCCAGAGCCATCTCGCATCCGCCGCCGAGCGCGAAACCGTTGACCGCGGCGATGACCGGCTGAGGGATGCGCTCCATGGCCGATGTGACCATCTGCCCGAGTTCGGCGAAGACACGGGCTTCGTTCGGGGTCTTGTCCTTCATCTCGGCGATGTCCGCCCCCGCGGCGAAAGCCTTCTGGCCCGCCCCGGTGAGGATCACCGCCCCCACGTCCTCCCGGTGGCCCACTTCCACGACCACCGCGAGCAGATCCCGAAGCACCTGCGAGCTGAAGGCGTTCATCGCCTCCGGCCGGTTGAGCGTGATCGTGGCGACCCTGCCCTCGACGGTGAGATCAACGGTCATGCGGACTCCTTCCCTGTTCTATGAAGGCGATTATCTCCCGGGTGGGGGTCCCCGGGGTGAAGACGGCCGCCACACCGGCGGCCAACAGATCGGGCTTGTCTTCGTCGGGGATCGTCCCCCCGGCCAACACCATCACCTCGACGGCGCCGCGCTCCCGCAGAAGCCTGGCCACCTTGGGGACGAGCGTGGGATGGGCCCCCGACAGGATGGACAGCCCCACGACGTCGGCATCCTCCTGGATGGCGGTCTCGACTATCTGCTCCGGGGTCAGGTGCAGCCCTGTGTACACCACTTCCATGCCCGCGTCCCGAAGGGCCCGAGCGACCACTTTCGCTCCCCGGTCGTGGCCATCGAGGCCCGGCTTGGCCACCACCACTCGGATCTTGCCCTCGCCCACCGAGCCTCCCTGTTCTTGTCCCGAGCATCTCGACTCGATGCGTACTGATTCTAGCAGCCTGCCAAGAACTGACGCCTCGCCGCCAGAGTCGCGCATCATGTTCGCCAAGAGCGGTTATCGGGTACGCCTTCGGCGGCATGCCGCGGTACGGGCGTAGAGAGCTGGGACCACCGTGATCAAAGGGGATTCGACATGTGGAAGAAGGTCCTGCTGTGGGTCGTGATCGGTGGAGCGGCGGCTGCGCTGCTCATCCAGGTGATCCCATACGGGCGCGATCATTCGGCCCCGCCGACCACAAAGGAAGCCCCTTGGGACAGCCCACGGACGAAGGAGCTCGCAGACGGGGCCTGCTTCGACTGCCACAGCAACCAGACGGAGTGGCCCTGGTACTCCCATGTGGCCCCGCTCTCCTGGATGCTCTACCGCGACGTCTCCCGAGGCAGGAGCAAGCTCGACTTCTCCGACTGGAAGGACGACTCTCAGGCGCTGGCCGCGGCGGCAGACGTGCAGAGCAGGCGCATGCCGCCCTCGAACTACAAGATGTTGCACCCACTCGCACAGCTGACCGACGCCCAGAGCGCCGAGCTGGCAGCCGGCTTCAAGAAGATGGCGGGTCAGTAGGGGAGGTGAGCACCGAGGCCAGAAGGCGGCCCAGGCGGCCGGGCGACATCTCGAAGACGTAGCACCCGCACACCGCGTGGGCGAGGCGATCGAGACGCTCTCGGTCGACCTGCACGTCGCCGGCCACGTCGCTCGTCAAGCGTACGCGGTTGCCACACGAGGGGCAGGCCCATGTTCGAGGTTCGTCCACAGTCCTACACGTATCGGACACGGCCCGACGTCACATGAGCGCAGGTCGAAGATCAGGAGGTGAGGCAGCCCCGACAGGTCAGAGTTGGTCCTGCGGGATGAGGAACACGTCGACCAGGATGGCCCTCATTGCCGAAAGAGGGTCCAGGCTGCGGTCCTTGACCGCCTCGAGTATCGAGGCCAACCGGGGGTCGCTATGCGCCCGCTCGAACAACCACCGCTCCATCTCGCGCGTGGCGAGGGAGACCACTTCTCGCTCCAAATGAGCGTCCCGGCGCTCCTCGAACTCTCCGCAACCGTGCAGATGGTCGCCGTGCGCCTGGATCTGATCCCAAAGCTCCTCGACCCCCTCCCCCGTGTGGGCGTTCGTCGCCAGCACCGGGGTCACCCACGAGCCTTGCTGACCCCCGAGCATCAGGATCGAGCGGATCTCGTTCATGGTGACGTCGGCCATCGGGTGGTCCTTCTTGTTAACCACGATGATGTCGGGGATCTCCATCACGCCGGCCTTCAGCGCCTGCACGGAGTCTCCCGACCCGGGTTGGAGGGCGAGCACCACGGTGTCGGCGACCGACGCCACCTCGATCTCGCTCTGCCCCACGCCGACGGTCTCCAAGAAGATGGCGTCCTTGCCCGACGCATCGAGGACGAGGCAGGCCTGCAGGGTGGCCTTGGAGAGACCACCGAGGTGTCCCCGCGTGCCCATGGAGCGTATGAAGACCTGGGGGTCGAGAAAGTGCTCGGATAGACGGATCCTGTCCCCCAGGACGGCCCCCTGCGTGAAGGGACTCGAAGGATCCACCGAGATGACTCCTACCCGCTGCTCACGACGGCGGCAGACGGTTATGAGCGAGGAGATGAGGCTGGATTTTCCGACACCGGGAGGGCCGGTGAGACCTATGCGGGCAGCCCCCCCGGTGTGCGGATACAGGGTGCGGATCAGTTCGTACGAATCGGCGTCGCCATCTTCCACGACCGATATGCAGCGGGCTATGGCGCGGCGGTCACCCTCGAGCGCGCGTTCGGCCAGGCTCCGTGCCGGCGAGACGTCGCCTTGGTTCAGCTCTTCTTCTCTTCCTCGTCGACTTCGGATGTCTCAGCGACAGCCTTGCGGAGCTCGTCGTTGCTGTCTTTGAGGCCCTTTTTGAAGCCGGTGATGGCCTTGCCGAGAGAAGAACCAAGCTCGGGCAGACGCTTGGGGCCGAACACGACGAGCACTATGACCAGCAGGATACCGATCTCCCATGGCCCGATCCAGTTGGGCATTGCCACTCCCTTCTCTGCTCCCACGCCCCCCGTCGGCAGTGGAGCTCTTGTACACGGTCTCCCGCAGGCGCAAAAACGTGATTCTGGCCCAGGAGGGTAGTCGTAGTATAGTCCCCACAGGACCCCCGGACCACCCGCACCTGTAAAGGAAGCGTGAATGTATTCCGAGTACCCCTAAGTATGGACGATGCCAGCCCGCTGATCAGCCCGCCGGGAGCACAGGCGGCAGAAGCATACGAGGGGCGAGACCCCCGCGTCGCAGAGCTGTGCGCGGCCCTCTTCCGCGCGTATCGGGCGGTGCGCTTCTACCCGGCGCAGCACCCGTCGACGACGGAGAGCCTGCGGACGCTGTACAACACATTCGCCGAACTGCTCGAGCTACGCAACGTCGTCATCCTCGACGTAGACGAGACCTCCCTCCTTTACGAGGACCAGCCGGTGTTCGTGGGTGATCAGATCCGCGACAACCTGGCCTTCCTGATGTACCGCGACGGCATCCGCACCGTGCGCTTCCGCAGCGGGGTCCGGCCAGACGAGCTTCTGTCGCTGGTCAACGCGCTCGCCCAAGCCGAGACCCTCGACCGGAGCGAGCACGATCTTGCGACCGTCCTTTGGGAACACGACTTCGACAACATCCAGTACGACGTAGTCGACCCGTTGCTGGAAGCGGACGAGGAGAGCTCCACGGTCGACGAGCTGCGGTCGAGCCTCGAGGAGTCCTTGCGCCGCGCCGAGACGGTCCGGCTGGAGCAAGGAGTGGAACCTGACCTCGAGCCTCGGACACCCCAGGGTGAAGCGCAGCTGGTCGCCGGGCTGTTGGCGTCGACGGAGGACCTCGAGCACCTGGAGGCGCGCTTCCACCGGGAGGCGGACATCCTGCACCAGTTTCTCGGCGTGCTCTCTGAGGTGCTCGTCGGTACTCACGCGGACGTCGACGTCGGGCCGGTGGCGCGGGCGACGACCGAGGTGCTGCACTCATACCTGGAATGGGGGGAGTTCGCAGCCCTCGAGGCCGCCATCACCCGCCTGCGACGCCTTCAGGCAGTGGAGCCGATGCGCGCGAACGAAATAGAGCAGATCCTTCGCTCCCTCGCATCCACCGATAGGCTGCGCAAAGCGGTCTTCGGCCTCGACGGCCCCTACGCGGACCGGCGAACCCACCTCGAGAACGTGCTCGTGCTCCTGCGGAGCTGGGCCCAACCTGTCCTCGTGCAGTTGCTGATGGAGGCGGGAGGGATGACGGCACGCAAGACGCTGCTCAACGTGCTCATGTCGGGTGAACCGGTACCCGCATCGGAGATCGTGGCCCATCTCAACGATCCGCGCTGGTACGTGGTACGCAACATGGTCCTGCTTCTGGGCAGCCTCAGGGACGACGGCGTGCTGCCTGCCCTAGAACGCACGCTCGCCCACCCCGACGAGCGCGTCCGGCGAGAGGTGGTCCGGGCCCTCTCCAACATCGAAGGCCCGCGCGCGGCGTATCTGGTCACCGCGGCCCTGGACGACCCGTCGTCGTCGGTGCGGGTTCTCGCCGCTCGCTCTCTCACCCGACTCGAGGGTCCGAGAGCCATGGGGCCCCTCCTTGGACGCATCCGCCAAAAGGAGTTCGCCAATCTGCCCGAGTCCGAGATCCAGGCTTTCTGCGACGCCCTGGGGGAGATCGGCGGTGACGAGGCGGTGACTCCACTGGACGACATATGGGAGTCGCGGTCGTTCCTGCGAGGCAAGCCCATGCATCTCCGGCTGGCCGTACTGCGCGCCCTCGGCCAGATCGGCACGCAAAAGGCGTGTCAGAGCCTGCTCCGCGCGACTCGCTCTGGAGACGACGAGATACGCCGACAGGCCAAGAAATGCCTGGCCGAAGCCGAGCGCAAGGCTGCGGCCCTGTGACTTCTGGCGCGCATACGACGCGGCCCGATGGAGCCACGACCACGGACAGCCGCCTCATCCAGACCCTCATGGTGGCTTTGCGCACCGCCCAGATGTTCGAGCGCGACAACGCCGCCACAAAAGCGGCCCTGGCCGAGTTCCTCAACGAATACGCGGAGCGGGTGAGGGCCACGGGGACTGTGCGCATCGATAGCCGCAACCGCACTCTCTTCGTGGACGAGGAGCGCGTGCGGGCTCGAGCCACCGACTACCTCACGGTGCGTCGTCTTCTCGGGCTTCTCGACGAGCGCGGGATCGGGTCGGTGACGATAACGGCGGGGGTCACACAGGACGAGATAGTGGAGTTCGTGTACGTCGTGGCTCGCGGGCAGAAGAAGGGGGTCGAGGACCTGGCCCGCGAGTTGGAGGCCGCGCAGGTGCGGCACATACAGATCGCCCCACCGGTCGAAGAAGGGGTGCTGACCGGCGAGACCTCCTCGTCTCTACACACCTACTCGGCGTGTCTCGACGTGTGCGAAGAGCTCCAAAAGGCGGTCAAGACCCACGGGCAGATACGGACGCGTCGCGCGCGCCGGGTGACCCAGGCGGTGGTCGAGCACGTCCTTTCCGACGAGGCGTCGTTGCTGGCCATGAGCACCATCAAGGAGTTCGACGACTACCTCTTCAACCACTCGGTGAACGTGGCCATCCTCGCTGTCGCCGTCGGCCAGCGCCTCAGCCTTGGCAAGACGGCTCTCGGCGACCTGTGCTTCGCCGCCTTCCTGCACGACTTGGGCAAGGTCGAGGTCCCGCGCGAGATCCTCCAGAAACCCGCCCCTTTGGATCCCGAAGAGTGGGAGGAGATCCGCAAGCACCCGACCAACAGCGTCCTCCTGCTGCTGCGGCAGCAGAACTTGAGCCAATCCACGCTGCGGGCGATCATCGGAAGCTTCGAGCACCACATCAACTACGACATGTCCGGCTACCCGAAGGTGCGAGAGAAGTCCAGCCTCAGCCTCTTTGGGCGCATCATCACGGTCGCCGACCGCTTCGATGCCATCACCACGGCCCGCGAGTACCGTACTGTGAACTTCACGCCGTACGACGGGATCGTCCATCTCATCATGAGCTCGCGGAAAGAGCTCGACCCCGTGATAGTCAAGCTGTTCGTGGAGGTCATGGGCCTCTACCCACCGGGCACTGTGCTCGGACTCGACACGGGGGAAGTGGGCGTGGTTCGCCGTCCTCCCCTGCCCGGCAACCCGGTCAACCGCCCCGAGATCTATATGGTGCGAGGGTTGGAGAAGGGCTCGCTGGTGAACCTCGCCGACAAAGATGCGAACGGGAACTACCCGCGCAACGTGCGCTTGGTGTTCAATCCGGAGAACGAGGGTCATTTCCCCGCGGTGACCCCTGATGACATCGCCCGCGGCGAGGGCGCCGAACCCGGACCGACACCGGCTGTCTCGGCAGACTTTGACGCGGAGTGCGGCGAGTCCAGGGCAGAGGCGTCCGCATAGATACGAAGAAGTTTGCCTAATACTTCGCGGTCTTACTCTTTACATCCGCCAGGGGCCCGTTGTACAATCCGGCTGTCGGATGTGACATCCGGCACCCACGCGAAGACCCCCCTATGCCGGCCTTTCTCACCCCCCCGAGAGAGGCCGGATTCTTTGAATGGTCATGCGGCCGCGAAGAGTTGAGCTTCGCCTTCGAGACGGCACGACACCCGCCCTTCTTCCTCGAGTATCTGCAGATGTCCGAAGATCTCGCGGGCCGCCAGGAAGACGTGCTCCGGCTCGCTTCCCGGGAAGAGCTCGGAAGCCAATTGGAATACCGTCCGTCCGCCGCCTGCCAGCTCCCGCACCACCTCCAATCGCCGGAGGTGATGTTCGAGCACCTCAGCGACTCGTGGGGCCACGTCTGCGATGGGATGTCCGTGACCGGGCAAGGCCACACGCGGCGCGAGGACGAGCACGCGCTGGAGCGAACGCGCATACTCGGAGAGACCGCTGCGGGGCGGCACCTCTCTGGCGTAGATGCCGGGATTGGGCGTGATGTGGGGCAGCAGGTGATCGCTCGAGAGAAGGACCCCGTCCGACTCGCGCATCAAGCCGATCAGCCCTTCGGTGTGTCCCGGGAGCTCACGCACCAGCCAGTCGCCGCCAAAGCCCGTGAGACACTGCCCCTCATCGACCGGACTTGCACCGGGGATCGACGAGGCGAAGTCGTTGAACCCTTGGATAGCCTCACCCACGGAATCGCGGAGTCCCGCGGGCACGTCCCACCTGACGAGCAGTGACTGCGCTACCGAGAGGTAATGGTCCAGGTGCCGAGGCAGGTCGACCAGCTTGCGCAGGTCCCGTCGGCCGACCAGCACCTCCGCCGGGGCGAACTCCTCGGCCAGGCCATGGTGGTCGACGTGAGCGTGGCTTACCACGAGCACGTCGATGTCTGAGGGCTTGAGTCCAAGACAGGCGAGACCGCCCAGGAGATCCTCCCGCGCCGCCGGGTGACGCAAGCCGGTGTCGAAGAGCGCGACGCGCTCGCCGCGAAGAAGATAGGCGTTCGTGGGCTCGGTCTCGTACGGGGTGTAGACGGGCAGCCGGAAGACACCCGCGGCATCCTCTGTCACGCGAACAGCGCTATTCCGCGCTTCCTGCGTCCTTGTCTCGCACTCGTCCAGGCCGCTCAGGCTAACACACGCCGAATAGCTTCGCCAAAGGCTCAGCGACCGCGCTCAAGCGCATGCGGCCCATCCCCGGGTTCGAGCCTGGAGACAGCAGCAGCACGAGCTGGAGTGTCCCCGCGTTCCAGGCGAGCACGTTGGCGTCATCGCCCTCGAGATACAAGAACTGACACTCGCCCGCTCCCATCGCGGTGGACGAAGCGGAGGCGCGAGAGAGAGCCGCGCAGGCCACAGGACCGGTGTGAGCCATGTCGATCGCCTCGAGCGAGCGTTCAGCCAAAAGCTCGCCGGACGACCGGAGCACGGCGAGACCCAGGAAACCGTCGATATCCAGGATGCGAGCGACGACGGCGTCCAGCTCTCCGGGGCTCGCTGCTGGAGCGGCCGTCTCCGCCAGGGCCTCGCCCCGGCCGAGCTCGTCCTGCCGGCGCGCGGCCTCCATGACGAGGGTGGGGAGGTCGGTGGTGACGGTTCGCTCGGGGGTGCTCGTGAGCTGGCCGACCGCCATGCGCGGTGATGTCCAACCGGCTACCTCCATCACGGCGGCGTCGCCCCGGAGGTCGCCCAACTGGGCGTCGACCAGCCGGCCATCCACGAAGGCAAGGCGCGCCTTGCCTTCCTCGCCGATGACGGTGACCTGAGAGGTGCTGCGCTCCATGTGCAGCAGCTGCAAGAACCCGGCGACCGACACTCCCTGCAGCGAAGGGCTGTCCTTTGCTGCATCCAGGGCTCGGTCCACCTGCACCTGCAGGTCGGTCATGTCCAGCGGCTTGACCAGCACCCGCAGCACACCCAGATCCTCGGCCTGTCGCTCGAGCTCCGGCGTGCCATAGGCGGTCATCACGATCGAGGGCGTCAGCGGGTGGCGCTCCACCATATGGGCGAGAAGTTCGAACCCCCCCTGTCCCGGCATCTTGAGGTCGGTCACGACCAGGTCGATCGGCTCGGCATCCAGCAGCTTCAGGGCCTCAGGCACCCCGCCGGCCACCAGGATGTCGTAGTCCGGCCTTCGGGCGTTCAGGCCGTCCTCCAGACTGGCGAGGAATTCCCGGTCGTCGTCGACGAAGAGTATCTTGGCGTTCATGCCGGCTCCCATCCGCTGCCCGTGGCGACACCCACGGCTGCTTCTTCATCTCCGGAGGCGCGCACGGCCTCGGCCAGCCGCAGGATCAACCGCACCCGCATGCCCTCCCCGAGCGCGCTCTCGACCTCGACGTCGCCCGCCATGCCCAGCATCAGGTTGCGGACGATGGCTAGTCCGAGACCGGTACCGTGGTCCTTGGTCGAGTAGAGAGGGGTGAATATCTCCCGAAGCATGTCCGGGTGCACACCCGGCCCGTTATCCCGCACCTCGACCGCCAAATACCCGCACTCGGGCACCACCCTGAGCTCCAAGCGCCCGTCGTCGCGGCCCTCCATGGCCTCGAAGGCGTTGGTGGTCACGTTCGTCAGGGCCTGGTGCAGGGCCCTCGTGTGGGCCATCACGATGAGAGGGCTGTAGCAGGGTTCCACCCAGAGCTCAGCCCCACGCGCCACGGCCACCTCGGCGAGGAAGGCACAGTACTCGTTGAAGAACAGATCCAGCCGGACCCGCTCAGGCGTGAAGGCGTCCATGCGGTGGAACGAACGGAGGTGGCCCAGCAGCTCCTCCAGGATCTTGACCTGCTGCAGGGAACGGTCGATGTAGCGCAGGCGCCGTTCATCGTCGAACTCGTGGTAGTTCTCACTGAGGACGGAGAGCGCCATCTTGAGGCTGTTCACCGGATTGCCGAGCTCGTGCCGCAACGAAGACAGCAGAACCATCGTGTTGTTGGCTGTGTCCGCGTTGGCCGCTATGCTCTCGTACCGCCGCCGCTCGGTCACGTCCTCAATGAACAACAGGTGGCTCCCATCGAAGAAGTAGTTCGAGAACCGGTAGATTCTCCGGGCAGACGTGGCCTCGCCCTCTTCGATGACCGACCCCGTGGGTTCCGGAGCGCGCAGGAAGCGGGCGCGGATCGCCTCGGCTTCCTCTGCGACGCCCAGCTCGCAGAGATACTCGCGGGCGCTGGCGTTAATGAGCTGCAGGTCGTCACCGCGGATGCCCAGAAGGACGATGCCCTGCGGCATCCCGACCAGCAACGAATGATACGGGCACACGGTGGCCCGGACCGGTCGATGCTGGTCGCACTGTAGTGGGCAGGCGAGTGCAGGCTCGTCCGCCTTGGTCATTTTTCACCTCCTGCCGGTCGCCGTGACAGCGACCTTCGAGGACATCAATCCTATCGGTTCCACCCGCATCCCGCATTAGGCAGCCGAAGTTTCTCATGCTCTTCTGCTATCTGCCGATACACCTAAACGCATCGCACGTCAGGAAAGAGCGCACCCGCCGGCAAAAGAGATCGTCGGCGACCAAGGAGGAGCCCATGGCGACGCTGAAGGAAGTGCTATACGCCCTGACCAGGGCCGAGGGCATCAACACCGCGGTACTCGCGAGCCGAGACGGCTTCGTCATCGAGGGGATGTCGAACGGAGGGGCTTTGGACACGGATGCCGTGGGCGCCGTGATCTCCACCGGCATCGGTTCGTCCGAAGTCATGGGACGCGAGCTCGGAGTGGGCGGCATGAACCAGAGCATGATCGAGTACGACCGCGGCATCATCATGATCAGCTTCCTCGGCAACGAGGCCATCCTCGCGGTCGTAGCCGACCTGAACGCCAACCTAGGCGGCATCCGATATCAGGTGAAGAAGTACATGCCATACATCGAGCAGGCGCTGTAGCGTCGGCGATGACCGTCAAGGGAGGCGGAGTATGTCCGATCTAAGAGATCTGCTGGTTGAGCTGACTCGAGCTGAGGGGATCAACACCGCGGTCGTGACGAGCCGGGACGGCTTCGTCATCGAGGGCGTGACCCAGGGCGGAGCACTGGACACCGACGCGGTGGGAGCGGTGATCTCGACCGGCATCGGCTCGTCTGAGGTCATGGGGCGCGAGCTGGGCGTCGGCGACATGAACCAGAGCATGATCGAGTACAG
This sequence comes from Actinomycetes bacterium, assembly GCA_021802965.1. Taxonomy (GTDB): domain Bacteria; phylum Actinomycetota; class Thermoleophilia; order RBG-16-64-13; family RBG-16-64-13; genus JAJZQZ01. Next base: position 12,328 of record JAJZQZ010000023.1, read on the forward strand.
CAGCGGCATCATCATGATCAGCTTCCTGGGAGTCGAAGCCATCCTCGCGGTCGTGGCCGACCTCAAGGCGAACCTCGGGAACGTGCGCTACCAGGTCAAGAAGCAGCTGCCGGGCATCGAGCAGGCGCTGTAAGCCGGGGCCTCGAGCCACCGGCGGCAACGGACGACTATGAGCGCAGAAGGGAGGTGGCGCCCGTGAGCGACACAGCCACAGAGATCCAGCTGCAGCGAGGCATGCTGCAGGAGACGATGACCTTCATGGGAGCCCTCGCCTACGGCCTCGAGCAGGTCGTGGGACGGGGCAGCAACAGCGTGGGCTTCCTCGCCGGCAAGAAGCTGGGCCGGCAGTTCACGGCCGATGCGCCCCAGCAGACCGACGTGAACGCGGCTCTCGAGGAAGTGAACCGCATACTCAAGGCGAACGGTTGCCTGTGGGAGTTCGGGCCTTTCGCGCCCCAGGGCGACGAGGCGAAGAAGCTGGCCAGCAAGGACGGCGTATCCGACGACACCCTGATCGTCTTCAAGGAGTGCATGATCCGCCAGTCGCTCTTCCGCTTCGGGCACGTGCAGAAGGGCGCCTTGTGCAGCATCACCCACGGGTTCATCTCCGGGGCCATCGAAGGCGTGATGGGCAAGCCGTCGGAGCTCGAGATCCTCCATGCAGGGGAGAACGCCTGCCTGAAACGCCTCCACGTGAAAGAGGCCAAGGAGGCGGAGGCCTGATGAGCGCCAAGATCGCCATCAACACCGAATGGCTGAGCGTATGCGGCGGCTGTCACGTCGGCATCGTCGACCTGCACGAGAAGATCCTGGACGTGCTCGGCGCCGCCGAGATCCGGCACTGCCCCGTCCTCACCGATATCAAGGGCTACCCGGAGGCCGACGTCGGCATCATCACGGGCGCCATCCGAAACGAGCACGACCGCCACGCGGCCGAAGCCATGCGCAAGGCCTGCAAGCTGGTGATCGGGCTTGGCACCTGCGCGGTCTACGGAGGACTGCCGGGGGCGGGCATGGTGCATACCCGCGAAGAGATCTTCGACACGGTCTACCTGCACAACAGGACCACCAAGACCGACATCATCCCCAGCGACGGAGTCTCTCCCTTGGAGAAGATGGTGACCCCGTTGGACGAGGTCATCGACGTCGACCTCTACCTGCCCGGCTGCCCCCCGGCGTCGAGCTTCATCTTCGACGGCCTGCTGGCCCTGGTCGAGGGCAAGACGCCCCGCACTTCGGACGAATCGGTGTGCGGCCGCTGCCGGCGCAAGATGACGAAGACCGACGTCGACCGGATCAAGCAGACCTACGAGGACCTGCCCGATCCCGATATCTGTTTTCTCAGCCAAGGCTACATCTGCTTGGGTTCGGTGACGCTCGACCGCTGCCTGTCGCCCTGCACCCGCATGGGCGTCACCTGCACCGGGTGTGCCGGGCCCACCCTCCAGGTCCTGACCGAGCCCAACCGGGATATCCGCACAGAGGTGGGCGAACGGATGGCGCGGCTGACCAAGATCGAGAAGGACACGGTCATCCGGGCTATCGAGCGCGGGGCCAAGACCCACTACGCGTACGCGATGGCCACGAAGATGATCGGGGGCAAACCGACCTTCCTCATCAACCAGTGGATCGCCGAGACGGAGACAGTCGGCGCGGAAGGAGGGGCAGCCTAGATGGGTAAGCAGATCAGCATCGACCCGGTCACGAGGATCGAAGGGCACGCTCGGGTCGTCCTTGACATCTCCGACGACGGGCAGGTCACCAAAGCCGACTTCATCGTAAACGAGCTGCGGGGCTTCGAGAAGATCCTCGTGGGGATGGAAGCCGACAAAGTGCCGGCCGTCACCGGGCGCATCTGTGGGGTCTGCCCCACCGCCCACGCCCTCGCCGCCGTCAAGGCCATGGAGCGGGCCCTCGACGTGGACCCACCTGAGCCCGCGAAGCTCATGCGGGAGCTCATGTACATGGGCCATATCATCCACTCGCACTCGCTGCACCTCTTCGTGCTCGCGGGGCCGGACCTCGTCATGGGCATGGACGCCGACCCGGCCGTGCGCAACATCGTGGGCATGGTCGAGGCGGCGCCCGAAGTCACGCAGAAAGCCCTACGCCTCCGCAGCCTGGGACAGAAGGTCAACGAGTCCATCGGCGGGCGCGGCATCCACCCCGTGACCGCCATCCCCGGCGGCATGAGCTTCGACATGACCGAGGAGAAGCGCGACCAGCTCGCCAAGATGGTCGACGAAGCCTTGGGACTGGGCCAGGAGCTCGCCGGCGTCATCAAGGGCCTCATCGACCAGCAGCTACAGGCGAACCCCGCGCTGCTGGAGAGGTTGAACTTCCCCAGCTGGTACATGGGCACGGTCAAGGACGGCAAGGTCGACTTCTACGACGGGTTGCTGAGGATCATCGACGACACCGGGGCGACCCGGGCCGAGTTCTCCACACCCGACTACGAGAAGTACATCGTCGAGCGGACCCTGGACCACTCCTACCTCAAGCCTACCTTCGTGACGGTGGACGGCCAGGAGTGGGTGTACCGGGTCGGCACTCTCGCCCGCTTGAACGTGGCCGGCGGCCTGGCGACTCCCCTGGCCCAGAGCTGGTACGAGGCGTTCGCCAGCGGATTCGGCAGGCCGTGCCACATGACGGTCCCGAACAACTACGCCCGAGTCATCGAGCTCATCTACGCCCTGGAGCGTGCGAAGGAGCTGGTCTCCGACCCCCGCATGATGGGCAAGGCTCGAGTGCCGGTGAAGATGAAGGCCGGCCGTGGAGTGGCTCACGTAGAGGCCGCCCGGGGCACCCTTATCCACGACTACGAGATCGACGCGAACGGCATCGTGCGCGCCGCCAATCTGATCGTCGCCACCCAGCAGAACTACAATTCGATCACCAAGAACATCGAGCAGGCGGCCCAGTACTACGTGGCCGACGCCGGAGACGAGTCGATGCTGAACGCGGTGGAGTTCGCCATCCGCTGCTACGACCCGTGCCTCTCATGCGCCACACACGCGGTGGGCCGGATGCCGCTCGATGTGGAGGTGCGACATGGCGGGACCACCGTCCGCAGGCTGAGGAGGGACGAGGGATGATCGGGATCGCCATACACGAGGAGTCCTGCCGCGGCTGCTCCATGTGCATCGACGTCTGCCCCACCTTCGTCTTCGGCATGGACGAGACGGCCGGCAAGGCGAGCGTCAAGGAGGCCGCCGACTGCGTCGGCTGCTTGAGCTGCGCGTACCTCTGCCCGTCGGGGGCGATCACCCACACCGACTACCACGCGGTCATGAACTTCTACCGCGACCTCGATTTCAGCCAACGAGTGGCGAGGTTCCTGTGATGGAACGCCCAGAGCTGACACTGACCCTAGACGACCACAAGAAGGCCTTCACCGAGATCAGCTTCTTGGTGGAGATGCTCGTCAAGACGATCGAAGACGTGGTCGGCCGCTCGAGCGCCTCGCTCGGGACGCAGGCGGGGCGCCACATGGCCAAGAAGATCCCCGTCTACTTGGCAGAGCCCACGCCCGACGCCGTACTGGGCGCCCTGGCGCGGACCATGCACGACGGCTTCGAGTTGACCTACACGGCGGACAACGCCGGCGCCGACCTGAACGTGGGCCGATGCGCCCTCCGGGAGGTGTGTCGCCAGCGCGACCTCCAGCTGGGCGGCGAACTCTGCAAGATGTTCCACTCGTACCTGGGGGGCATGACGGCGGAGTTGCTGGGCGGGCGGCCGGTACGAGCCCAGGAAGCGACCGTGGGCGAGACCTGCAGTTTCCACCTCGACATCAAGTGACCACCGCCCGGTAGGCCCCGGGCACGAAGATCCCGAGCCCGGCGGCACCGGGCAGCGCGATACGGGGGCGGCGGCCGGCCCATGGCCGCCGCCCCGGCTATGAGGTAACCCACTGGCTTCCAAAGCGCTCATCGTCTGCATCGGCAACGACCTGGTGGCCGACGACGGCGCCGGCCCGGCGGTCTACGACTTCATCCTCGCCCATCCCCCCATGCCCGACGGCGTCCGCCTGCTGCACCTGGGCCTCGGCGGCATCGCCCTGCTGGACGAGCTCGAAGGGGAGCGTACCCTGGTAGTGGTCGACGCGGTCATGCTGGGAGACCCTCCAGGCACCGTACACGTCATCGAGTGGGACGACCTGCCCGAGGCGGGCCAAGCGGTCACGGGCCATGGCATCGGCGTGCGCGAAGCCATCGCCGTCGGACGGCGTCTTTTTCCGGAGCGCATGCCGCGCAAAGTCTACCTGGTCGGTGTCGAGGGCCGTTGCTTCGACGGGCTGGGCGAGCCCATGACCCCGGAGGTAGCGGCGGCCATCGAGCATGCGGCGGCCACGGCGCTCGATCTGGCCCAAGGCGGAATACCCAGCGCTCGCTGACGCAGGGAGCGGTGAGTCGCGGGAGGACTTCCCCGCGGCCGCGATACCAGGTCGACCCAGAGAGCATCGTGGGCGATGCGGCGCGGTCGAACGCAAGGATAGTTCCTATCTGCGAGCAAACCACCTTTACCTAGGCGAACAATCTCCCTACAATCGAGTGGGTGTCTGGGGGAGTCGGGAGGCCGCGAGCGCGGTATCTCGACGCCCAAAGCTTCGACCACGAGGAGGGGGACCTTGGTAGGCGAACCACATCTCGACCAGCACGAACAAGACAAGAAGCTACTGGAAAAGTTCGGCTACGATCAGGAGCTGCACCGTTCGCTCGGCTTCTTCTCCACCTTCGCCATCGCGTTCAGCTTCGTCTCGGCCACGACCGGCATCTTCAGCCTCTTCTGGTACGGCCTCGACACCGGCGGGCCGGCGGCATCGTTCTGGGGCTGGCCCATCGTGTTCTTCGGCCAGCTGCTCGTGGCGCTCACCTTCGCCGAAGTGTCCAGCCACTATCCCCTCGCCGGCGGCATATACCAGTGGTGTCGTCACCTGTGGGGACCGAACTACGCCTGGTTCGCGGCCTGGATGTACCTCATCGCCCTGCTCGTCACGGTGGCCGCTGTGGACTTCGGCGTCGCCCCGGTGTTCAGCGAGCTATTCGGTCTCGAGCCGACACGATGGACACTGACCCTCATCGCGCTCTGCTTCGTCGCGGTCCAGACCATCCTCAACATCGTGGGCATCAAGGTGATGGCCTTCGTGAACAACATCGGCACGATCACGGAGATCGTGGGGATGGTGGGGGTGGCTCTCTTCTTGATCATCGCGATCATCTTCGGCAGCAAGTCGCACCAAAGCCTGAGTGTGGTCTTCGACACCGCGGGCACCGCCGGCGGCGGCTCCTACGTCTGGGCCTTCCTCCCGGCCATGCTCGCCTCAGCGTGGGTGCTCTACGGCTTCGACTCGGCGGGAGGCCTAGCCGAGGAGACCAAGAATCCCACCCGGGAAGTACCGCGAGCCATCCTGGCCGCCCTGATAGGCACGTTCATCATCGGGGGCATCTTCATCCTGGCCGCCCTCGTGGCTATTCCCAATGTTCCCGATGCCATCGGGCAGGGGATAACCGTCCTGCCTTGGATCCTGAAGACTCACCTGCCGCTCTGGCTGAGCGACGTGTTCCTTGCTGTGGTGTGCGTGGCGATCTTCGTCTGCGGTCTCGCCGTGATGGCGACCACCGCTCGCCTCCTCTTCTCCTACGGGCGCGACGGGCAGATCCCGGCCTCAGGGTTCTTCAAGAAGGTGTCGCCGCGGTTCGGCACGCCGGTCCGGGCCACGCTGTTCGTCATGGTCTTCACGGCCATCCTGCTCATCCAGCAATCGCAGCTGGCCCGTATCATCGCATGGGCCACCGTCGGGATCTACATCCCGTACCAGATGGTCCTGCTGGCCTCGATCCGGGCCCGAACCAAGGGATGGCCGAAGATGAAGGCCGACTTCGACCTGGGCTCGTGGGGATGGCCGGTGAACGTCGTCGGCCTCGCTTACGGGGTGTTCATGATCATCAACATGGCCTGGCCCCGTACCCCGGACGCGGCGTGGTACGACAACTACCTCGTGCCGCTTTCGGTTCTCGCGGCCCTGGCGATCGGGCTCATCTTCTACGGCTACCACCGGGCCAGAGGAGAGAGCATGGAGATCCGCGGCCCAGAAATGACCGCGACCGAGACGGCTGACTAGCCCCGATCTTCCTCCCCCCGAGGCGCCCCGGCGGCCGGACTCCGGCCCGCCCGGGCGCCTCGGTCGTCGATGACTCGACCACAGCTACGACGAGCTCGGTCTGGAGGACATCACCTACAGGCGATCCTCCGATCCGACTCGCAGGCGCGCCCTCTCCAGGTCGGCCGGGGTGTCGACATCAAGGTCCTCGCCGTCGACGACGGTGACGCCCACGACCGACGACGCGAAACGGGCGAGCAACCCCCGAGCGCCCTGGTCACCGGGGAGCTCCGCCATCAGGGGCAAGAGGCTGCGGTGCAGGAGCACCGGCGGCCCCACTCCGCCGCTCCGGGCCAGCCCGGTTGCGGCAGCGCGCGGATGGGCCTCGGCGGCGCGGAGGATACGCCCGAGGGTGGCGCGGGTCACGAACGGCTGGTCGCCCAGCAGGACCAGCAGATCACGACAACCCGAGCGCGCCACCACGGTGTCCGGGTAGAGCGCCGCCACCCCCAGGCTCAAGGAAGAGCCCATCCCCCGGCTCGGATCGGGGTTGGCGGCGAGGGAGTAGCCCCCGCCCGGACACTCGGCCCGAAGGGCGCGCGCGATCACCCCGGAGTCGGGCCCGGTGACGACGACCACCCGCCCCACGCGCGCCCAACCCGCGACCGCGCCCACGACCCTGCCCAGGACGCTGCCGGCACCCAGCGGAGCCAGCAGTTTGTCGACGCCCATGCGGCGGGCCAGCCCGGCCGCCAGGACCACGACATCGGGGCCTTCACCGGACCCCCCACCCACGTCGAGCCGTCGCCACGCCTCGGGCGCCGCATCTCCGGCCTGCGCGCCCCCCGCCAGCGAGCCGGCCCATGCCTCGAACGGTGACGACTCACAGGCCTCGAGCAGCTCAGCGGCCGGCGGGACGAGGTCGGCCTTGTTGAAGGCGACAACCAACCGCGCCCGACGCGGCGTCGCGGGGGCGTAGCCCCGCACGAGGGCCGCGAGCAGGGAGGCGGGCGACGCGCGCTCCCCCACTCGAAGACCGAGGAGATCCGCCAACAACTCGGGGCGGTGCACGTGACGCTCGTCGAGGGGGACACCCTGGGCATCCAGCCCGGCAAGAGCCACCACCAGCGAGGCGCACTCCGGGATCACGGGCTCCCAGGCGGCGGGGGCCTTCAGAGGAAGGCCCTTCGAACCGTCTGCTTCGACCAGGACGGCGGCCACCCCGGCGAGGTCGCGCAACTCCGGCACCCATTCCGACGGGACCCCGTCCAGTTTCCCCGCCGGATCGATGGCCCGGCCGACGAAGGGGCTGCGGCCTGCCCCGCTCCCGAGCCACCCCTCGACCCGCGCCACCAGCTCCTGCAGGGAGTCGGCCAGGATGAGCGGCCTGCCCCCGGGGCCGGGCGGCCGGACCCGGGTCGTGGTGGTGAGAAGCGCCCGCGCGCCCTCGGTCTCGTAGTCCCGGGCGATGCGCTCCAGGAGCGAGGTCTTGCCCCCCGCTCCCACTGCGCACACGACCTCCGCCGGGCCGAGGCGCCAGAGGTCGGTGATACGGGGGGCGGGCGACACGCTCGGGCGCCTGCCTCAGGCCGGCAGGTAGTTCGCGCAGGGCGGTCTCTGGCCCCGCATCTGTGCGTCGGCGTAGGTGAGCCGGGCCTCGTGCGCCGCCGTGCGGAGCGCCGGCCCCAGAGGTGACACGGTCTCGATCATGCGCGTTCTCCTCCCGTGGTTCCGGACGAGCTGGCAGTGATACCCGTGGTTCGGGTGATCGAATCAGTCACCGCATTCTTACACCTCCACGGGCGGCCGGTAAAGACACCGTCCGGGCGCACGTCGAGGCACACTCCGACGCGCCCCCTCGAGCCCGCGCACGGGGAGAGCCGATGCCTGGCGGCCTCGCTCTCGGTGTGCTAATCTGGCTCGGTTATTGGTTGGTCAGTCAGTTAATCATCGGCCGGCCGAGAGGGCGGGTTTGCCGCCCTGCGGCGCCCGGCTCCGATCTGATGTGATCCACGCGACAAGGGGGCCCGATGTACCTGCCCGATTTCGACTACTACGCTCCGGAGAGCCTTGCGGAGGCCACCGCGCTCCTGGTCGAGCTCGGCCCGGCAGCGAAGCCCCTGGCCGGGGGCACGGATATCCTCGTGAAGATGAAGAACGGGCTGGCGTCTCCTTCGGCTCTCGTCTCCTTGAAGAACCTGACCGAGCTGCGCGACATCCGCTGGGAGCCAGGGCGCGGTCTGGTCATCGGGGCCCTCGCGACGCACAACCAGATCCGCGACTCCGAAGTGGTGCAGCAGCACTTCCTCTCCATCTCGCAGGCCGCGCACCAGCTGGCCAACAACCAGATCCGCAACCGGGGCACGATCGGTGGGAACCTGGTGAACGCCATCCCCTCCGCCGACCTCCCCCCGATCCTGATCGCGCTGGGCGCCTCGGTCACCATGGTCGGGCCGGACGGCGCGCGCACCGTGCCGCTGGAGAGCTTCTTCACAGGCCCGTCGTGCTGCGTGATCGAGCCGGAGGGAGAGATCCTCACCGAGATCGTCATCCCCGAGCAGGACACAACAGGAAGCACCTACATCAAGTTCGGGCTGCGTAAGTCCGGAGCCCTGGCCGTGGTGGGTGTCGCGACAGCCGTGACCATGGACGGCGACGTCATCCGAAAGGCACGCATCTGCCTGGGCGCGGTCTACAAGGTGCCCGTCCTGGCCGAGGAAGCGGCCAAGGTCATCGAGGGCAAGACCTGGAGCGACGAGCTCCTGGAGCAGGCCGGACGCACCGCGGTGGGCTGCTGCCTGCCCATCAGCGACATCCGAGGCTCGGACGAGTACCGTCGCGACCTGGTGCGCGTCTTCACCCGCAGGGCGCTCAAACGCGCGATCACTCAAGGGCACGTATAGGGGGCGGGATGCAAGCTATCGCCGACAAGCAAGGCGTCAAACGGTACCTGGTCGACGTCACCGTCAACGGAGACGACTACAGCGTGGTGGTCAAGGCGAACACGCTCCTGGTCAACCTGCTGCGCGACGAGATCGACCTCACCGGGACCAAGAAGGGGTGCGAGCTGGGGGATTGCGGGTCGTGCACCGTGCTCCTCGACGGTAAGCCGGTCGATGCGTGCCTGGTGCTCGCCCTGGAGGCCGACGGCTGCGACGTGATCACCATAGAGGGCGTCGCCCAGCACGGCGAGCTCGACAAGCTCCAGCGCTCCTTCGCCGACAACGCCGCCATCCAATGCGGCTACTGCACGCCGGGCATGATCCTCTCGGCCAAGGCGCTCCTCACCCGCAACCCGAAGCCCACCGAGCCCGAGGTCCGAGCGGCAATCTCGGGCAACCTCTGCCGCTGCACCGGCTACGTCAACATCGTCAAGGCCGTCATGGCGGCTGCGAGCGGGGAGGTGACGGCATGAGCCAGCCCACCAACGCCGCCGGACAGCCCCAGAACGACCCGAAGCTGCCGCCCCGCGAATACACGCACCCCGGCCTGCCCGAGCCGGAGAACAAGGACTACGCCGTCATCGGCAAGAGCAAGCCCAAGATCGACGCCCGCGAGAAGGTCACCGGGCAGGCGCGCTACACGGCCGACCTCAAGTTCCCCAACATGCTCTACGGCAAGATCCTGACCAGCCCCTACGCCCACGCCCGCATCCTCTCGATCGACACCTCCGAAGCCGAGAAGCTGCCCGGGGTGAAGGCGGTCATCACACACAAAGACGTGCCCACCCTCAAGTACGGCATCTCGCCGGCCCGCTGGGACGAGAACATCTTCTGCAGCGAGACGGTCAAGTTCGTGGGTGACAAGGTCGCGGCTGTGGCCTGCATCGACGAGGAGACCTGCTACAAAGCCCTCAAAGCCATCAAGGTGGACTACGAGGTCCTGCCGGCGGTCCTCGACCCCCTGCATGCCATGGACGAGGACGCTCCCCAGATCCACCCGGAGTATCCGCGGAACAACAACACCGAGATCCACCAGGACTTCGGCGACGTCGACGCCGCCTTCAAGCAGGCCGACTACGTGCGCACCGACTTCTTCGTCGGCAACCGCACCTACCAGGCCCCCCTCGAGCCCCACACGGCCACCAGCATCTGGCAGGACGGCAAGCTCACGGTCTACTCGAGCACCCAGTCGCCCCACTACTTCCAGTACTACATCGCCCGGGAGTTCGGCCTGCCCATGGGCGACGTGCGGGTCATCAAGACCTACGTGGGCGGCGGTTTCGGAGGCAAGCTGGAGCCCACCGGCCTGGAGTTCGCCGGCGCGGCCCTCTCCAAGATCACGGGGCGCCCAGTCAAGATGTTCTATGACCGGGCGGAGATGTTCGCGCACAACCGGGGACGCCATCGCCAGTACATGAAGCTGACCACCGGGGTCGACAAGGAGGGCATGATCCTGGGCGTGCACGCCGACTTCATCATGGACGGCGGTGCCTACACCAGCCTGGGCATCGCTTCCGCCTACTACGCCGGGGCCATGCTCACCCTCACCTACGAGTTCGACAACTACCGTTTCGACATGCACCGCGTGTACACCAACCTGCCCGCATGCGGGGCCCAGCGAGGCCACGGAGCGCCTCAGCCCCGATACGCCTTCGAGGCCCACCTGGACAACATCGCGAAGGACCTGGGCATCGACCCGATCGAGATCCGCCTGAAGAACGCCCGGCGGCCCAACACCGTCACCCCCAACGACTACGTCGTGAACTCGTGCGAGATGGTGGCCTGCCTCGAGAAGGCGCGCGACGTCTCCGGTTGGCGGGACAAGAAGGGGCACCTGCCTCCCGGCCGCGGCATCGGCATCGCCACGGGCAGCTTCGTATCGGGTGCGGGCTACCCCATCTACAGGACCGACCTGCCTCAGGCTTCGGCGATGATCAAGGTGGGCGAAGACGGCACCGCCGCCACCCTGTACACTGGAGCCACCGACATCGGCCAGGGCTCGGACACGATCCTGTGCCAGATGGCCGCCGAGGCCATGGGCTATACCTACGAGCAGATGAAGATCGTGGCCGCCGACACCGAGACGACGCCCCACGACTTCGGCGCCTACGCCAGCCGGCAGACCCTCATGTCCGGCGCGGCGGTGAAGCAGGCGGGCGAAGAGGTCAAGACCCAGCTACTGGAGACGGCGGGTCAGATGCTCGATTTCCCGCCCGAGCAGCTCGAGGTGCGTCTGGGCAAGATCTTCGCGAAGGACAACCCGGACACCATACTCACCACGTTCGAGGACGTCGCCCGCACATTCTTCGTGCGCAAGGGGCCCCTCACCGGTCGCGGCTCGTACGCTCCACCGAAGCTGGGTGGCAAGTTCAAAGGCGCCCCGGTAGGCACCTCGCCCGCTTACAGCTTCGCGGCCCAGGTCTCCGAAGTCGAGATCGACCAAGAGACCGGCGAGGTCGCGGTACTGGACGTCTGGGACGTGCACGACTGCGGCCAGGTCATCAACCCTGCTTTGCTGCACGCCCAGGTGCACGGCGCCCTCTACATGGGCATGGGCGAGGCGATCTGGGAAGAGGTGCGCTTCGACAAGAACGGCAAGATCGCCAACCCCACCCTGGGTGAGTACCGCCTGCCGACCGCATTGGACATGCCCCGGGTGCACTCCTCGCTGGTGCCGAGCTACGAGCCCGCCGGGCCCTGGGGAGTCAAGGAAGTGGGCGAGGGCGCCACGCTGCCGACCATGGGGTGCTTCCGCAACGCCATCTTCGACGCCATGGGTGTCTCGGTGAACAGCCTGCCACTGACGCCGGAGAAGGTGTGGTCGGCTTTGCGCGAGAAGCGCAAAGCCGACGGCGAAGAGGTGTGGGACCCGATGACCTGCGAGTGCTACCTGGAAGACTAGCGGGCTGCCGAAAAGTGACGGTTTGCCACCAGGGCGCGATGGCCGCAGGCGGGACAAGGACGCAGGAAGCGGGCGTAGCAGGGCTCCGTTCGTGACCGAGGAAGTCGCCCGCCGGCGGGCGCCGATCCACTACGGCTGGGTCGTCCTCGCGGTGTCTACCCTCAGCGTGTTCGCGTTGCTCGGGCTGGGGCGCTTCGGCTACACGATGGTCCTTCCGGCCATGCAGAAGGACCTGGGGTTGAGCAACGCCCTGGCCGGTTCCCTCGCCACCGCCAACCTTGCC
>JAJZQZ010000024.1 GCA_021802965.1 Actinomycetes bacterium
CCCGCGCGCCGAGAGAAAGATGCTCAGGCCCGGAATACCGCAGGTTCTCGAGGAAGCGGCCGGGAACGTTGGGATTTGTGCGCAACTGATTGATGATGGACCTCACGATCCTCGTGGATCTATACACCGGGAATTATAGCGTACGGGCTGACCCCATGAAAGGCGTCAGTGGTGCCGGCTTACCGTGAAACGGAAGAGGCGGTAGCGGTCGTGCTTCGGATCGATGCCTCCCTTGCGACACGTGATCAAGAGCTGCGTCTCCGGCCGGTCGACTCCTTCGAGGTCGGGCAGGAGCAGAGCCTGCCGTCCATCGTCGGCCCGGACGATGAGGCCGTAGCGCTTCGGGTCGAGCTCGCCGATGCCTTCGATCTCCTCCGGGGGGTCGAGCACGTCGACCGATACATCCAGGCCGGCGAGCTCCTCCGGCCGCACGGGGCTGAACCGGGGATCCCTGGTGGCGGCGCACACCGCGTTGTTGACCACTTCCTCCGCCAGACTCGGAGTGGATGGCGCCAAGGTCCCGATACAGCCGCGCAACGACCCGTCCCCCATATGCAGAGAGACAAAGGCGCCCGCACGATCCGGCGTCGTGCCTTCGGGGAGCACAGGATCCTCCATGCGCCGCTCGCGCACCCACGTCTCCACGGCACGCCGAGCGAGGGCGACGATGGGATCCGTGGTGTCGTTCACCCTGCGGCCGCCGTCAGCTCGACGCTGCCGACCATGTACCCCACTCCGAACGGACCCTCGTAGGAGAGCAGGTGCGTGGTGTGCGCACGTCCTTCGAGCAACCCGAAGAGGGTGACCAGCGACCTATATCCGCACTCCCCCGCGTCGTGCAGAAGCGCCGGAGAGATGTCGAGGAAGCCCTTGCCGTCGCCGGCCTCGAAGAGCTCCACCACGGCGCGGTCGAAGTCGGCCGCGCGGGGCACGTAACCCGCCGGCGCGTCGAGGGTGAGGCGGTGGCTGAGGTCCCCGCTCGCCACGTAGAACACCCGCTCGTCGGCGGCGTCGAGCGCTCTTCCCACGGCCTCCCCGAACCTCCAATGCAGGGACGGGTCGAGGTACGAGAAGGCGAGGACGACGAGCGCGGGCGGTTGGGCGAGAGGGGGGACGAGAAAGGCCAGCGGCACCATGCAGCCGTGGTCCAGCTCGAGCCGGCCCCCGCGGTCGCTCAGCGGCCCCGAGTTCACACCTCTCTCCGCCGCCGCGCCGATGATCGCCTCGGCCAGCTGAGGCCGGCCCGGGAGGGAGAAGCGCACGTGAGGCGCCCCGAAGTAGGCCAGGGAGCCCGTGCACACGGAGGCCGTCGAGACCCCCATGCGGCTCGGATCGATCCGAGCGTGAGGCGACATGACGACGATGACGTCGGGGTCGAGGTCGCGCACGTGCTCGCCGAGGGTGCGCATCGCCTCCAGGGTCGAAGCGACGTCCGCCGTCCGCTCCCGCCCGACCTCGGGGACGATGATGGGTGGATGTGGAGTGGCGGCGCAACCGACCAGGGTCATGTGGTCTCCTTGTCGATGCCGACGGTCCTGGCGCCGGCGGTCCGGGCGGCTGAGTCGAGCACGAGGGGGATGTGCTCCCCACATTCGGCGCAGCGCGCACCATCCAGTCCGGTCTTGCCCAGCGCGAACCCCCGGCGTTCTATCACCACCGTGCCGCAGTGCGGGCACACCGTTGATTCACTGTCGTGCCCCCAGATGTTCCCCGCGTAGACGTAGCGCAGCCCCGCCTTCTTGCCCGCCTCAAGCGCCCTCTCGACCGAGGATATCGGCGTCGGCGGGACGTCGAGCATGCGGTAGGTGGGGTGGAATCGCGACACGTGCCAGGGCAGGTCGGGGCTCAGCGAGGCCAGGAAGCCGGCCAGCCGAGCCAACTCGTCCTCGCTGTCGTTACGGCCGGGTATCAGCAGGGTCGTCACCTCCACCCAGACTCCCATATCCACCAGGCGACTGATGGAGTCGAGCACCGGTTTCAACCGCGACCCTACCACCTCGCGGTAGAACTCGTCGGTGAAGGCCTTCAGGTCGACGTTGGCCGCGTGGAGGTGACCGTCGATGAGATCGAGGCACTCCTTCGTCATGTAGCCGTTGGTGACGAAGACGTTCTTGAGGCCGGCATCCGAGGCGCGCTGGGCGCACGCGAGGGCGTACTCGAAGAAGATGGTGGGCTCGGTGTACGTGTAGGAGATGCTGGCGCAACCCGCTTCGAGGGCCCGTTCCACCACCTCTTCGGGCTCGATGGAGCCTCCCTGGATGCGCCGCTGGTCGCGGGGCATCTGGCTGATGTCGGAGTTCTGGCAGAAGAGACAGGTGAAGTTGCAGCCCACGGTGGCGATCGAGTAGCTCGTCGTGCCGGGAAGGAAGTGGAAGAGGGGCTTCTTCTCGATGGGGTCGACGCCCGCGGAGATGGGGCAGCCGTAGGTGAGGGTGTAGAGAACCCCGTCGCGGTTCTCGCGGACGGCACAAAGGCCCCGCGCCCCGGCCTCCACGCGGCAATGGTGGGCGCACAGGTAGCAATGGACGGTGGGACCACCCAGCCAAGGCTCCCACAGGAGCGCACGCGTAGCCCTGTCCGGTGTGCCGTTCACAGCGGCACCACTATACCCACGAGCAGGGGAGGGCGAACCGCGAGGCTTCCGACGCGGGTGCCGCCCGAGCCGGGGGCTACGAGGCGGCCGGCGCATCCCTGGCTACCGGGCAAAGGCCGAAGCCCCGCGCCGTCTGTGGCCCGCTCATGCCCGGCCGCGGCGGCGGCCGACGGCCTTCGCCGCCGCCGAGCGGAGGAGGTAGTACCAGGGAGGCACGTACCGCCACGGGGCGGGCTCGGCCGCGAAGCGGCCGAGCCGCAGCACCTCGACCAGGTCTTCCCGAGTGGGCATCCGCGGCACCCCGACCCACGACCGGCCCACCTCCCCCGAGAAGTGCGCGTCACTGCCCGCGGCTGCGGCCGCGCGCACCTCGCGGGCGAGGGCGCCCGCCCGCCGCTCGGACGAGGGTCGGGTCGAACGGCCGTTCCGCACCTCGATGATATCGGCGAGGGCGGCGGCGGCGCTCAAGCTCTCCCGGTGCACCGTGCCGCGTCGCGAGGTGTCGAAGGGATGCGGAAGGTACACGACACCCCCCTGGCTCCTGATCTCGGCCGCCGTGTCGGCCAGGGGCCGGCCGGGGCGTATGGCGCGCTCGACGAAGAGCCCGATGATCTCTCCTTCGCGGGTGTGAACCTCGATGCCCGGTACGACCCGAGGAAGCGTCGGATCATCGGCCGCCAATGCGAGGCAGTCACGAGCCCCGGCGAGGTCGTCGTGGTCGGTCACCCCGATGCAATCGATCCCGCGGGAGCGGGCGAGCTCGAGGAGGATGCGAGGACAGAGGTCGCCATCCGGGGAGAAGCTGGTGTGATTGTGCAGGTCGACCCGGTACTCGCGGTCGTCGCCCTGGGGCGGCTGGGGCACTGGTGCCGCTCTAGAGCTGAGGGAACGTGCCTCCCGGGCGTTTCCGCCGTCTGTCGCGGAGCACGCGCATGCCACCGTGGTCGGCATCGGTCCTACGCTCGCCTTCACGCCGGTCGACGATGACCTCGACGCCCTCGACGTCCTCGAAGCGCTTCTTGAACTCTTCGTAGTATCGATCAGCCAACTCGCGTGGGATGACGTAGTAGATCATGGCGCCCCTTGCACTCGGCCTCCGCTACCCGAACGTCCCTTCGCTTTTCAGCAGCCTCCCATGGAAGAGCCCCCATGATACTGCGCCGGCCGAAAGTAACCAAGATGCATGCTAACCTCGGCCCGTGGGTGAAGGGGATCGCATCGACATGCCCGAACGCCGCCCGGTCGGTGGCTTCGTCATCGCGGCGATCGTGGTCGCCCTCATCGCGGGGCTCATCGTGGTCGTCGGCCTGCTCCGTTCACCGACCCCGCCACAACAGAAGGCTCATGCCTCCACCACCACGATGAGCATCCAGTCGCAGACGTCGGTCGTGGTCCCCGACCTCGCCGGGATGGATCTGAGCAAGGCCCGTAGCTCCGTAAAGGACGTTGGGCTCAGTCTGGGCCTCAACCACGTAGACCGCAAGTCGACGGCCGCGGCCGGGACGGTGACAGCCCAGGATCCGCCCGCGGGAGCCAAGGTGGATCGTGGAGCCTCCGTCGAACTGTGGATCGCCGCCGGCCCCTCCGTGCTGGTGCCCGACCTATCGGGACTCGACGAGTCAGTGGCACGCACGACCGCCGAGAAGGACGGCTTGCAGCTCGAGGTCTTGAACGAGGTGACCGACGAGGTCCTGCCCGGTCAGGTCTTCAAGCAGTCGCCGGCGGCTGGGGAGCGGGTGCCCCCCGGGTCCCGGCTGGTGGTCGTGATCAACGGAGGCGCCTCGTCGACCGGCGGGGGACCGGGCGGAGCCACCGATACCTCCCTGGCGCCCGGCGTTCCTCCAGCCCCGTATTCGGCTCTCGCGGCCGCCTTCACGTTCCCTGTCCTCTACCCCCGCACCCTCCCCCCTGGCCTGCAGCTCGATCCGGCGTCCGACAACCCGCGCCAAGTCTCCGAGCAGAGTGGCGGTCAAGGTTTCGAGGTGCGCTACTACGACCCCGGCCGTCCCGAGGTCAGGCTCAGCCTGCTCGAAGGGGACTGGTTCGAGGTAGGTGACGAAGGCGACACCACCGTCGACGTTCGTGGACAACCGGCCGTCGTCACGCGCAACGGCCCGGCCCTCATGGTAGGATGGCGCGAAGGAGACGTGAGCTACGCGGTGACCGCCGAGGGCATGAACGAAGCTGACGTCGCGGACGTGGCCAGGGGTCTCCAGGTCACGCCCAGCCCGTAGGGCGCGTCTCTCAGCCAGGCTACGCCCCCCAGAGAGTCGAGGAGGAACCGCGAGGAGGGTGTTGAAAAACGATACATCGGCCCGCGGATCGCACTGGGCGGCGCCATGCGTCGTTCTCAGTCACGCCCGTAGCGCTGCTACGAGCGCTCCCTGCGTCCTAGCCTCGCGCACACCCAGCGCACCCCGCAGGCGAAGCAGCCATTCATCAACACCCTGCTAGACCGTGGCCCCCGACGACGTGCCGAGCGTGACGCCCGACCCCCCCGAGACATCGACGCTCCTGCCTCCGCTCGACGCCCATCCCCCTGAACCTTCTGAAGCCGCCCAGTCCGGCGAGCCCCTTTACCAAGGCCGCTACGTCATGGGGCCTCCTCTGGGCAAGGGAGGTACGTCGACGGTCTACCGTGCCTGGGACACGGACCTCAAGCGGCACGTCGCTATCAAGCGCCTGCAGCCGCCGCTCAGCCTGGACGCCCACGCCCGCACTCGCTTCAACCGGGAGGGCAAGGCGATCGCCCGGCTGTCGCACCCGAATCTGGTGACGCTGATAGACAGGGGATCGACCGACACCGAGGAGTACCTGGTCTTCCAGTATGTGCACGGGCGCTCCCTCAAGGACCTGATCCGGGCCACCGGACCCCTGGAGGTGCAGGACGCGGGCCAGATCGCCGGACAGATCGCCGAGGGTCTCGCTCAAGCCCACCTGGCCGGCATCGTCCACCGCGACGTGAAGCCGCAGAACATCCTGCTAGACGCCGAAGGGCGCGTGAAGCTGATCGATTTCGGCATCGCCACCGGAGCCGATTGGACCCAGGTGACCCGCGAAGGCTCGATCATCGGCAGCAGCCGCTACATGTCGCCCGAGCAGGTCCAGGGCCGCCCCGTCGACGAACGTACCGATATCTACTCGCTGGGCATCGTGATGTACGAGATGCTCACCGGTGAGCCCCCGTTCCACGGCACCACCGTGGTGGAGATCGGTCGCCAGCACGTGCGCGACCGGCCCAAGCCTCTCGTCGAGGTCCAGCCTGAGACGCCTCCGGCCGTGGACCGGATCGTCCTGCGCTGCCTAGAGAAGCTGCCGGAGAGCCGCTTCCAGTCGATGGACGAGCTGCTCGGCGCCCTCATAGCCCTCGACCTCTACCGCCCGCAGCATGCGGGGGGCGGCCTGCTCGGCGCTCTGCGGCGAACCGTGCTCGGACCGGCTCACCCCGAGACGCTGAGCGACAGCAGCGAGTGGACGCCGCCGCCGGGCACCTACCCCGACCTTGCCGAAGCAGACGCAGCCTCCTACCTTGCCGGGGCAGGCGGCGAAGCCGCCGGCGACCGAGACAAGCTGTCGGCGAGCCCCCGCCGAACCGATCTGAAGCGCCGACGCAGGCGCAGGGGCAGGGGCAGGGGCGGCCGGCGGCTCGGCATCATCGCGCTGGGCGCGGTCGTGGTGACGGCGGTCGTGCTGGGCGCCTGGGCCCTGTTCTGGAACACCGGAACGGCCCCTGACCTCCTGGGCAAGAGCGTGGACGAAGCGAAGTCGATCGCTGCGGCCGCGGGCCTGAAGATCGAGGTCGATGCGGAGCAGCAGCTGGTGCCCGGCACGGCCGCGGGTACGGTGGTCAAGCAGGAGCCGGCGGCGGGAGCGGCGGTCCCTCAGGAGACCGTACGCGTCGTGGTGACCCGGGAGCCCACGGCGGTCAAGCTAGCCTCCCTCAAAGACCTGGACCCCGAGGGAGACAAGAAGGAGAACCACGACCTCCTGCCCCAGCTCATCGACGGCGACGAAACGACGGGGTGGTCGACCGAGAGCTACAAGAGCGCCGCCTTCGGCAATCTGAAGCAGGGCGTAGGCGTGGCGTTCGAGCTCGACTCCTCGGCGACCATGCTGGAGATCACTTCCCCCGTCCCCGGATGGGCGGGTGAGGTGCAGGCGCCAGACGCCGGCGGACAGATGACCAAGGTGGCGACCCTCGACGGCAGCAACAAGCAGGTCGTGGACCTGGGCCGGGCGGTACAGTCAGGCCGGATCTGGATCACCAAGCTCGCAGCGGACCCCAAGAACGAGGGACGCTTCAACGCCCAACTGAGCGACCTGCGTTTCTACCGCTGACTGGCAGGCTGAAAGGCGTGCGCTCCGGCGTCCGCGGCCCAAGCCCGCTGCAGCCCCGCCGCCGCGGGCGTCACCCCCATGCCGGCGTCTCCGCTCTCGTCGCATCGACCCACTGGGGAGTCCACGCCAGCGTGACGATCTTCACCGCCACGTCGGTCTTCTTGGGCCTCACCGCGACCGGATCGAGCACCTCGGTGAGAGGGTCGACCTTGGCTTCGAGACTGTCGACCTCGGCCTGGAACTCAGCCTGAAGGTCGGCCTGCCTCTGCTTGAGGCTCTCCACCGTGTCCTTGGCCCGGCCGACGTCGCCCGCCTGGTCCATCGACCGGCTCACCCCGCGAACCGCGGTCGTGGCTCGACCCATGGTCGAGGTGCTGAACTTCTTGCGCCCGAAGAGCGCACCCAGGACCGTGGCCCCCACCGATATCGCCGTCTGCATCTGGGCGCCCCGCGCTTGCTCGGCTTCGCGGTTCACGGCCTGCTCGGCCTTCCTGATACGCTCGTCCAGGGCCGCGAGCTTGGGCGCATACTTCTCCCGCAACGCGTCCGTCATCGCGTCGCGCTGCTCGCGCGCGGCCTGCTGCAACCGCACCCGGAAGTCTCCCTCACTCTCGTCTGGACGCGACACCTGCTTCAAGCTGGGGCTGCGCAGCAGCGCGACCTCCTGAGTGCGATACACCCATCCGGCGAAGTCCCGGCCCCAATCGTCGTAGCTGGCCGCCTTCACGGCCGCCGCGGGCAGGTCGACGAACGAGGCCGACTCGGCGGGCTGTCGCTCCAGGTCACCCACCGCGACCGACACTGACTGCGCAAGCTCCCAGTCGACCGGCACCGCCTCGGCGACGATCGGGGTCAGCGCGGACACCGTCACCGTTTGGTCGAGGGACAGCTTCGGGTCGGCGAAGTGGACGTCGGCGATGCCGAGGAGGGCGGGCCGGTAGCGCAGCCCTCCCCCGGCCGGCTTCGCGCCGCGCACCGGCAAGAAGTACTCGGAGATGCCCGGGGCAAGCAGAGGTCGGCCGGCGGCGGGTGTCGCCTGTTGGGCCGCTGCCGGCGCGGGCGGCGGCACGGGCGGCGCCGACAGCGTCGACGCTGCCGTGGACGGCTGGGCCGCGCCGCCATCCGGGGCGGCCGTCGGGCTCGGGGCCGCGGCAACCCCGGCAGGGGCGGCCGCGAGCGGCGAGGCCGCCTTCCGCGGGTCCATCAGGGTCTTGATCTGCGTGCGGGTCAAAGGCCCGCGGAGGTAGGACATCGTCCAACGCGTCTGGAAGACCTCGGGAGCGTCCTCGTGGGCGTTGTACATCAGGAACACCCGGTTGCCCAAGCCGGCCAGGATCTGTTCCATCGCCTGCCGGTCGAACGCGCCGGCCGTCCCCGCGGCCACCCCCTCGAGGCCGGCGAGCACCCGCTCCTTGTCGCGGTCGGTCTGCAGTCGGCCGATGAACCAGGTGCCGGCGTTGGCCAGCCCCTTATAGTCCAGGTCCACCGGGTTCTGGGTCGCGAGGACTATGCCCACACCGAAGGCCCGGGCCTGCTTTAGAAGCGTCAGCAGCGGACGTTTCGACGGTGGATCGGCCACCGGCGGGAAGAACCCGAAGATCTCGTCCATGTATACGAGCGCGCGAAGGGAGCCGGTCCCGGGCTGCGCGCGCATCCATCCGAGGATCTCGTTGAGCAGGAGCGACACGAAGAACATCCGCTCGGCGTCGCCGAGGTGGGCGATCGAGAAGATGGACACGCGCGGCTTCCCCTCCGGGGTATGCAGCATACGGGCGATGTCGAGGGACTCCCCCTCCATCCACGCGGAGAATCCCGGAGCGGCCAGCAAGTTGTTCAGCCGCATGGCCAAGTCGAAGCGCTCCTTGGAAGGATAGAACGACTCCACGTCCATCACCCCCACCTTCGTCACGGGAGGGTTCTGGATCTGCCCGATCAGTCCGGCCAGGTCCAGGTCCCGCCCCTGCCGCCACGCCTGGTCGAAGATGGTGGAGAGCAGGATGTGCTCCCGGCTCTGGATCGGGTCGGCGTCGATGCCCAGAAGCGCGAGGAGACTCGTGGCGCTGGTGCTGATGCGATCGCCGAGGAGCTCGGGGTCGTCGCGCACCGCCTGAGACGGCGCCGCGAAGCTGGCCAGGATGGAGACCGGCAGCCCCGCGGCGCTGCCCGGCGTGTAGATGGAGAAGTCGGCGGCGTCGCGCAACCGCCGGATGCGCTCCCCACTCTCCCCCCAATCGCCCAGACCCTTGGTCCAGAGCTCAGCCTGCTGCTGGGCGTAGTCATCGGGAGTGAGGCCCTTCTTGGCCGCGTCGTCCTCGTTGATCCACGGGCGAAAGTCCTCCGGCCGAAGATCGGGAAAGGTCAGAAGCAGGTCGGGGAGGTCGCCCTTCGGGTCGATGATGATGACCGGTATGCCGTCGATCGCGGCCTCTTCGATGAGGCCTATGCAGAGGCCCGTCTTGCCGCTGCCCGTCATGCCCACGCAGACTCCGTGGGTGACCAGGTCCTTGGAGTCGTAGAGGAGCAGATCTTCCTTCAGCTGCTTCGCCTGCAGATCGTATGCCCGTCCCAAGTAGAAAGCGCCCAGCTTCTCGAAATCCTCCACGGTGACCCCCTGGCATTCGTCGCCCTATCAGTCCCTCGCCGTTCGCCTCCGCCGTCGGACATCGCTGGAGATCCGTTCGGACGGCACGAACGTGCCGGTCGCGTGCCCCACCAGCTCCCCGGTGACGTCATTGTAAAGGAACATTTCCACGACATCCTGCCGCTTGCCCGCCTTCAAGAGGTGTCCCTCGGCGCGAAGGCCCACTCCATGCACCGCTCTGAGCAGATGCATGGAGAGCTCGGCGGTGGCCGGCAAGGCGGTCTCGTCCCGGCTGACGGCCGAGGTGCACCAGCCGGCCGCGTCCATGACGACCCCGTACATGCCGCCTTGGATCGCCCCTGCCGCCTGGTCGTAGTCGGCGTTGTACGGCATGTGGATGACCGCGCCGTCGTCCTCGGTGAAGCTGAGAACGAGACCGAGGGTCCGCGCGATGGGCGACCCTACGCGGAACTGTTGGAGGAGCGTTTCCCGTCGGGCTGCGCGTTCCATGTCGGGAAGTGTAGCGCACGGCAGTCGCGCCCTGAAACTGGATCCGTCGGGTGGAGGAACAGGGCCGGCGAGCCTTGACGTTTCTTTGGCGACGCTTTGACCACCCTTGCATTTCGGCTCGCACGCTGAACATCGGTAGGTGACAGCACACGGCCGGAGATGAGGAGGACAGCATGTCAACCAGCGGGACGGACTTGTGGGGCATCCGGCGCTTCATCCACATGATGACGCAGCCCCCGCAGTCGACACGAGTGCAGCTCAAAGGCCGGATGCTGGTCCACGACGAGAAAGCCTGGGACCGAGTGCTGAGCGAGCAGGCGAGCGCTCCCGAAAGCGCCGGGAGACGGCCCGAAGTGACTCCTTCCGGCCGGCGCGCGCAGGAGCCGCAGCGGGCGGCCGACGCGGCTCTGCTCGACGTCTAGGGCAAGAGGAAGTAGCGGTTCACAGCGTGGGCGGCGACCCCGGCGGGGTCGCCGCCCACTCGGCCTGCATGGACAGGAGCCGCGGGTGCTCATCGCCTCCCAGGGCCCGCATGCGCACGAGAGCCTGCCTGAGATCCTCACCGGCATCGGCGCTCCGGCCCAGGCCTTGGCGCACGAGGGCACGCCGGAACAAGAGCTCGGACCGGAACGGGTCGCTGTCGGCGATCCGGGCTTGGGCCATCTCTTCCCCTTCGAGCAGCAACCGTTCAGCGTCGTCCAAGCGGCCTTCGGCCAGAGCGGCGCCGGCCAGGGTCCAGTAGGCGCGGGGAAGGTACCAACTACCGCTACCGTAGGCCGTCTCCACCAGCCGCACCGCCCTCTCGGCGGTCTCTCGGGCCTTGGCCGTGCCCCCATCTTGGAGCTGTGCCTCGGCTAGGTAGAGGACGGTCTCCGCCGTCTCGGGCGCCCTGCCCAGGCCCTCGAACACCGCCAGAGCCGCCTCGTAGTGCCGTTCCGCCGCCTTGAAGTCGCCCCGCGCGTGCCGCACCAAGCCCAGGTGGCTGTCGCCCAGGGCTCGAAGGTAGGGCCAGGGGGCGCGTTCCACACACGTAGCCGCCCATGACTCGGCCTGGTCGAGGTCGCCGGCGAGGAGGTGGGCATTGCTGAGGTTCAGCATCAGCTCGAGGCGTCGCGGTCCCTCAGGCACGTGGGCCGACTGAAGGGCCTCCTCGACGATCTCGCGGCAGCCGCGGAGATCGCCGCCGAAGTACAGCGCCGCGCTGAGGAACAAGTAGCATTCGGGCAGTAGGCGCGGATCGGGCTCGGGGGCGGCTCGTTGGAGGTCGAGCGCGGCTTGGAGGGTAGTCTTCGCTTCCGCGAGATGGCCCCGCCACAGATGCGCGATCCCGAGCGCGATCGACATGCGTGTGAAAGGCCGCAAGCCTGGTCCGGGAACGGGCGCGCAACGGCCGATGCTCTCCTCGAGCAGCTTCTCCGCTTGGGCGTACGCGCCCCGGTTGACGTAGGCGGCCCCCAGGACCGCGGCGGCCGCCAGAGCTCGCGTGTCACCGGGCCCGTGCGCATCCGCCACCTTGCGGTAGAACGATTCCAGCGCGTCGACCAGCTCCCCGAGTTGCCGGGCCTCGTAGAACGGTTCGATCCTCGCGACGAACCACTCGACGGGATCGGCCGCGCCTTCAGCCTCGATGCTCTCGTCGAACGCTCTCAGCAGGGCCGCCATGGCCTCCCGGTACAAGGCGACCGCCTCGGCGTCGCCGGCGATGCCCGCCGACCGTTCGCCTGCCAGGACCAGATAGTGGCGGGCCTTCTCCCACTCCTCGGCTCGGGAGTAGTGAAAGGCGAGGACCCCAGCCTGGGCCTCGGACTCGTCGGCGTAAACCTCATCGATGGCCCTGGCGACCCGGGAATGCAGGCGGCCGCGCTGCTTCACCAGGATGCTCTCGTAGGCCGCCTCCTGGAAGAGGGCATGGCCGAACGTGTAGGCTCCCTCCAAGGGCGCGGATGCGGCGATGAGCGACCGACTTTCGAGATCGGTCAGCGCCGTGTCGAGATCGGAGAGGTCTTCTCCGAACCCATCCTCGTCGTCGGCCATGGCAGCCAGGAGTTTCCGGTCGAAGCTCCGGCCGATCACCGAGGCATGACGGAGGCAACGCTTCGCGCCCTCGGGGAGGTGGTCGATGCGGGCGGCGATGACCCCCTGCACGGTGTCGGGCACCACCGATTCCACGCCCCCGGCCGCAAAAGCCCACCGGCCATCCCGCCCCTCACTCAGGCTGCCGGCCTCCGCGAGTTGACGCACGATCTCCTCGGCGAACAGGGGGTTTCCCACCGCCCTCCGGGAGACCGACAGGCTGAGTCCGATGGGTGCGGCAGCGCCTCCAAGCATCTGCTGAACGAGTTCCTCTGTCTCCGCGGAGGACAGCGGAGGAAGCGTCAGGGTCGTCGAGGGCGCGCCCGCGATCTGGGCGGCGGCGAGCAGGCGAGACTCGTGTGCCCCGTCCCGGCCGCGCCCGAGGAAGCAGAAGAGGATGGGGCAACGGCAAGCCTCAGGCAGCAGGCGCTCGAGCGCCTCGACAGACGACAGGTCGAGCCACTGCACGTCGTCGATCACGACGACCAGCGGGCGCTCCCGGGACGCTTCGACCACGTATCGGCGGAGCACCTCCGGCACCCCCACCCGGAGGTTCCACCCTTCCGGCTCCTCCCGCGAGTCCGGGGCACCATACGCACGCGCGCCCATGAGGGCTCGGATGGTGGGGATGACTGTGGCCGCCTCGTCGCCGAACAGACACTCCACCCGCAGCTCGACCTTCTCCAGACGCTCCTCCGCGCCCTCCTGGGCAGACACCCCGGCGTCGGCAAGGAGCAGGTGCGCGACCGAAAAGTAGCTGAGTCTACCCGCGGACTCGAGCCCTCGGCCCTCGAGCCACCGGATGTCGCGATGCTCGGATCTTCGCCGAGCCTCTGACATGAGACGCGACTTGCCCAAACCGGCATCGCCGAAGACGAACAGCACCCCGCCCGTGCCGGACACGAGGCGCTCGAGCGACTCGTCGACAGCGCGAAGCGTCTCGGCTCGGCCCACGAAGCCGGTGAGGGACACCCTCCCGTCGGCCCGGTATCCCTGAGTCGGGGACTCTCCAAGGATGCGATGGGCCTCCACGGGATCGGCGCGGCCGCGGAGGGAGACGGCTCCGGCCGCCTCGCTCTCGAACATCCCCCGCACCAATCGGTGGGTAAGCGGGCCGACGAGGATCTCACCGGGGGCGCACGCCTCCTCCAGACGCTTGGCCACGTTCACCGCATCCCCGATGACCGTGTATTCGATCCGCCCGCCTCCCCCGATGGCTCCCGCGACCACGCGCCCGCTGTTGATGCCGAAGTGCATGGAGAGCGCCGTACCCCGCTCCTGGTTGAAGGCCGCGAGCGCCTGCAGCATGTCGAGCGCGGCCCGGACCGCGCACTCGGCGTCGTTCGGGTGCGTCACCGGCGCGCCGAAGACCGCCATCAGAGAATCGCCGAGGAACTTGTCGACGGAACCTCGGTTCGTCTCGACGCACGGCACCAGCCGGTCGAACAGGCCGTTCAGGAGATCGCGCACGGCCTCGGGGTCGAGTGTCTCGGCCAGGGCGGTGAACCCGCCCAGGTCGGCGAAGAGCACGGTGACCAGCTTGCGCTCGTCATCGCCTCTCACGCTGACCCCCTTTGCCTGGAAGGCTGTCCTAATACCTCACTACATATTAGTATGCATTGTCACAGACCTGTTAGGTTCACGTCCAAAGGAGGAACGATGGCAGATCTACCGACGCCCTTGACCCCGGAGGAGTTGAAACTGCGGATCGCCGAGGTGATCGAACGTGAGGGTCTGGCAGAGCCGCCGCCCCAGACCTCGCAGGAGTTGGGCCAGAGGATCGCCGACGTGCTGGAGCGCGATGCCATCCTGCTTAAGGAGTATTGGCTGCTTCCGGCCTACATCGCCGATGGGCTTGGTGCCGAGGCCCTCTACAAGTACGAAGCCGGAGAAGCCTTCATCGCAGCGCTCGGCGAATGCAGCGGAACGCAGACGGTGTCAGACACCTCAGGCAAACCACCAGAGCCATCGAAGCCGACTGTTAGGCCCATGAAGGCATTCGTCGGTCACTTCCCCCCGCCGGACCTACTGAACCGCACGTGACCTGGACCTACTGCGCCGCCCGCGCGAGGACTCCTCAGGGGTAGAGCAGGGGTCGTGGGCTCCATCTTGCTCGTACCCCCCCTCAACGTGGATCAGCGCCGTCTGCCGCCGACCCTGACCTACGGGCTCTACTCCCTTCAAGCCCTGGCGAAAGACTGGGGCGGAGACGTCGAAGTGCTGTCGTTCGCGCGTCCGGACTTCCGGGCACGCGCCTTCGCCTGTTCCGAGGAGATGGTGGAGGCCGTGGTGGACCTCGTAGACACCGACCGTCACGAGATCGTCGGGTTCTCGACGATGTGCGGCTCTTTCCACCACAGCATCGCCGCGGCCTGCTCGCTGGTCCGGCGCTCGCCCAAGACACGTGTGTGGCTCGGGGGGCCGCACGCGTCGATCGCGTCGCGACCTCTACTGGAGGCCTTTTCCGAGATCGAAGCGGTCTTCGTCGGGGAGAGTGAAGCCACCTTCCGCGAGGTGCTCTCGCGCCGAGAAGAAACAGCGGACACTCCCCTGGCCGGTATCGCGGGCGTGTGCGCGCGGAATTCGCCCTTCGTCCCCCGTGATCTGATCGCCGATCTCGACACACTCCCCTATGTCGACGAGGCTCCTGGGTTCGCCGACGCGGCGGCAGAGTCCCGGGGCACCGGAGTCGGTCACGCCCTGCCCCTCGAAGCCGAACGCGGCTGCCCCGGACGTTGCAGTTTCTGCTCGACCAGCAGCTTCTGGGGGCGGCGGGTCAGGAAGAAGACGCACTCGCGGGTGATCACGGAGATGCATAGACTGCGTGCGTCGACCGGCACGACGAGTTTCGCCCTCATCGGCGACAATGCCGCCAGCCCCCGCGCCCATCTGCTCGCCCTCTGTGCGGCGATGCACGAACAAGCCCCGGACTACCAGTGGATCTGCCAACTCAAGGTCGACCAGCTGGAAGAATCAGACCTCGAGGTCCTGTGGCAGGGCGGCTGTCGCGGGTTCTTCGTGGGGGTGGAGAGCGCCTCGCAGGACACGCTCGATCGGATCCACAAGGGAGCCGATCTGACAAAGGAGCTGCGGCTGATCGACGCGGCGGTGGAACTGGGCTTCAGAGTGATCACGTCGTTCATCGTCGGCTTCCCCTGGGAGACGAAGGGCGACATCGAGCGGACTTTGAGCCTTCATGCCGACCTGCTGAGGCGGGGCGTCTTCTACAGCATGCTCTCCGCGGTATGCCCCCTGCCCGGCACTGAATTGGCGCGGAGCACGCGGGGGCGCCTGCGCAAGCGGGCAGGCATCTCGCTCACGTCCTCCGACGGACTGCCCTACGGACCGGAGACGATTAAGATGATGGAGCGTTGCCCGGAGCTCTTCTCGCAGCTCGACTACGTGGAGAATGAAGCGGGGTGGGCCGAAGTGGCCGCGACGACCCAGGCAGCCTCCATGTTCGCGGAACGCCACGAGCGGGCGCGTCACAAGGCACGGCAGCATGCGGAGTAGTGAAGGTCGGCCGCAGGCAGACCGGCGGACTGTCCCGGCGCATCTGCTGATTCGCGGTGGTGTTGGGATACACTTAGCCAGTCGAGCCATTCGACAGGCGGTCTGCTCCTCCAGGCGGGCCGTGGGAGGATCCGAGGGAGGAGAGGTGAAGGCATGAAGAGGTACGGCTGGTTACCGGCACTCGGGCTCGCGTTGGTTCTCGGAACAGGATTGCTGCTGGCGGGGTGCAACTCCGGCACCACGACCACGACGGCGCCCGCCGTAGGGGGCAGCACCACGGAGTCGACCGCGCCCCCTGAGACCGGCGGAAACGCCGCCAACGACACCTTCACCTACGCGCAGGGCGCCGACCCGCGCGGCCTCGACCCGGCTCTGGTGGACGACGGCGAGTCCTCGAAGGTCATCTCGAACATCTACGAGGGTCTGCTGAAATACGCGGCCGACTCGACCAAGGTCGAGCCCAGCCTCGCTGAATCCTGGCAGGTCAGCCCGGATGGCCTGAGCTATACGTTCAAGCTGAAGCAGGGCGTCAAGTTCCAGGACGGCACCGATTTCAATGCCGAAGCCGTCAAGTTCAACATCGACCGGCAGATCCCGCCCAAAGCGACGGCCGACATGTCGTACGGCCCCTTCGTGTACGGCTCGGTCAAGGACGTGGTGGTGGTCGATCCCAGCACGGTGACCATCAACCTCACCCAGAAGAACACCGCCTTCCTGGCGAACCTCGCCATGAGCCTGGCGGCGCCGATCGTCAGCCCCAAGGCGCTGACCGACGGTAGCAACAGCGTCATGGAGAACCCGGTCGGGACCGGACCGTACAAGTTCGTCAAGTGGAACAAGGGCGAGAACGTCGTGCTCGTCCGCAACGACGACTACTGGGGCGAGAAGGCCAAGACCAAGAACGTGATCTTCCGCATCATCCCCGACAACTCCGCCCGGGTACTGGCGCTCAACGCCGGTGAGGTCGACATGATCGACGGCATCGACGCTACCGTGGTGAACACGATCACCCAAGGCGGCAACAAGCTGTTCGAAGCGCCCGGGATGAACGTCAACTACATGGCCTACAACACCACCACCGAGATGTTCAAGACGGTGGAAGCGCGCACGGCCCTGTCTCAGGCCATCAACGTCGAGGAGCTCGTGCAGAGCCTCTACCAGGGCTACTCCGAGAAGGCCACCACCATCCTGCCGACGTTCGTGCCCGGATACGACGCGACGGTCAAGCAGGTGGGCTACGATCCGGCGGCGGCCAAGGCGGGGCTGGCCAAGGCCGGCATCACCAAGGTCCACATGATCGCGTACTCCAACCCGCGCCCATACAATGCCGCTACCGGCGCGACGCTCGCGGCCGCCATCCAGGGCTACCTGCAGAAGGTGGGCGTGGAGGCCACGATCGACACCTTCGACTGGACCACCTACAAGGAGAAGGTCAAGGCGGGCGACTTCGACATCGGTTTCTACGGCTGGATCGGCGACAACGGCGACCCCGACAACTTCCTGAACCTGCTCGCCGACAAGGATCCGACCATGAACATCGCCCGGTGGCAGGACCCGAAGTACATCGCCGATATCAAGGCGGCCCTAGCCATGCCCAACGGGCCCGAACGCGACGCGGCCTACGGAGCGATGGAGAAGTACGTCGCCGAGCGGGCCGTCTGGCTGCCCATCTCGCACGCCAAGACGCTGGCGGGCTACCGGCCGAACGTCTCCGGCTTCATCTACCATGTGACCGGCAACGTGTTCCTTTCGCAGGCAGTGAAGCAGTAGCCGGTACTTGAGGTCCGACCGCAGCCGGAAGCCACCCCCGTGGCTTCCGGCTGTTTTCTTCGGTGAGGCCTGGTAGTCTCCGGGCGTGCTCACGTATGCGTTCAAGAGGATCCTGTGGGTCATCCCGGTGATGATCGGCGTGTCCCTTATCGTCTTCTCGCTGATGCGGGTGTTCTCCCCCGATCCCGCCCCGATCGTGCTCGGGCAACACGCCACGCAGGAGGCGACGGATGCCTGGAGGGCGGAGAAAGGCCTCGACGAGCCGGTCTACGTCCAGTACTGGACGTACCTCACCGGCGCGGTCCACGGAGACCTGGGCGTCTCCTACTACTCCAACACCGCGGTGGCCCACGAGATCCGGGCGCGCTTCCCGGCCACCATCGAGCTCGCCGTGGCGGCCATCATCTTCGCTTCTCTCGTCGGGATTCTGCTGGGCGTGCTCGCCGCGGTCAAGAAGAACTCGCTCTTCGATGCCGCCAGCATGCTCGTGGCCCTCGTGGGCATATCGATCCCCATCTTCTGGCTGGGCATCATGATGATCATGCTCTTCAGCGGCTACCTGCACCTCCTGCCCACCGGAGGGCGCATCAACGTGCTGCTGGAGCCCCCGAAGGTGACCGGCTTCTACCTGATCGACTCCCTTCTGGCCGCGGACTGGGCGGCCTTCAAGGACGCGCTCATCCATCTCATCCTGCCGGCGCTCACGCTCGGGATGTACTCCATGGCCATCATCACGCGCATGACCCGCTCGACCATGCTCGACACCCTCAACCAGGACTACATCCGCACGGGGAGGGCCAAGGGTATCTCCGAGGTGAAGGTCATCGGCAAGCACGCTCTGCGCAACTCGATGATCCCGGTGACCACTGTCATCGGCCTGCAGTTCGGCGCGCTGCTCGGTGGGGCGCTCCTCACCGAGAGCGTGTTCGCGTGGCCGGGCATCGGCAAGTTCACCGTGGACAGCATCCTGAAGTCGGACTTCCCCATGGTGCAGGGCATCGTGCTCCTCATCGCGGTGATCTTCGTACTCGTCAACCTGGCCGCCGACCTGATGTACGCGTTTCTGGACCCCCGCATCAAGTACGGCTCCAAGAAGAGCGGGTGAGGACGTGAGCGAGCTCGAGCTGGCGCCCGCGACCGACGAGACCTTCCACGAGAAGCCCGACAACCAGTGGCTCGAGATGTGGCGCAGCCTGGTCGCCAACCGAGCCGCGCTGGTCAGCCTCGCCTTCATCGGGCTGCTGGCGCTGATCGCCGTGTTCGGCCCGTACCTGGTGCCCTACAACCCGGTCGAGACGGACATGGCCCACGCCCTCAAGTCCCCGAGCGCCCAGCATTGGTTCGGCACCGACCAACTGGGGATGGACATCTTCAGCCGGGTGATCGTCGGCGCGCGCGTCTCCCTGACTGTGGGGATCCTGGCGGTCATGATCGCCATGACGGTCGGGGTCATCCTCGGCTCGATCGCCGGCTACGTGGGCGGGCGGGTCGACACCGTCATCATGCGGTTGATGGACATCATGCTGGCCATCCCTTCCATCTTGCTCGCCATCACGCTCATGGCGGCGCTGGGCAAGGGCATCGACAAGGCGGTCATCGCCATCGGGCTAGTGTCGATACCGGAGTACGCGCGCATCGTCCGCAGCAACACCCTCTCGATCAAGGAGAACGACTACGTCGCGGCGGCCCGCATCGTCGGCAACAGCAACGCGCGCATCATCGCCCGGCACGTGCTGCCCAACGCCCTCTCGGTGATCATCGTGCGCACCACTCTGGGCATGTCCAGCGCCATCCTCGACCTGGCCGCGCTCGGGTTCCTGGGCATGGGCGTGCAGCCGCCCCAGGCGGAATGGGGAGACATGCTCGGGCGGGCGCGAGGCTTCATCTTCCAGGCCCCGTACACGCTCTTCTTCCCGGGCATGGCGATCACCCTGACTGTGTTGGCCTTCAACCTGCTCGGAGACGGCCTACGTGACGCCTTCGACCCAAAATCGCGGGTCAAGTAGGGGGCATCGTGACGCCGCCCGTGGTCC
The DNA here is from genome assembly GCA_021802965.1 of Actinomycetes bacterium. Taxonomy (GTDB): domain Bacteria; phylum Actinomycetota; class Thermoleophilia; order RBG-16-64-13; family RBG-16-64-13; genus JAJZQZ01. Next base: position 19,412 of record JAJZQZ010000024.1, read on the forward strand.
CCATCACCGCTTCCGAACGCGCGACCGGCCGCGCCGGCGGCGCGGCCGAGACCGCAGCCGCCCCGCCGGTGGTCCTTCAGGTGAACCACCTCAGCACCGACTTCCACCTGAACAAGGGGACCGTCCACGCGGTCATCGACCTCACGTTCTCGGTGCACGAACGTGAGGTCCTGGCCATCGTCGGCGAGTCGGGCTCGGGAAAGAGCGTCACCGCCTTGTCGGTGATGCGACTGCTCCAGCCGCCCGGACGGGTCGCCGCCGGCGAGGTCGTCTTCAAAGGGCGAGACCTGTTGACGCTCTCGAAACGCGAGATGCGGGACATCCGCGGCAATCAGATCTCCATGATATTCCAGGAGCCCATGACCAGCCTGAACCCGGTCTTCACCATCGAGAACCAGCTTACGGAGAGTATCCGCGCCCACCTGGACATCGGCCGCAAGGCGGCGGCCAAGCGGGCGGTCGAGATGCTGCGTCTCGTGGGCATCCCGGACCCCGAGAAGCGCATCAAGGATTACCCGCACCAGATGTCCGGCGGGATGCGCCAGCGCGTCATGACTGCCATGGCGCTCGCGTGCGACCCTCAGCTGCTGATCGCCGACGAGCCCACGACCGCGCTCGACGTCACCATTCAGGCGCAGATCCTGGCTCTCATCGCTGAACTGCGGGACAAGATCGGCATGGCGGTCCTGCTGATCACACACGACTTGGGCGTGGTGGCCGAGACCGCCGACCGGGTCATCGTGATGTACTGCGGCTACATCGTCGAGGAGGCGGCGGCCGAAGACCTGTTCGAGAATCCCAAGCACCCGTACACCCTCGGCTTACTCAAGTCTCTCCCGACCATGGAGGACACCGACTCCAGCGAGCCGCTCCAGACGATCGCCGGCATGGTCCCCAACCCGATGAACATGCCGAAGGGTTGCCCGTTCGCTGAGCGGTGCGACGGGAGGATGGCACGCTGCGAAGTGGAGATCCCCGAGCTGTACGAGTTCGAGGGGCGTTGGCTGCGCTGCTTCCTGTTCGACCCGGGCGCCGGCGTCGACTCGGCGGGCGCAGCCTGCTCCGATGGCACGGCGGTCGACCCGCTAAGCGCCCCCGAGGCCCGCGGATGACCCAGCCGCTGATCAGCCTCAGGCACCTCTCCAAGTTCTTCCCCGTGGATACCGACCTGTTCGGGCGGACGACCTCCTTGCTCAAGGCCGTAGACGACCTGTCGCTCGACATCTTCCCCGGAGAGACGTTCGGGCTGGTCGGCGAGTCGGGGTGCGGCAAGACCACGGTCGGCAAGATGCTGGTGAACCTCCACGCGCCCACCGCCGGCGAGATCTGGTACGGCGGGCGCGACTTGGTCAAGCTCCCCGGGAAGGAGCGGCGGGCCTACTGCCGGGACATCCAGCTCATCTTCCAGGATCCCTACTCGTCGCTGGATCCCCGCATGACCGTGGGCGACATCATCGCCGAACCCATCCGGGTCAACAACCTCCTGCCCAGACGGGAGATCGACGACCGGGTGGCCTACCTGCTGAACTGCGTGGGGCTTTCGGCCAACTTCCGCAACCGCTACGCGCATCAGTTCTCGGGCGGCCAGCGGCAACGGGTGGGCATCGCCCGCGCGCTGGCCATGGAGCCGAAGCTGATCGTGTGCGACGAGCCGGTGTCCGCGCTCGACGTCTCCATCCAGGCTCAAGTGCTCAACTTGCTGTCCGAGCTGAGCGACGAGTTCGGCCTGACCTACCTCTTCATCGCCCATGGCCTGAGCGTGGTCAGGCACGTGAGCGACCGGGTGGGCGTCATGTACCTGGGTCGTCTGGTCGAGGTGGCGCCCAAGCGCGAGCTCTACACCAACCCGCTCCATCCGTACACCAAGGCGCTTCTCTCCGCCATCCCGGTGACGAACCCCCGCTACCGCAAGGAGCGGATCCTATTGGAGGGCGACGTCTCCAGTCCCATCGATCCCCCGCCTGGCTGCCGCTTCGCCGGACGGTGCTACGCCAAGAGCGGGTGCCTCGGCTGCGCCTGTGACACGAGGACCCCGGAGCTGGTCGAGGTCTTGCCAAGGCATTTCGTGGCCTGCTACCTGGTCGCCGACGAGAGGGACGAGGCCCGAAGCACGGGGCCTGGATGAACGTCGACGGGCGCGGGCCGACTCGGATGTCGGCGCCGCGCCCGTGAGGGGGAGACCGCGAGGGGGAGAGTGTCTAGACCACCCTGGCCGCCCGTCCTGGGATCCCGTCAGTCGAACGTCCTCATGAATCCGCGAGGGGCCGCAAACGCCATCGCTTCGCCGGAGGCGAGGGACTCGCCGGCCGCACCGCTCGCTTCCGCAGAGGACGGCAGGAAACCGCGAGGGGCCGCAAAGGCCTTGATCTTTGAAGCGGGCGCCTCGTCCCGCCCGCCCAGGACGAGGGTCAGGGCGATGTGCACCGGGTTGCTGGTCTTCTCGTCGACTCCCACTATCTCGAATGCATGCTCGGACATGATGCCGTTCCTTTCGTCTCGATGGGCTCCACGACTACTTCGACTCCGATGCGCTCGGTCGACAGGACTTGGCTCCATCCGCACCCCCCGCGTCCAAGGCCGACAGCGATCAGCCGTTGTCGTACACGACCCAGGACAGGTTCGACGATCCGAACAGCTCCCAGATCGTGAGACGCACGTCGGCATCCCCTACCGTGCCGCCGAGCTGCAACGCGAACGGATACTCACCCCGACCGTTGAGAGTACCGGTGCCCTGCACGATGACCACCGCCCCTCTCTTCGACACTCGGCCGATCGACGCACTGGCGAACGCGACTCCGCCGGCCGGGAAGTCGAAGGTGACCGTGCCCCGCGGACTACCCGTGTCCTTGTCCGGCGCGACATCTACGGAGTAGGTCGCCGGACCGGTGAGAGAGGGCTTGAGTGTGTAGGCGCCGTTGGGTGAGAAAAGCCCGCCCTGCGCCCGCACCGGGCCCGCAGCCTCGTCGGGAGCCAGAACGGGCAGCCAATGCGCCAGGGCCGCCAACGCGAAGACCGTGATGAGCGCCAGCCCCACCGAGAGGACCTGAGCGCGGCCAGGCCGTGGAAAGGCTTTGCCTCCGCCGACCGTTTCGCGGCGGCCGAGCCGCTTTGTCCTTGTTGCGATCGCTTCGCCTGGTCCCATGACGCTGCCTCCCTCTGCTCGAAACTGACGGCACGATCGGCGGGCCACTCCTGCCGCCGGTCGGCGCCCTCACATCTCTGAATCTAGGGAAGCAGTCGCAAGGAGAGTCAAAGAACAGTCAAAGGTTGGCAAAAGATGCGTCGCTACGGTCGCTGCCGCTTGGAGTCGGTACAGCCACGAGTCCGGGCCCAGACCTCGCTCTCGAGAAGACTCACGAGTTGCGCCGGTCGCTCGGCGGAAGCCACGCGGACGTGATGGCGTGAGACGGGCTCTCGGGCGCGTCTCGATAGCGGATCCGGCGCCAGGCCGACACCGGATCCATCGCCACTCCGCGAGAGGTCGATACCGCTGCTACGGCGTTACCGGCACCGTGTTCCAGGCCCACGGAGAGCTGAAGGTGATCCTCTGGCCGTGCAGCGTCGCCGGCCAGGGACCCCCCACACGCTCCCGAGAGCCGGTGTGCAGATACTCCGCGAGAGAGCCGTTGAAGTAGTTCACCGAAGCCGGACCCACGAACGTGTCGCCGGTCACCGTGACGGTGAAATCCACTATCAGGTCGTCTTTGTACGTGCGCTGAAGCTCCTTCGGCTGCTTGTAGTCGGACCAATAGGCGTTGATCTGAACGAAGCGACCTTTGTACTGGCTGTCGCCGAGCCCTACCCACGGCCCCATGCCGGCGCTGTCACTCCCGGTGGGGTCGGCCGTTTCCGGATTGTGCGTGAGCATGGTCCCGTCGGAGTGGAAGGTGAACAGGTGCGGCTTGAACGGGGCCCCTTCGGCCATGACGTACCAGACACCCTCCAGAGAGCTCTCGGCGGCCTGGGCGCTGGCGGCACCGCCCGGTGAGACCGCCCGGCCCTGGTGACCCGCTGACCCGATCAGAAGGGCGATGACGGTGACCGCCACCACCAGCACGACGATGTGAACTCGTCTTCCGCTGAACCTGAACATGGCAATTCCCCTTTCGCATGGCTCACGTGGTTCGTCGATCGACATCGCGGGCGAAACGCACACGTCCTCCTTTCTGCGGTTGCGGCATGTTCGGGACACAGCGACCCTAGCCGGGGACATGCAACCGTCGCCGAAGGTTCGACAAAGGGTGGCCAAAGAATGGGGCGAGGCGTGCAAGGGACGACCGGTGCCCTGCCCATTCCCCACCGTCTGCGTGAAGATCG
>JAJZQZ010000025.1 GCA_021802965.1 Actinomycetes bacterium
GCGCCCGGCCGTAGAATCACACGGCACCGACAAAGGGCGGATACGCATGGTCTTCTGGGTCATACAGACCTTCAACGGCGTTTCTCTGGGGATGCTGCTTTTTCTGATCGCGTCCGGGTTGTCCCTGATCTTCGGGTTGATGAAGATCGCCAACCTGGCCCACGGCTCCTTCTACCTCGTGGGTGCCTATAGCGGGCTCAGCATCCTCAACGTCACGCATAGCTTCTTGCTCGCGGTCGTGGTGGCGCCACTGGGCGTGGCCATCCTGGGCATCCTCCTGCAGCGGCTGCTCCTGAACCGGTTCCACAACCAGGAACTTCCCCAGGTGCTCCTCACCTTTGGGTTCCTGTTCATCATGGCCGACCTTTCCCTCATGATCTGGGGGGGCACGCCCCAGAGCTTGGATAAACCGTCGGCTCTTTCGGGCACGACGCACGTAGCCAACTTCTACTTCCCCACCTACCGCATCTTCGTGATCGGTGCGGGGCTCGCTATCGCCCTCCTCCTATGGCTGTTCCTGGAGAGGACGCGTATCGGAGCCATGGTGCGCGCCGGGGTTGACGACCCGGAGATGGCCCGGGCGGTAGGAGTCAACCTATCGCTGGTCTTCAGCGGGGTATTCGGTCTGGGAGTCGTTCTTGCGGGAGTAGCCGGTGTGCTGGGGGGGCCCATCATCGGCGTCTATCCCGGGCTCGACCTGGAGATCCTGCTCCTGGCCCTGGTCGTCGTAGTCATCGGCGGCATGGGCAGCCTGAAGGGGGCCTTTGTGGGAGGCCTGCTCGTCGGTCTCCTGGATACCTTCGGCAAGACCCTTCTTCCCGAGCTTGCCACCTTCACCATATTCGCCCCGATGGCGCTGGTGCTGGCCTTACGTCCGAAAGGGTTGTTCGGCCGATGAGATCCGCCCGCAAGACAATACTGATGATCCTAGCCGTGGCTGCCGCGTCAGCCGTCGTGGGGCCCTTCCTTTCCACCTATTACGTGGGGCTACTCGCACAGGCGCTCATCTTCGCCATCTTTGCCATGGGCCTAGACATCCTGGTGGGATACGCCGGGCTTCCCTCGCTGGGCCATAGCGCCTTCTTCGGCAGCAGTGCCTACGTCGCCGGGCTGTTCACGCTGCATGTGACGAACAACTTCTGGCTCACCGCCTTGGCGGGCGTGGCGGCAGCGCTACTGATAGGAGCCCTCTTCGGGTTTCTGACCATCCGCACGAGCGGCTCCTCCTTCCTGATGATAACCCTGGCGCTCTCGCAGGTCCTCTGGGGAGTGGCCTTCAAATGGAGAAGCGTCACCGGGGGTGAGGACGGCCTCTCGGGTATCAGACGGCCGGAGCTGGGCATTCCCTGGGACTTGACCTCGGCGCACAGCTACTTCTATCTCGTACTGGCCATCTTCCTGCTTGCCGGCGTCGGCATGGCGCTGTTCGTGCGGTCGCCGGTGGGGCTGGCCCTGCAAGGCATCCGGGAGAGCGAGTCGCGCATGCAGGCGCTCGGCTACCACGTCTGGACCTTCAAGTACCTGGCCTACGTCTTTGCGAGCGGAATGGCGGGCGTAGCCGGTGTGCTGTACGTCTATTTCAACAACTTCGTGAGCCCCAACTACCTGGGCGTCGCCTTTTCGGCGCAGGCGCTCCTCATGGTCATCCTGGGCGGGGCCGGCAATCTGGTGGGAGCCATCTTCGGGTCGGGGATCATCGTCATACTCCAGCATGTGATCAGCGATTTCACCGAGAGGTGGATGCTGATCATCGGCGTCATCTACGTGGTTGTGGTTCTCTTCTTCCCCAAGGGCCTGCTGGGGGCCACGCGCAGGCGGCGCTCTCCCGCCGCCGTGACCTCGGTTACCGCATCGGAGGAGGCGGCTGAATGAAAGCCCTGGAAGTTGAGAACGTGGTCAAGGATTTCGGTCATCTGCGCAGCCTGGCGGGCGTTTCCATGAAGGTCGATCAGGGTGAGCGGCGGGTGATCCTGGGGCCCAACGGCGCCGGGAAGACGACCCTCTTTCACACGATCCGGGGCGTCCACATCGTCACGGAAGGCACCGTGCGGCTCTTCGGGCAAGACGTGACCCGGCTCCCCGCCCATCGGCGGGTGAAGCTCGGCTTGGGCGGCACCTTTCAGATCACCAACCTGTTCCCCGAGCTTACGGTGTTCGAGACCCTCTTCTTGGGGGCCCAGGCGCTCGAGCGGGGGTGCTTTGCTTTCTTTCGCCCTGCAGGATGGAGCCGAAAAGCCGTTTCTCGCGTCCGGGAGTTGATCGACGAGTGGGACCTCGCGCCCGTCCAGGACGCCTTTACCAAGGAGCTCTCGTACGGTCAGCAGCGACAGCTCGAGGTCATCCTCGCCATGACGGGGAAGCCGCGACTCTTGCTCCTCGACGAGCCCACCGCCGGACTGTCGCCGGCAGAGACCGCCTCTATGACTCGCTTTCTGAGCGGACTCAGCCGGGATATGACCATTCTTCTCATCGAGCACGATATGGATGTGGCCTTTGAAGTCGCCGACCAGGTGACCGTGCTGTATTTTGGCGAGGTTCTCGCCGAGGGCACGTGTGCCGAGGTACAGCGCGACGGCCGCGTCCGTGACATCTATCTAGGACAGCAGGTCTGATCATGCTGGAGATATCAGACATCCATACGTATTACGGAGCAAGTTACGTGCTTCAGGGCGTGTCCTTGACACTTGAACCGAGCAAGATCGTCGGGTTGCTGGGACGCAACGGTGTGGGCAAAACGACCTTAGTCCGCTCCATCGTGGGGCTTACGCCCCCGAAACGAGGCTCGGTGAGATTGGACGGGCAGGACTTGACCAACGCGCCCACCCATTCCGTCGTAAAGCAGGGTATTGGTTTAGTGCCGCAAGAGCGGCGCATCTTTCCCTCGCTGACTGTAGAGGAGAACCTCAACATAAACCGCCGGGCCGCCCGGGCGAGCCAAGACAATCGCTGGGGTCTCGAGGAAGTGTACGAGCTCTTTCCGGTCCTTCGGGACAGGCGCGGTAATCGGGGCAATCACTTGAGCGGCGGTGAGCAGCAGATGCTGGCCATCGCGCGGGCCCTCATGGGAAACCCCCGCTACCTCCTTCTGGACGAGCCAACCGAAGGGCTGGCGCCCATCATCGTGAGGGAGTTGGGCAAGATCGTCGATACCTTGCGAAGCCAGGGCATGGGCATACTTCTCATCGAGCAGCAGCTACATTTCGTTCTGAGCCACGCCGACACTGTCTTCATCATGAACAAAGGCGCGCTAGTGCATGAGTCGACTCCCGCCGAACTGGAGTCCGACAGGGATATCCAGGCGAAGTACCTCGGAGTCTAGGACGCACGACAAGTACAACATCAGGGCCGTGGAGCGGGCGCTTGCCATCCTCAGCAGTTACTCGGTGGAAGAGCCGGTCCTCTCCCTCGGGCAGCTGGTCGAGAAGACGGGTCTCCCCAAACCAACCATCTTTCGCATCCTCTCGACCCTGGAGAGCCATCGCTTCGTGCAGTCCGACGGCCGACCCGGGAGATACAGCCTGGGACCCAAGATCCTCGTGCTGGGGGGCGTCGCCCTCTCATCCGTCTCGCTCCGTCAGGCTGCCGGCCCCCACCTCGATAGGCTGCGCGACCAGACGCAGGCCACGGTACTGCTCGGGATACTGATGGACGATCAGCTGGTGTACGTGGACAAGAGGGAGAGCCCGGGACCCATCCGCATCGCCTCCGACGTGGGCTGGCGCCGGAGCCCGCACTTCGGCATGCTGGGAACCATCCTCATGGCCTATTTGGGCGAAGACGAGGTGACGCTGCTTCTGAAGAAATCGCCCTTGGCCGCCCATACACAATACAGCCTGACGGATCGCACCGCCTTTGAGAGCCGTTTGCGGGAGATACGCGAGGCGGAGGTCGTGGTGGAACAGAACGAGGCGCACCTAGGGGTATGGGGCGTCGCTTCACCCGTGCGAGATAATCAAGGAATGGTGGTCGCTGCCGTCGGTAGCGCAGGGTCCACCGCCGATTGGTCGGACGCCAAGCGGGAAGAGGTGGTCCCGCTGGTCAAGCAGTGCGCCGCGGACATCTCCGAGAGCATGGGCTACCAGGCGGGTGCGCAGCAATGACGGCCGATACAGGGTGGCTTGTACCGGCAGAGAATTAGCTCGCTTTACGCGTCCGTCCGCGGACGCCCACTCGCAGGTCGGAGCGGGTCGAACTCGCACAGGAGACCCTCGGCCTGCTGTCGGAGCTCCCGCCGCCCGACGGGGCGGGAGCTCCACAAGGACCGGAGACCTGGCGCCTGAGGCCATCTCGGCGGCGAAGGCGGCGTTGGCCCCTACCGTCCGCCAGGCCTGCAAGAGGTCGTGCAGCAGACAGCTCTCGCCGCCGAGTCGCCCTCTATCTCAGCCCCAGCCTCTCCGCCGCCCGCTGCTGCACCCCGGCCGTGAGATCGTTCACCCGCCCGTACCGCAAGGCCCGCGTCGGGCAGGTGTGTACGCACGCCGGATCCAGACCGGCCGCCACCCGACCGGAGCACAGGTCGCACTTCTGCATGCGGCCGTCGGCCCCGTAACGCGGCACGCCGAAGGGACAGGCGATCGAGCAGGAGTGGCAGCCGACGCACCGCCCGGCTTCGACAGTCACCGCCCCCGTGGCCGCGTCGCGGCCGAGAGCCCCGGTAGGACAGCCTAGGATGCAGGGTGCGTCACCGCAGTGCATGCAGGCCAGGGACACGAAGGCGATCGAGGCGTCGGCCGCCGCGGCGTCGCCGCCGCCGGACTCTAACTTGAAAACCCTCCGCCAGGCGTGCGCCTTGCGCTCCACCTCCAGGTCGTTCTGATCCATGCACGCGACGACGCAGGCCTCGCAGCCCACGCATCGCTGCACGTCGAGGAAGAGTCCGTACCGACCATCCATCAGGCCACCACCTTTTCCACCCGGCACAAGAGCCCCTTGAACCCCGGGAAGCCCGAGATCGGGTCGAGATAGTCCGGTTCGATCAGGCTGTTGACGTCGGCGTCTGCGTAGGCGTGGTACATGTGCACCACTCCCGACTGGGCCACGGCGGTCACGTTGGCCTTCACCTCGATGGACCCTCGGGGGGTCGAGATACGGATGGGATCGTCCTGGACGATGCCGAGGCGCCCGGCGTCAGCCGGGGAGACGTCGGCCATCGGCTCGGGCCGCAGCGCGCGGGTCCAGCGGAGCCGGAACGTGCGGCTGTGGACGAACATCGGCAGTCGAGAGCCGGTGTTGAGAGTCAAGGGGTAGTCGGCGGCGAGCTCGGGAGTGCTCTCCGCACTGTACTTGGGCGGGCGGTAGGTGGGGAGCGCATCGTAGCCGTGCGACTCGGCGAAGCGGGCGAGCCGTCCGGAGACCAGCTCGAGCTTCCCGGACGGGGTCTTGAATCCCCCATCCATGAACTTGCGTTCGGGCGGCGCCAGAGGCGAAGGCACCGGCATGCCGGCGGGGTGCTTGGAAAGCTCGGCCAGCGTGAGACCGCTGGGTTCGAGGATCCAATCCAGACCGGCCTCGTAGCCGGCGGAGAGGAGCGGGTCGTCCACACCCAGGCGCCCGGCGAGATCGTAGATGATGTCGGCGTCGGAGCGGGATTCGTGCAGGGGTGCGATCGCGGGCTGGGTGAGGATGGCCCAACGCTCGGGATAGCAGCGGAGCTCGCTGCGCTCCACCGACGTGCAGGCGGGGAGGACGATGTCGGCGAAACGGCAGCTCTCGGTCATGAAGAGGTCGATGTTCGCCACGAAGTCGAGCTTCTCGAGAGCCGCGGCCATGTACGACGAACCCGGCCACATGCGGTAGTTGATGCCGAAACACAGGGCCGCCTTCAGGGGGTATGGCGCGCCCGAGTGCACCTGGTGCGGCCAGTGCATGGCCTGCCCCTCGTCGACCAGCTCGGCCCATACCGGGTAGCGATCGGCGCCGATGGGAGGCGCCATCTCACTGTCCGGGCGCGGATAGCAGAACTCGTGCTCGCGGCTGCGGAACCCCGCCGGGACGTAGAGCCAGCTCAGCGGGTCGACGAAGTTGCCTCCGCGGACATCGTAGTTACCGGTGAGGCCGACCAGCGCGAAGACAGCCCTGTAGTTCTGCACACCGTTCGTCTGGTGGACGACCGGCGAGGCGCTGGGCATGATAGCGGCCGGCTTGGCCGTCGCGTACATCCGCGCCGCCTGCACGATCTTGGCGGCGGGCACGCCGGTGATCTCCTCGGCGCGGTCGAGGGTGAAGCCGGCTGCGTAGGCGCGGAACTCGTCGAAGCCGTGGACATGCTGGTCGACGAACTCGCGGTCGTAGAGCTCCTCGGCGATGATGACATTGGCCATCGCCAATGCCAGGGCGCCGTCGGTGCCGGGACGCAGTCGCAGGTGCAGATCGGCATGCGTGGCCATGGGCGACAGGCGCGGGTCCACGGTGATCACCTTGAGGCCGCGGTCCCGGGCGTCCAGGAGCTTACGAGCGAGCGTGGTGTTCGTGTAGAAAGGATTGGAGCTCCACACCAGGAGGCAGCGGCTCCCTTTGAGGTCCGGACCCGCCGGCATCCCGAAGGTGAGGTTCTGCGCCATAGCCATGGCCCGGAAGCAGGTGCTCGACTCGGTGAGGTAGTTGGGTGAACCGAACGCTCCCGCGAGCCGGTGGAGGAAGGGGCGCATCCACTTCGTGTAGCCGGCGTAGAACACAACCGATTCGGGTCCGTGTGCCGCTTTGGCGTCGTTGAGGCGGGCGGCGATGGTGTCGAGGGCCTCGTCCCAGGAGATGGGCTCGAACTCGCCGGAGCCCCGCCGGCCGACCTGGCGCAGTGGCGTCCGCAGGCGGTCCTTGTGGTAGACGTACTGGCGCAGGGCCTGTCCCTTGCTGCAGAGCGTGCCCTCGTTGTGTGGGTTCCCCGCGGTGCCCTGCACCTTGACGATACGCCCGTCCTTGACGTAGAGGTCGAGGCCGCACTGGGTCAGCGGGTCGCAGATCGTGCAAACGGAGTGGCGGACCTCGATGCCGGTGTCCGCCCCGGGGATCTTGGCTCTTGCCCGGCGTTCGGTCGCGGCGGCGGCCGACCTCTCCTTGGCGACGGCGGTGGTGTTCATGCTCCCTCCCGGAGGTCGGGGTTATCGGTGAGGCCCTCGCAGAATCCGGCCCAGGCCAGCTGAGGGACGCGGAGGGTGGCGGCGGCCGACGTCATGGGGATCTGCGTCCCGGTCGCCTCGCCCGGCGCGGAGCCACCGCCGTCTTTCAGGCGGCAGGCCGCACGCCCGGCGGCATGGCGCACAACACCAGCCGCCGCGTCGCAGTCGGTAACGAGGCTCCTCCCGGTCGGGCCGCCGACCGACGCGAAGGTCATCCCGAACGCGTGAGTGATGTTGCAGGCGAGCGAACCGGGATACGCTTCGGGAAGCAACGGGGAGGCAGTCTCGGTCTCGCCGGAACGGGTCGGGCCGACGACCCCCACGGAACGCGCCGCAGCGGCGCAGGCGGCGGTGGCATGGCCGGGCGCCGGTCCCGACCCGGCGGCCCGGCACCGCCGACCGTCCCCAGCCGCGGCTGCGGCCATGTTCCGGCCGGCCGTGCGCCCTTGCAGGCACGCGTTGGCCCACAGTCCCACTATTTCGGGGCGCCCGCTCACGAGACTGGGCGCCTGGGCCACATCACCGGCCGCAAAGAGCCCGGGCACACTCGCCTGCAGGTGCTGGTCGACGATCACGCCGATGTCGCAGTCGACCTGGCCTCGATCGACGGCCTCGAGGTTGGGGCGCACGCCGGTGGCCACGACGATGAGGTCGACCTCCACCGACCCGCCCGAGGTGAACCGGGCGCGCAGGGGCGGCGTGGGTGCGCCGGGGCGGGGCGCGGCACCGCCCCCGGCCGTCCCCTCGCTCGGCGTCAATAGCTCGACCCCGGCCAGCCCGGTTCCCAGGCGGAGGTGGACCCCCGCCTCGACCATCCGCGCCTGGACGAACCGCGCCGCGGCCGCGTCGGCGGCGAGCGGCAGGACCTGCGGAGCCACGTCGGCCAGCACCACGCCGAGGCCGCGCTCGCGCAGCATCTCCGCGGCTTTGAGGCCCACCATCGACGCTCCGAGGACCAAAGCGCGACGCGCCCCGCCCTCGACCGCCGCCCGCAGGCGGTCGGCGTCGTCCATCGTGCGAAGGGTGAAGACCGTGGGCCCCGAGAGACCGGCCACCGGCGGGATCACGGGCGACGCCCCCGTGGCGATGAGGCATTGCGAGTACGCGACCGGCGGGCCGTCGGCCGTCTCCACGATGCGCGCCAACGCGTCCACCCGGGCGACCGTCACAGCCGGCCGAGCCCGCACCCCCAGAGTGTCATAGAGCTCCCGCCCTCCGAACGGGAAGCACTCCGCCCGCCCGATCCGTCCCGCCACGTAATACGAGGTGAGCATCGGATTGTAAGGGGGCTCAGCGTGATCGGAGTACAGGCGGATCTGGCCCCCGTAGCCGCTCTCACGCAGCGCCATGCAGGCGTGCACCGCCGCTGCACCATTGCCGACGATGACAATCGGCGCGATCACGGTTCCATCGCCGCCGTCGAGGGGCGCCTCACGTCGACCCCAGATTGATGAAGACCTGGGCGAGGACCTCCTTGGCCACAGCGACCCTCGCGGCGTCGACCCCGGCGACCGCACCGGCCAACGTCCGTTCCGCCCGCGGGATGAGCTCGGGCACCAACGCCGCGGCCCTCGCGGTGAGATACACGCGAGAGGCCCGGGCATCCTCAGGGCAAGGGGAGCGCCGCACCAGGCCCTTCTCCTCGAGCCGCTGGCAGATGCGCGTGGTCGTGGGTTGGTCTTTGAAGGTCCGGTCGGCGAGCTGACGCTGGGTGAGACCATCCTCCTCCCAAAGCCGGTAGAGCAACGGCCACTGCTCGGCGGTGACGTCGTGCGGAGCGAACTGGCGCATCAACTCCTTCCGCATCACGAGCTGCGCTCGGTACACGAGAAAGCCGATCGACTCGTCGAGGCTGAAGGCGGGGTCGCCGGAGGGGGCCTCGTCGCCGCTCATGTCAACGCCGGTCACGTCACCGCCACTCATGTCATAGCCATCTGGTCCGGGACTCAGCAGGCGGCCGTCTCAGTCGTACTGCCCGAAGTACTTGCCCGCTTTCACCCACGTGTACAGGTTGAAGCCGGGCGTCTCGTTGGCTACGTCGCACCCGCTCATGAGAGCGTAGCCACGGGGGGCGACCTTGCCTTTGAGCACCGCCTCCTTGGTCACCTCCCACACCTCCTCCGGCGTGCCGGTAAGGATCTTGGAGGGTTCGACGTTGCCCAGGATGACGCACTTGTCGCCCATGACCTCGATCGCCCGGGTGAGGTCGACCTCCTGCCCCACGCTGAACATGCCCGGGACCCCGTTGCGGCCGTATTCCAGGTCCTGCCAGTAGGGGAGGTTGCCGTTCTGCTCTCCGCAGCAGTGGGTGAAGAACTGCGTGAAGCCCATATCCAAGGCCTTCTCATGGATCTCGTGGGCGTAGGGGAGAGCGAACTCCCGGAACTGTTTCACGGAGATCAGCGAGTTGGCCTCGGTCGGTCCCCCATCGAACCCCATGATCATGCGGCCGGGGAAGAGCTCCACCCACTTCTTGGCGAGAGCGAGAAAGAAGTCGCGCTGTAGTCCAAGGAGATGGTGAGCCAAGGAGGGCCTCTTGATCATCCACTTGAGCAGCGTGCTTGTCTCCACGGTGTTGCCGGCGGCGGTGAAGCAGCTCCCCATCTGCACCGTGATCGGCATGCCGAGCCTGTCCTGAAGCTTCGAGAACTCGTACATGATGGGTACGGCGCCGGCCGTCATGATGTCGTCGGGCAGCTTGAGGCGGTCCACGTCATCCTCGGTCTCGACGGGGAACCGGGTCACGGTGGGAGCTTGCGAGAACTCGCCGGTCGGCATCTTGATTTCGCCGCCGAACTCCCAGCCGCCGACCGACGCGTAGCCGTAGATGGGGCTGCCGTCGTACCCGTACTGCTCGGACGTGCGGAGATGAGCTACGAACGCCTTCTGCGGATCTCGGTAGACGTCGGCCACCTCCCATCCGCAGTTCTTGGTGACGAACCCGAAGATGAAGGGCAGGATCGGGATCCGGTCGGGCCTCTTGCCGGACATGAGAACCTGCATGCGCTCCGGAGGCGACATGCGATCGGGCGGGACGTCGTGGGCCATGGGAATCTCGGTCATGGTGCACCCCCCTGTGCGGACCTCGATCAGCCTCCAATACTTGTCATGACAATATATCGGGGGGGATACGTCAGTCAACCGTGTGTAAACTACGAGATGCATCGGCAGCCTAAGCAGCGACGCGAAGAGAGGTCGATCGCATGATCACATCGCCCGAGGTAGAAAAGAGGCTGCGGCGACTACGCTGGTGGAACCTATGCGTAGGCCTCATCCTGGCCGCCCAGGCCGCGGTGGTCGCCGTGCTCGCCAATGACTTCTCGCTACCCGTGGTGGGGACGTACATGTCCGGGCCTCCCGGCACTCCCGCCACCCTCACCACCATCTTCGACCTGCCCATCGGCTGGGGCGTGTTCGCCTTCCTGGCCATCTCCGCGGCGGCGTTGCTCATCATCGCCTCACCCGGGGTCTTCGAATGGTATACGAACAACCTGCTGCACGATCGCAACTACGGCCGGTGGATCGAGTACTCGATCAGCTCTTCCATCATGATCGTGCTCATCGTGATGCTCTGTGGGGTCAGCGATATCGCGGCCCTGATAGCCGTCTTCGGCGTGAACGCCAGCATGATCCTCTTCGGCCTGCTGATGGAGAAGTACGAGACCCCCGGACGCCCGAACTGGCTCTCTTTCATTTTCGGCTGCTTCGCCGGCATCATCCCCTGGATCGCCGTGGTCATCTACGTGGCCAGCCCCGGCCTGGACGGACCCCAGCCTCCCGGATTCGTGTACGGCATCATCGCGTCGCTCTTCGTCTTCTTCAACATCTTCGCTCTGAACATGGTCCTGCAGTACAAGAAGGTGGGGCCGTGGCGTGACTACGTCTTCGGCGAGAAGGCCTACATCGTGCTGAGCCTGACCGCCAAAGCCCTCCTGGCCTGGCAGGTGTTCTTGCCGACGCTCATGGACTGAGAAGAAGCGAGCGGACCCGCCGGGCGACCGGACGCACTGACGATGAGCTGAGCGAGGCCCGTCACGAGGGTACTCAAGCGTTCGACCCGGGGAGCGTCCGCAGCCGTCATCCTGACGATCGGCGCGGTTCTTCTGCTGCCCCTTCTCGGGCTGGTGGGCGGGGTGGTCGTCTCCGCGTTCGATCTACGCGTATGAACACCGCGGTCGGCAGTCCCAGGGCTGGCTCTCGATCGCCCGGGTGCCGGAGCTGGACGACCACGTCAAACAGAACCCCTCGAGCTCGGTGTTCGCGGGCACCGTGCCGCCCACGCCGGGTGCGATCGCCGACCAGCTGCACGTCGCTCGCTGGGATGGAGACACCGCTGAGGAGACTCGATACGCCCTTCTCGCCGACGGTACCGTCTGGACGTTGGAATACAGCCCGAGAGGTCTGTCTGGATTCATCGGGGATGTGTTCGTCGGGGTGGTCATCGGCGTGATGGTCGCCGTCGTGGTCATCGCGGCGATCTGGGTCGTCGTCGGCGTGATCGCCCTCGGCCAAGCCCTTCGCAAAGCCGCGTGACTTCCCCCACCCGATCGCGGTATGGAGAAAGTGATGTAAAATTCCTGATATGATGTAACTACATGGTTACGACGGCCGACACACCGCGTAGACCCAAAGTCCGATAGGCGCTCCTCCGGCGATCAGAGACCATGACACGCATGACCCGAACACAGATCTCCCTCGAGACGAGCCAGTACGACTTCGTCAAGTCCGACGCGCTGGCCCGGGGACTCAGCATCTCCGCGGTGCTCCGCGAGCTGATCGCGGAGAGAATGGCCATGCCGTCCGGTCTGGAAGCTCGACCGGTGAGCGTGCTGGCGGGGCTAATCCAGGATGGCACAGTCACGGGGGCCGAGCATGACCGGCTCCTGGCGGCGGCGCTCGCCCGGGAACAGCCCGCGGTCCCAGGGGAATGACGGACTCTCCCGGACGGGCGCGGTGACCTCCTTCTTCGCCGACACCTCGGCTTGGTACGACCTGATCGACGGCCGCTCGCCACACCACGAGCGGGTGGCGGTCGCCGCGGGCGAGGCCCGGAGCCTCGTCACCACGACGTTCGTCCTCCACGAGCTGATCGCATTGCTGGTCTCACGGTCGCACCGACATGCCGCCGAGCAGGCCGGCGAGTTCATCCGAAGCTCGCCCACGATCCGGCTGGTGCATCCCAGCGCCGATGAGGAGGAACGCGCGTGGCGCCTGTTCCTTGCGCGCCCGGACAAAGGCTACTCATTGACCGATTGCCTGAGCTTCGTCGTGATGCGCCGCCTGCGCCTGAACACTGCCCTGGCCACTGATGCCCACTTTGTGCAGGAGGGGTTCCGGGTCGTACCGTTCTGACATTCCCTTGACATCAAGGTAGATGTCTTGATATAAAGGATAACCGCGGCGACGTGGTCGTGGTCGGATGAACCCCTCCAGGAGCTTCTCATGGATACACCCAAAGGCGTGACACTCTGGCTAGCCCTGTGGAAGGCGACCCGAGAGATGGACCGGGTCGCCCAGAACGACATCACCTCCCTCGGCCTGTGCCTCACCGATTTCGGGGTACTCGAGGTGCTGCTGAACCGAGGCCCTCTGCCCGTCAACGTCATCGCCGACAAGGTGATGCTCACCAGCGGATCGATGACCACGGCCGTCCACCGCCTGGCGGGCAAGGGACTCGTCCGGCGCACCGGTCATCCGCGTGATGGACGCGTCAAAGTGGTGGCGCTGACCGACGAAGGCCGCTCTCTCATCCAGCCCGCCTATACCGCACACGCACGAACGATCGAGGGTGTTTTCGCCCCGCTTACCGACGAGGAACGCTCCACCCTGCTCCAACTTCTACTGAAGCTTCGCCACTCCGCTCGCGACCGATCCTCCCCGACGATAGAGGAACAGACATGAGCACTCCCGGCCCCGGCAGCCGTATGCCGGCCCTCTTCCTCGCCCACGGCAATCCCATGAACGCCCTGGCCGACAACGCCTTCACCCGGTCGCTCTCCCGGCTCGCGGAACAGCTTCCCAGACCGGATGCGATCCTGGTGGTATCGGCGCACTGGCTCACCCGGGGCACCCGTGTGCTCACCGCGCCGACTCCCCGCACGATCCACGACTTCGGCGGCTTCCCCGAGGAGCTCTACCAGGTTCAGTATCCGGCCCCCGGAGCACCCGTGCACGCGGAGGCCGTCAGAACACTCATCCCCGAGGCCGTGCCCGATTCGACCTGGGGTCTCGACCATGCCTCTTGGGCCGTGCTGCGCCACATGTGGCCCGCCGCCGACGTCCCCGTCTTCGAGCTCTCCGTGGATATCCCTGCCCATCCAACCGTGCACTGGAAGCTGGGCCGAAGACTCGCGCCCCTGCGCGACCGGGGCGTGCTCGTCGTGGGGAGCGGCAACATCGTGCACAGCTTCGCCGGCGTCAGCTGGGAACCGGACCCTCGCCCCCACCCCTGGGCCGAGGAGTTCGATGTCTGGGTCGCCGACGCGCTCGAGCGTCGCGACGCCGACGCCCTGGTCGAGTACGAAGCGGCCGGCAGGATCGCGAGGCTCGCGGTACCGACCAACGACCACTACCTGCCCTTGCTCTATCCGGCCGCCATGAGCTTCCCCGAAGACGATGTCACCTTCCCTTTCACGGGGATCGAGATGGCATCCATGTCCATGCGCTGCGTGCGCTTCGGCTGAAAGGAGACACCATGAGCACCATCCGCACCGTGCGCCTCTCCGCACCCAGCCGGCCGACTCTCGAGGGCGCCGGCGTACACCTGCGCCGGGCCTTCGGCAACGGCCGGGAAAGGCTCTTCGACCCCTTCCTCATGCTCGACGACTTTCGCGGCGACGACCCCTCCCAGTATGAGGCCGGCTTCCCCTGGCACCCTCATCGGGGCATCGAGACCATCACGTACGTGCTCGAGGGGGAGGTCGAGCACGGGGACTCGATGGGCAACGCCGGGCGCATCGGCCCGGGCGACGTGCAGTGGATGACCGCCGGGAGCGGGATCATCCACCAGGAGATGCCCCACGGCGACGCCCGCGGCCGCATGGGGGGCTTCCAGCTGTGGGCCAACTTGGCCGCCCGGGAGAAGATGACCGACCCCCGCTATGCCGGCATCGAAGCGGCCGATATCCCCATGGTGCAGGTCCATGGCGCCGAGGTGCGGGTCATCTGCGGGGTGGTGGCCGGCACGACAGGGCCCGTCCGCGACATCAAGATCGATCCTGAGTACCTCGACGTCACTCTTCGGCCGGGAGCCACGTGGAACCACCCCACACCCTGGGGACACACGGTCTTCGCCTACGTGTTCGAGGGGAGCGCGACCATCGGGGAGCCCGGGAGCCCCAGCGGAGACCGCGCCTCCGACGGCACCGTCGGCGCGCGCGGCGACTCCGGCAAGGAATCCGGCGAAGCGAGCGGCGGAGCGCCGGGAACCCCCGCGGCGGACGGCCGGCTGGGGACGATCGCACTCATGGGAGACGGCGACCTCTTCTCCGCGACTGCCGGCCCCCTGGGCGCGCGATTCCTGCTCGTCAGTGGCAAACCGCTCCGGGAACCCATCGCCTGGGGCGGCCCCATCGTCATGAACACTGACGAGGAACTGAACCTGGCCTGGCGAGAGCTGCGCGAAGGGACCTTCGTGAAGCATGCCGGCGCGGGTAGCCCGTGATCCTAGGAGGCTGACGTTCAGGCCACCCGGCAGCCGGCCAGTGTGACGGCATCTGCATGGTGCTATCATAGCTAGCATATTTCTGATAGCATAAGGAGATGAAGGCATGCCGGTCCTGACCCTGCGCGGCATGGATGCCCCCCTCGCCAGCGCCCTCCGCGAGGAGGCCCAGCGGCGTGGTCTGAGCATGAACGCATTGGTCCTCGAACTGGTGCGCCAAGGCCTGGGGCTTGCGGAACGGCGCAGGCGGCACCACGACCTTGACACTCTGGCTGGGACCTGGAGCTCCAACGAGGTTGCCGAGTTCCTTCAGAACACCTCGGACTTTGAAACGATCGAAGAGAGTCTCTGGCGCTAGCATGCGAGTCCTGCTAGATACCAACGCGTACGTGGCCTTCAAGAGCGGTGACCCCAACACCATCGATGTTGTCCGCTTGGCGTCAGAGCTTCGGCTCAGCGTAGTGGTCGTCGGCGAGCTGCTGGCAGGGTTTGCAGTTGGATCGCGAGAGGCGACGAACCGTGAGCAGCTGGCGCGCTTCCTGGATTCGCCGCGCGCAGACGTCCTCGCCCTCACGTCGGAGACAGCCTCGTTCTACGCGACCGTCTTCGCAAGCCTCAAGGCCAAGGGGCGCCCCATCCCCACGAATGACCTTTGGATAGCGGCGAGCGCCCTGGAACACGGACTAGCGTTGGTGTCACACGACGCCCACTTTCGAGAGATCGACGGGCTGCGCCTGGTTACTCGACCTGAGGATCTGCTGCCCTGACCCCCAGGCGCCTATCGCCCCGTGAGATATTCCAGTCGAGGAGGCAAGAAATGTACGACAATACAATTACTCGCCGTGACCGGGACGAGTATCATCCGTTCAAGAAGATATAGATGACCCCCCTAACGAGGCGCTCCCCCCCAGCGCCTCGTTTCCTTTAACCAGAAGGCACGCTTCGCAGAGGGAGAAAGCAACGGGCCGCCCGATGGGCGGCCCGCGCCACTACTTCCTTATGTCGCCGGGCCCCGGGGGGCCACCGGCGGCGGAGAGACGCCCTACCGCCCCTCCAGCTCCGTCCACTTGTAGTCGATGAGCTCCAGGAGCACACCGTTCACCTTCTTGGGGTGCACGAAGCCATACTCGCAGTCCCGGAACGGGCGCAGGTCACCGAACTCCGGATCGGGGATGATCGGGTAGCCGGCGTCCTTCAGCTCCATGATGGCGTCGCGGGCGTTGGCCACGTGCAGACCCACGATCATCACACCCTCGCCCCGGGCGGCGATGAACTTGGATATGTCGCCGTCGCCGGTCAGGTCCTCCATGAGCTCGAAGCCCACGTCGCCCAGCCAGTAGCGAGCCACCCGGATCTTCGAGGGCTCGTCGATGTAGGGATCGTCGGGCGCATCCTTGCCGAGAATGGGCTCCCACACCTTGCGCGCCGCCTCGAGGTCCTTCACGGCGATACAGATGTGGTCGATCTTGTCTACGTGGGGCACGGGACCCTCCTGCCTTTCGTGGGGTAGCTACGCGGAAAAGAGTACGGGGGTGGGGCAGCCTGAGCGGCCCCACCCCCGGTCTTCAGCACACTGTGAGCCCGAACATCGGCTCCCGCTAGAACGTCACCGCCGACAGCGGCACCCAGATGGCCCTATCGGCCGGGCACACGATGCCGCACTCGTTGCAGTCCTCGCACAGGAACTCAGTCACCACGATGCGGCCGTCCTGCACACGGACGGCCTGGTCGGGGCAGATCTCCACACAGCGGGGCTCGGTAAGGCCCCCGCACATAGTGCACTTATCGTAGTCGACTTGCGCTGCCACAGTCTTCCTTTCCGTCGCGCTCTAGTGTCGCGGCTACTTCTCCAGCCAGATGCGCCGCACGCACTTGCCTTCGCCGCGCGGGATGGCCTTGGTGGTCTCGATGTTGATCTTTCGGCCGATGAAAAGCGCCACATCGGCGACCGCGGTCTGTAGCATGAGATCGCAGCCGGCCACGTCTTCGGCCATGGGCGCGCCATAGTTCTTGGCGGCCGTGGGCCACGGGCAGCGGGTCCACTCGACGAAGACCTCGTCGGGATTCTCGCTCTTCACCAGCTTGACCACCGCACCTTGGCTGCGCCAGCTCCCGACCAGGAGCTGGCCTACCTGCTCGGCCAGGCTGCCCTTGGTCAGGTTGATGCGCGGGAAATAGCTCTTGGCGATGTCATGGCCGCGGAACTGCCACGCGTTGAGCGCGATGGCGTTCGCATCGGCGTCGTCGCCGGCGGCCGCGATGGCGGCCGCGCGGCTGGAGTAGAACGCGCGCCGGATCTCGTCCTGGGCCCCCTGGCACTTGGCCCAGAGCTTGGCGATCTCCTGTTCAGCGTCGAACGGCTTGGGTTGCTTCACGCCCTGGGGCGTTGCCTGCACCTCTGCCACTGGTGTCTCCTTCCTAATCTATCCGACCGTCAGATGCGCAGGCCGGTCTTGTATCCGTCGTGGGTGGCGCCGGAGAGACCCCGAGGCACAACGGCGTCGCCGATCTGGTACAGCTCGATGGAGTTGTCCTGAACGGCCTGCTCGAGTGCCGGGTTCGGGTCGCGCTCGCCCAAGACGACGGTGTCGCACTTGACGGGGACGCGGTGGCCGTCGTACGTGACCAGGATGGCCTGGCCGTCCATGACCTGCTCGACGTCGCAGTCGTTGTAGCTGACCACGCCGTTCTGCCGCAGGAAGATGTTGTAGCGCCAGCGGAAGGACGGGTTGATGTCCTTGCCCACGGTGCGCTCCGTGCCGACCAGGGTGACCTTCTTGCCCCGCTTGGCCAAGGCCAGGGCCGTGCCGATGGCGGGCTTCTTATTGCCCCAGATCACCACGTTGTCGCCGACGGGCTTGGTCTCGTAGAGGGCGTCGCTCAGGGTGATCACGTTGTCGCGGTCGCCGCCGAAGAAGGTGGGCTTGCGCACGGTCGAGCCGGTGGCCAGCACGACGGTGTCGGGCAGCTCGTCCTCGATCATCTCGGCGGTGACTTCCTCGCCCAGGTGGAACTCCACGCCGTGCTTGTCGCACTGGGCCTTGTTGAACTCGATGAAGCGGTAGAGCTCGTCGTCGTTGTAGGGCGCGAGGCCGGCGTCGATGATGGTGCCGCCCAGCTTGTCGCGCTTTTCGAAGACGTGCACTTCATGACCCCGCTCGGAGGCGATGGAGGCGCACTCGAGCCCGGCCGGGCCCCCGCCCACGACCCAGACCGTCTTCTTGGTCTTGGCCGCCTGCGGGTAGTAGTCGGGATCGTGTTCGTGCGCGCAGAGCGGGTTGATGTAGCAGGTCATGGGCGCATCGCGGAAGAGGCGGGCGAGGCACACGTTGCAGGCCACGCACCAGCGGATGTCTTCCTCACGGCCTTCGAGGTACTTTAGCGGCATCAAGGGATCGGCGATCTGGGGACGGCAGTTCTCCCAGTAGTCGATCTTGCCGTCGGCGATGGCCTTGTCGGCCATGTCGGCGTGGAACAGGCGATAGGCCATGGAGACCGGGATGTTGATGTGCTGCTTGGCCCGCTCGGCCTGGTAGAGCCAGGAGCCGAAGTCGATGTCGCGGCTGATGACCGGTACGATCGATTCCTGCCAGCCCACGGTCACGCTTATCGAGTCGACGCCCGCCTTCTCGGCTTCCTGGTAGACGATCATGGACTCTTCCTGCGTGTTGCCGCCCACGTCGTCAAGCTGTTCCCAGGCGCAGATGCGGATGATCAGCGGGATGTCCGGGCCGATCTCCTTACGTACGCCCTTGATGATGTCGGTCATGAACGTGCAGCGGCCGTACACGTCGCCGCCGAACCGGTCGGTGCGCCGGTTGGTGTAGGCGGAGAGGAAGTTCGAGATCAGGTAGCCGACGATGCCCGAGATCTCCATCATGTCGAAGCCGGCCTCGATGCCCCGGCGGGCGGCGTCGATGTGCTGCTGGATCGAGATCTCCACCTCTTCGGTGCTCATCTCATATACGGGCTTGAACAGGCGCAGCCGCTGCGGCATCGCCGAGGGGCCTTCGCAGAACGGGGTCTCGACGCCGCCTACGCGGCCGCAGTGCATGAGCTGGTAATTTGCCACCGCGCGCTCTTCGTGGATGGCGTCGGCGAGCCGCTTCAGGCCGGGCACGAACTTGTCGTCCCAGGCGGCCGCTTGGCCCACGTAGCCCTGGCCGTAGCGGCGCTCGTCCATGTAGACGCCCTGCATGGTGCAGATGCCGCCCGCCACGCCCTTGGCGCGGGCGCGGATGTAGGCCACGTCCTCATCGGTGACGTAGCCGTCGTGGCTGTTCAGGTTGTCTTCGGTCGCCGCGTACTTGATCCGGTTGGGGACGATGAGATCCCCGATCTGGATCGGCGAGAAGACGTGGGGGTACTTCTTGGCCCCCGGGTACTGTGAGTAGTCCCAATCGAAGATCGTTCTGGTCATGGTGCGATTACCTCTTTCCTCCCGACTACACTCGGTCGTGCGAACGAACCTACCCTCAAGCGGACCCGTCCACCTCCTCCCTCATTCCCAACACCCCGCTCGGACCACCGTTGATGGCCATCGCGATCTCGAGATCGCAGTTCAGGCAGCGACGCGCCTCCTGGACGGCCGCTTCGACGTCGAGGCCGCAGGAGACCTCGCAGAAACTCCCTTGACGGTCCTCGAACGGGACCGTGCTCGGCACGGCGCGACCCAGCTCGGCAAAGCCCGGGACCCGCTCGCCCGTGTAGGCGACCGCGCCGTTGCCGGCGTACAGCTGTTCGGTGATATCGCCTTCGCCGCCCAGGTAGGCGTCGATGGCGGCCGCCGCGCGGCGGCCGGCCGCGATGGCGTTGATGATGGTGCCCGGCGTGCCCGGGCCCTTGACGGCGGCGTCGCCGGCGGCGAAGACGCCGGCGAGAGCGGTGGCCTGAGTGGCCAGGTCTACGTCCATCATGCCGCCCATCGTCTGCACAGGGCCCTTGGGGTCGAGGAACGACAGGTCGGTCGCTTGACCGATGGCGAGGATGACCTGGTCGGCCTCCAGCATGCGCTGCTCGTCGCCGAACATGGGGCAGAACGCCCCGGAGTCGTCGAACACCGAGGTGCACTGCACGAGCTCCAGCCCGGCGACCCGGCCGCCCTCGATCACGATCTTCCCCGGACCCCAGGAGGGCACGAGCTGCACGCCTTCTTCGAGGGCTTCCTCGATCTCCCACGTGTAGGCCGGCATCTCGTCGCGGCTCTCGAGGCTGACCATGCTGACGCTCTTCGCGCCGGTGCGCAGCGCCGAAAGCGCCACATCGACCGCCACGTTGCCGCCACCCACGACGACGACCCGATCCTTGAGCACCACGTCGCGACCCGCGCGGACGTCGGCCAGATACTCCACGCCCCAGAGGACGTCGGGATGGTCGGCGCCTTCGAGCTTGACCTTGCGGCTGACCTGGGCGCCCACGGCGAGCAGCACCGCGTCGTGTTCGGCGTGCAGTCGGTCGAGCGTCGTGTCGTCACCGAGGCTGGTGCCACTGCGGAAGTCGACCCCCATCCTCAGGATGTCGCCGATCTCCTTGTCGAGCACCTCCTGGGGCAGGCGGTAGGCGGGGATGCCGTAGCGCAGCATGCCGCCGGCCTCCTCGCGCGCCTCGAGCATCGTGACGGCGTGTCCCTTCTTGCGCAGGTAGAACGCGGCGGTCAGGCCCGCCGGACCGGAACCGACGACCGCGACCTTCTTGCCGGTGTCGACGCCGGCCGAGACCGGGGGGAAGGCGCCCTGGGCCTGGTCGGCGGCGAAGCGCTTGAGCGTGCAGATGGAGATGGGTTCGTTCACGGCCCCCCGCTTGCACTGCTCCTCGCAGGGGTGGGCGCAGACCCGGCCGAGGACACCCGGCAGGGGAGCGGTCTCGCGGATGACGGCATAAGCAGCGTCGAACTTCTCCTCGGCGATCAGGCGGATGTACCGGGGAGCGTCCATGCCCGCGGGACAGGCCTTGCGGCAGGGGGCGACCGCGGGAACCAGCTCCGGGTCCATCATGGCCCGCAAGGTCCGCGTCGTGGTCATGACCTTGTAGCCGTTCGGGCAGGCGGCTTCGCAGCGGCCGCACGTGGTGCATAGCCAGGGGATGCGCGAGGCGAGCAACTCGCCGATGACGCCCAGCTGTACCGCCCGCTCGAGCCGACGGATGTTGAAGCCCTCCACCCCGGTGATCGGGCAGGCCGAGCTGCACATGCCGCACTGCTCGCACGAGATGATGGGCTGCTTGGCCTGCGCCACCCGTTCCGGGGTCGCGAGGGCGGTTCCAGAGGTGCCGTTGCCGGTCGTCACCGCCATCACCCCTTGCACGCCGGGACCATGCCCAGCGCCTCGGTCATCTCTTTCATGGTCGCCACCCACTTCGGTCCCATGGAAGCCGACAGCCATACTTCCCACAGCTTGCTGGTGTCGTAACCCTTGCGCTCCATCTTCTTGCGCAGCTTGACCAGGCGATCGGAGCACTTGTAGTTGCCGGTGATGTAGTGGCAGGTGGGGAACTCGCAACCCGCGACCAGCACGCCGCCGGCGCCTCGGTCGAAGCAGTCGATCACGTACTTCTGGGCCACCCGGGCCGAGCACATGACGCGCACGATGCGGGCGTTCGGCGGGTACTCCGCCCGGCCCACCCCAGCGATGTCGACAGCGCCGAGGGCGCACCAGTGACAGACGAAGGCGATGATCTTGTCGCCCGGGTCTTCCTCGAGGGCGGCGGCGATCTGAGCGGCGATCTGATCGTCGCTGTAGTGGACGATCTGGATGCACTCCTTGGGGCAGTCGGCCGCGCAGAGCCCGCAGCCCTTGCAGAGGGCCTCGATGATGTGCGGCTTCTTGTCGACCTCCTCGATGGCGCCGAAGGGGCACTCCTTCCAGCACTTGGCGCATGAGGAGCACTCGGTCAGGTCGACCTTGGCCACGATGCCCTCGGCCTCGACGAAGCCCTTAGCCATGGGGATGCTGGCCCGCATCGCGGCGCCCAGAGCCTCCTCGCGCACGTCCTTGAGGGGCTTAGGCGAGCGCGCCGAGCCGGCCAGGTAGACGCCGGTGGAGGCGAAGTCCAGTGGCCCGAGCTTGATGTGCGACTCGGTGAAGAAACCGTCGTCGCTGGCGGAGACCTTGAGGAGACCGCGGAGGCCCGTCACCGTCTCGTCGCCTTCGAAGCCCACGGAGAGCACGACCATGTCGGCGGGGAGGGTCAGCTCCTGGCCGAGGAGGACGTCGAAGACCTTCACTTCCGCGGCGCCGTCGGCGCCCCGGACGAACTCGGGCAGGCGGGCGTCGGAGAAGCGCACCGTGGTGATGCCCTCGGCCAGCGCCTCCTTCATATGCGCGTACTCGTCCTTGACCGTGATCAGGTCTTTGTAGAGCAGGTACACGTTGGCCTCGGGATCGCGGTGCTTGATCTCGAGCGCGTTCTTGAGGGCCACGGTGCAGCCGATGTGGCAGCAGCCCCGCTCGCCGTTCCGCGAGCGCACGCACTGCACGATGACGACGTTCTTGGCCCCCAGAGGCTCGCCGGTCTTGAGCCGGCCTTCGAGCTCCAGCTGGGTGAGCACGTCGGGACCGGAGCCGTACCCGTAATGGCCGGTGGCGTCGAGTTCGCGCATGCCCGTGGCCACGATGATGGTGCTGGCGTCGAAGGCGGCCGTCTGGCCCATGCGGTCTACGGTCACCTTGTAGTTGCCGATGTAGCCCTCGAGAGCCGAGACCTGGGTGTTGGTCAGCACCTCGATATTGTCCCGGCCGACCACCGAGTCGACCAGGTGCGCCACGAAGACGTCGGCCTTGGCGCCCTCGGGGGCGATGGTGTCTACCTGGGTCAGGAGCCCGCCGAGCTGGGGGCTCTTCTCCACCAGGTGCACCATGAAGCCCTGGTCGGCGGCCGCGAGGGCGGCGGTCATGCCGGCCGCCCCGCCGCCGATGATGAGGCAGTCGGTCTTGACCGGCAGGCGGATCTCGTCGCCTTCTTCCAGGAGCCGGGCCTTGGCCACGCCCATCTTCACCAGGTCCTTGGCCTTGGCCGTGGCCACCTCTTTGTCCTTCTTGTGCACCCACGAGCACTGCTCACGGATGCTCACGAACTCCAGCTGGTAGGGGTTCATCCCCGCCGCGTGCACGGTGTTCTTGAAGAGCTTCTCGTGGGTGCGCGGCGTGCAGCAGGCCACCACCGCCCGGTTGAGGTTCTGCTCCTTGACCGCCTCCTGGATGCGGTTGAGGTAGTCGACCGAGCAGATCCACTTGCCCTCTTCGGCGAAGACCACGTCGCCCAGGCCCGCGGCGTACTCGGTAACGCTGGGACAGTCCACGGTGGCGGCTATGTTGGTGCCGCAGTCGCAGACGAAGACGCCCACGCGCAGCTCGTCGTCTCCCGCTTTCGCGGGGGCGGAGGCTGCCGGGGCTTCGGACACGGTCCCCTCAGTCTTGGTCTCGTCGCTCATGCCGCTCACCTGGCCTTCACGGCCTTCATGCCGGCCGCCGTAGACTGGACCACAGACTCGGAGATGTCGATGGGGCCGGTCGCTCCGCCACAGAGGTAGATGCCGGGCACCGCCGTCTCCAGGGGGGCGAAGAGGGGATCGGTCTCTCGGAAGAAGCCGTTCTCCGCGAGCTCGATCTTCAGGGCCTTGGCCACCCGGGCGTTACGGTCGTTGGGCTCGAGCCCGCTGGACAGGACCACCAGGTCGAACTCCTCCTCGACGATCGTGCCCGCGAAGATGTCCTCGTAGCGGAGGGTGATGTTGCCGGTCTCGGGATCCTCGGTCACGTCGAAGGGGCGCCCGACCATGTACCGCACGCCCAGGGAAGCGGCCTTCTGGTAGAACTCCTCGAAGCCCTTGCCATAGCTCGTCATGTTGTTGTAGAAGACCGTGCACTCCACCGAAGGGTC
>JAJZQZ010000253.1 GCA_021802965.1 Actinomycetes bacterium
GACCATGTAGGGCAGCGGACGCCCGGTCGCCACGGTCAGAATGGGAAACAGCAGCGCGGCCGTCAAGGAGCCCAAAGAGACGGTGGACGTCGCCGCGAGGACGACCAGGAACGTGGCCGTCAGGGCGGCCACGATCAAAGGCATCATTGCCAGGATGGTCCCCGCCGCGGTGGCCACCCCTTTGCCCCCCTTGCCCCGGAGAAAGACCGACCAGTTATGGCCGATGATCGCCGCGATGGCCACAAAGACGACCGTCACAGGACCGGCCACGTGGGTGGCGAGCAGCGCGGGCAGGAACCCCTTCAGCAGGTCTCCGATGAGGACCATGACCCCCAGTGGCTTGCCCAGCACGCGAAAGGCGTTCGTGGTCCCCGCGTTCCCGCTGCCGTGCTCCCGCACGTCGACACCCTTCACGAGTCGGCCGAGGAACACGCTCGGGGAGAGTGAGCCGAACAGGTACGCGCCGACGACGAGCGCCACGAAGACGACGGCGTCGTTCATCCGTAGCGCTCTTCTTTACCGACAAAGTCGATGACCAGAGGGATCCCTTCAAGCCCGTACGCCTCACGCAGCCGGTTCTCGAAGAAATACGCGTAGCTGCGGTCGATGAGGGCGCGCGAGTTCACCATGACCTTGAATCGGGGAGGCGAATCGTCGTACTGGACCACGTAGAATAGTTTGAGGCTCTTGCCCGAGCGTTGCGGGGCGTCGCGCCGAGCCTTGATCTCCTCCACCCATTTGTTCAGGTCGGCGGTCGTGATCCTGCCGCTGTAGCGCGAGTACAGGTCGAGGGCCATCGGGAATATCGAGCCCAGGTTCCGTCCTGATACCGCCGACACCGTCAGCCAAGGAGGGCGCATCTGCACCTTTCGCCCGATCCTGTCGACGGCGAAGTCCAGATCCAGGGTGGAGATGTCCCACTTGTTGAACAGGATGGCGGTGGCGCAGCGGGCGCGCTGTGCCTCGTAGGCCACCTGCAGGTCGAGGTCGACGAGCCCCTCGGAAGCGTCGACCACCACGAAGGCCACGTCGCTGCGCTCGAGGGCCTTCACCGTGCGCAGCGAGCTGTAGTACTCGACGTCGTTGGAAGTCCGCTTGCCTCGCCGCCGCAGACCGGCCGTGTCGACCAGGTTCAAGGCATGGCCTTGGTACTCCAGGCGAGTATCGATGGCGTCCCTCGTCGTCCCGGGGATGGGCGACACGATGACGCGGTAGTCTCCCAGCAACGCGTTGACAAGCGAGCTCTTGCCGACGTTCGGGCGGCCCACGATGGCGATGTTGACGACCCGCTCTTCGCTTTCGAATTCGTCCTGCTCGGGCAACACGTGCACGACCGCGTCCAGCAGGTCGCCGGTGCCCAGACCATGCTCCGCCGAGACCCCGATGGGCTCTCCCAGACCAAGCTCCCAGAAGTCGCCCAGACGATCGGCGGCCCCGCCGGCGTCTATCTTGTTGACCGCGAGTATCACGGGCACCTGACTGCGCCGCAGAATGTCGGCGATCTCGTGTTCCTGAGGGCCCACCCCCTGCTTCGCGTCGACCACGAACACCACCCCGGCCGCCTCACTGATCGCTTGCCGAGCCTGAGCGCGGACCTGGTCAGAAAGCGGGAGCGACGCCTGGAGGTCGATCCCGCCCGTGTCGACGAGGACGAAGCGGCGCCCCACCCACTCCGCCTCCCCTTCCTTGCGGTCGCGGGTGACGCCCGCCTCAGGGGCCACGACCGCCTCCCGAGTGCCCGTCAACCGGTTGAAGAGGGTCGACTTGCCGACGTTGGGATAGCCGACCACCGCTACTCGCGGGAGGAGACCGTTCATTCTGCGTACTCCTTCAGCCGCGCGACGACGGCCTGGATCTGCTCGGGTGGAGTCGAGGCCCCGGCGGTCACCCCGACCATGTGGACACCCTCGAGCCAGGCCGGGTCGACTTCGTCGGCGCTCTCCACGTGGTACGTGCGGGGTTGGACCGCCGAGCAGATCTCGGCGAGCCGGGTGGTGTTGCCCGAGTTCCTCCCCCCGACGACGACGACCAGGTCGACGGTGTCGGCCATGGCCAGCGCCGCCGCCTGCCGCCGTTCGGTGGCGTTGCAGATGGTGTTGTGGATCCGAAGCTCGCGCACGCGAGGCAGAAGATCGGTCACCAGGGCGATCAGGCGCTCGTGGGATTGAGTGGTCTGCACCACCACGCCCACCTTCCGCTTGGGTAGGCGGGAGGGCAGGTCGCTCGGTCCCTCCACGACGAGCGAGTCGGGTCCGGCGTACGACCGGATGCCCAACACCTCGGGGTGGGTGGGCTCGCCCAGGATCACCACGAGGTAGCCTTCTTCGCGCAGGCGGGCGGCTTTCTCCTGGGCGGCCTTGACGAACGAACACGTGGCGTCGACCAGAGTGAGGTCGCGCGCCATCAGCCCCTGCAGCACGTCGTTGGGAACCCCGTGCGAGCGGATTATGGCCGTCCCGGTCGCCTTGTCGCCCAGCTCCTCGAGCACGTCGATGCCCTGCTCGCTCAGTTGAGCGATGACGGCCGGATTGTGGATGAGCGGTCCGAGGGTGTGGATGGGGCCTTCGGCTCCGGCCGCCGCGTCGCGGGCCAGGCGCAGAGCGCGCTCTACCCCCCAACAGAAGCCGGCGGAATCGGCGATACGTATCTGGATCGATGTCATGCGGCCCGCCCCGCCCCGCCCATGGCCTCTTCTCGCTCGGCCTCGTCGAGCAGGGCCTGCAGTGCCGCCATGAGACGGCCGCTGAACTCGCGATGACGCTCGGCTCGGGAGCGGCCGCCGTCCCCACGGGCTTCCGCCACTGTCCCCGAAACGCCCGTGCCTGGTTCTGCCTCCGCCGGTACGGGCGGGCCGAACCTCACCGTCACCCGGGGAAAGCCGAGGCGCTTGCGCCGTAGGATCCTGTCGGTCCCGCGAAGCAGAACCGGGATGGTGGTCACGCCCGCGCGCATGGATAGGAGGGCCACGCCCGGCTGAGGCTCACCGAGTTTCCCCGCCATCTGGCGACGACCCTCGGGGAAGATGCCCACGACCGCAGCCTCGTCGAGCAGCTCGAGCGCCGTGCGGATCGCTTCCCGGTCGGCCTCCCCCCGCCTGACGGGAAAGGCCCCGAGAGCCTGCACCAGCCACCCCAGGGGCCTGAAGCTCCAGAGCTCCACCTTGGCCATGAAGTGGACCTGCCGGTTGCACGCCGCGCCCACGAACACCGGGTCGATGTTCGACACATGGTTGGAAGCCAGCACGATCGGGCCCTCTCGCGGGACGTTGTGCAGCCCGATCACGCGCATGCGGTACAGAAGCCGAAAAAGGGGGTGGATGATCGCCCAGGCCAGCCGATACGCGGGAGTAGCGCCCGGACCACTCAGCATGGGCCGGCTCCTTCCGTACCGCTGACGCCGAGCGCGCGGGCCCGGGTGCAGATGCGCTCGACGACCTCGGCGATGGTCAGAGACGTGGTGTCAACCTCGAGGGCGTCCTTTGCCTTGCGCAACGGCGCGGTCGCCCGCGACGAGTCGTGCGTGTCACGTAGGAGCAGCTCTCGCTCGAGGGTGCGCAGTGAAACCTCTACGCCCTGGGCTTCGAGCTGCATCTTGCGGCGGCGCGCGCGCTCCATGGGCGATGCGGTCAGGAACACCTTGAGATCGGCTCGGGGGCACACCACGGTCCCCGTGTCCCGGCCTTCTAGGACCATGTCGCCCTGCTCGGCCAGGGCCCTCTGCCGCGCGGTCAGCACATGACGCACCGTCGGGTGGGCGGCGACCAGGGACACCTTCTGGGAGACGCTGGGGGTGCGGATCGCTTCGGTGATGTCGCGAGCACCCACGAAGACCCGGGACGGCG
Organism: Actinomycetes bacterium; assembly: GCA_021802965.1. Classification (GTDB taxonomy): domain Bacteria; phylum Actinomycetota; class Thermoleophilia; order RBG-16-64-13; family RBG-16-64-13; genus JAJZQZ01. Next base: position 3,842 of record JAJZQZ010000253.1, read on the forward strand.
AGTCCTCGGCGGCCTCGAACCGCAGGTCCATCTCCAGCGCCACCTCCCCCACCTCGTCTTCGTCCTGCAACGAGCAGCCGCGCTCGAGCGCCAGCAACGTGACCGCCCGGTACATAGCCCCCGTGTCCAGATAGGTGATGCCGAGGCAGCGGGCGACCTCTTGGGCGATGGTGCTCTTGCCCGATCCCGCCGGCCCATCGATGGTCACGATCACGCCGAACTCCCGCCTTCGGTCAACGCCTCCATGGTAGCAGCGAATCCGGGATAGGAGACCGCCATGCAATCCGTGTCGTCGACCGACACCCCCTGAGTGGAAACGTATCCCGC
>JAJZQZ010000254.1 GCA_021802965.1 Actinomycetes bacterium
ACGACTACGAAAAGGCTGCCGGCGCCTGGTTGAGCTTCCACCACGAGCTGCAGCCCGACGCCCAGACGACCGCGCTCTTCGCGGCCATCCCGGGCCGGGCCTACGACATCCTCGACGTCAACATCCTGAACTGGCCGGGACACGGCGTGCCCAAGGACTCTGTGTTCCAGTACAACGAGCAGGAGTACATGCGCGAGGACGAATACGAGCTGCTGATCGACGATCCCACCGACTTCCTGCTGCACGTCTACATGCCTCGCGTGGCGGGAGGACTGGCGGGCTTCGCCGGACTGGTCTCGCCGATGGACATGCTGGAGATCGTCACCGCCCCGGGCTATTGGATGCGCTGGGCCAGCCCGGAGGTGCAGGCGACCCTGGAAAAGCTCACTGCGGCCGGGCGGGAGTGCGGGGCGTGGGGAGGCACCATGTTCCCGCTCATCGGCCGATTGCTGGCCGAGGGCTTCCCGGGCACGACGGGGGCGATGTCGAAGGCCCCCTTCGATATCATCGGCGACACCCTTCGCGGCACGCGCGGCGTCATGATGGACATGTTCCGGCAGCCGGACATGCTGCTCGAGGCCTGCGACCGGGTGGCGAACATCGCGGTCAAATGGGTGACCAGGCGCGCCACTCCGCAAAGCCCGCCGCTCGTCTTCATGCCCCTGCACAAGGGCGCCGACGGCTTCATGAGCGACGAGCAGTTCAAGACCTTCTACTGGCCCAGCCTGCGTAGAGTGATCCTGGGTCTGGTCGCGGACGGGTTCGTGCCCTACCTTTTTGCCGAAGGCTCCTATGGGTCGCGCTTGGAGGTCATCCGCGACGTGCCCGTCGGACGCACCGTGTGGCAGTTCGATCGCACCGACATGCGCCGGGCCAAGGAGGTCCTGGGCGGGGTGGCGTGCATCCAGGGCAACGTGCCCTCGTCGCTGCTCAACCTTGGGACCGCCGACGAGGTGACGGCGTACTGCCGCGATCTGATCGAGAGCGTGGGACCGGGGGGCGGGTTCATACTCGACGCGGGCGGCGTCATCGACGATGCCAAGGACGAGAACGTGCGGGCGATGATCCAGGCGGTCAAGGACTTCGGGGCCGTCTAGGGCCGGCGGTCTCGACTGCGCTATCAGGGGGGATCGATCATGGGACAACGGTTGCAGGGGAAAGTCGCCGTCATCACCGGCGGGGGCAGTGGCATCGGAGCCGCGACGGCACGCCGGTTCGCCGCCTCAGGGGCGAAGGTGGTGGTGACCGGCCGGCGGGCGGATATGATCGAGCGGGTCGCCCGCGATGTCGCGGGCCTCGCCGTGGCCGGGGATATCGGCGACGAGTCGCATTGCCAGAAGGTCGTGGACGCGGCGGTGGCGGAGTACGGAGGACTCGACATCCTGGTAGCCAACGCGGGCACCGAGACCTTCGGCTCGGCCACCGACGTCGACCTGGATCATTGGAGCGAGGTCCTTCGGATCAACCTCGATGGCGTGCTGCTGTCGGCCCGGGCGGCCATTCCCGCCATGCGCCAGCGGGGAGGCGGAGCCATCGTCGTGCTCGGGTCGGTTGCCTCGCTGTTCAGTCCGCCCCAGTTCACCGCATACGTCACGAGCAAGCACGCCCTCATCGGGCTGACACGGTCCCTGGCCGTGGACTACGGCCCGGAGGGCATCCGCGTCAACGCCGTCTGTCCTGCCTGGACCCGCACGGAGATGGGCGATCGCACCCTGGCGACGCTGGGGGGCATGCACGGGTTGGACCTCGAGGAAGCCGTGCGCTGGGGTACGTGCAACTACCCCTTGCGGCGTGCGGCGGATCCCTCCGAGATCGCCAGTGCGATCGAGTTCCTCGCTTCGGACGATGCCTCGTTCATAACCGGCGTGGCGCTGCCGGTCGACGGCGGGGCCACGATCGTCGACCTGGGCATGGTGGAGTTCACCACGGGCGCCGGAAACCGAGCGTAGCCGGGAGGCTGGGGCCGGAGGGCTGCGCAGACCTTCGGCCGTTCCCCGTGCGTTGGCTGGATCGAGGCCGATGCAAGGGAGGTCCCCTCGGCGACCAGAGCGCCCCTTGACACCGCGGAGCCGCGCGTCGTATGTTGGTGTCGTCTCCGAGATCGGGGCTCGGTTCCCCCTCTACTGCACGGCGAACGGCAAGCCCCTGCTGACGGTGTCGTCCATCACTCCATCGCCCCCTGTATCTTCTGGACTCCGCTGACCGAGCCGGTGCTGAGCGACCCCGAGTCACACAAGGTGTTCATGAGCCGCATCCCGTGGGGCCACGCGGCCGAGCCGAGGGACTTCATCGGGGCCGTGGTGTATCTGGCCTCCGACGCGGCGGAGTTCGTCACCGGTCAGATCCTGTACATCGACGGCGGCAGCTCGGCGGGATAAGACACCCGGATGGAGCGCATAGCGGTCATCGGCGCCGGTTTGATGGGCAGCGGCATCGCCCAGGTCTTCGCGGCCGGGGGCTGGCGCGTGACGCTGCAGGACGTGCGGCCGGAGGCTCTCGAGCCGGCTCTGGGAGCGCTTCGGCGCAACCTGGAGTTCCTCGAGGAACACGGCCTTGGCCCGGCGGATGGGGTGGATGCCGCGGTCGCGCGCATCGACACCACGACGGAACTGGAGACCGCGGCCGAGGCCGACTTCGTGGTTGAGTGCGTGTTCGAAGACGTGGCATTGAAGCAGGAGGTGTTCCGCCGCCTCGATGGCTGTTGCCCGCCGGATACCATCCTCGCCACGAACACCTCGGTCATCAGCATCACCGAGATAGCCTCGCGCTCCCGGCGCCGCGGACGCATCCTCGGCACCCACTTCTGGAACCCCCCGTACCTGATACCGCTGGTCGAGGTGGTGCGGGCGGCGGACACCGAGGTCGCGGTGATGGATTCCACGATCGCCCTGCTGCAGAAGGCGGGCAAGCACCCGGTACGGGTGGAGAAAGATGTACCCGGATTCGTCGCCAACCGTCTCCAGCACGCGCTCTGGCGCGAGGCCATCTCGATCGTCGAGCGCGGCATCGCCGACGCCGCGACGGTCGACGAGTGCGTCCGGTTCGGCTTCGGGATGCGCCTGCCCGTCCTCGGGCCTATGGAGAACGCGGACATGGTGGGCTTGGACCTGACCTTGGCCATCCACGACTACATCCTGCCTCACCTGGAGGCGTCGCCCGAGCCTTCCCCGCTGCTTCGCGGGCGGGTAGCTGCAGGGGACCTTGGCTTCAAGACCGGGACCGGGTTCCAGCGCTGGAGCCCCGAGGCGGCGGCGGCTTCCCGGGAGCACCTGCTTACGTACCTGACCGAGCTGCTCGCCCGCGGGGCGGCGCACCGACACGACGACCGGCATCACGACGACTGACCGCTCGACGACGAAGTCCCCGCATGGACGGAAGGAGCGAGACGCACATGGGCAAGACACGATTGGTGGACCTCAGGTACCCCTTCGGAGTGACGGTATGAGCACAGTGATCGTCACGGCCGCGCTCACCGGCCCGATCGCGATGAAGGCCGACAACCCGGCCCTGCCGACCTCTCCCGAGGAGATCGCGGCGAGCGCCCAGGGGGCCTACGCGGCGGGAGCGGCCATCGTGCACCTGCACCTGCGGGACGCGCAGGGAAAGCCGACCGCGGACCTGGACGTCGCGCGGCGCGTGGTCGAAGCGGTCCGCGAGGCGTGTCCCCAGGTCATCATCCAGCTCTCCACCGGAGCCGGGCTGGAGGTGCCCTACGAGGAGCGCATGAAGATCGTCGAGGCGCGGCCGGCGATGGCCACCCTCAACCCGTGCAGCATGACGTTCGGTGTGGGGGAGTTCCGTAACCCGCCCACCCAGATGCGGCAGCTGGCGGCGCGGATGATGGAGCTCGGCGTGAAACCCGAGCTCGAGATCTACGACACGGGCCACCTCGATATGGGTCTGGCCCTGCTGCACGAAGGGCTCCTGGCTGAGCCGCTGCAGGTGTCGTTCGTCATGGGAGTCAGGGGCGGGATGCCGGGCGATCCCGCCCTGCTCACGTATCTGGTCGGCCATCTGCCGCCGAAGACCAACTGGCAGGTGATCGGCGTGGGCAAGGCCAATCTCAGCATGACCTCCATCGGCCTGGCCATGGGAGGGAATGCGCGGACGGGCCTGGAGGACACCCTGATGCTGGACAAAGGCGTCCTC
>JAJZQZ010000026.1 GCA_021802965.1 Actinomycetes bacterium
GGCTCTGCGGCCGCGACCTGGAACGGGGCGGCCCAGGTGAGGTGTCCCGCGCGCGCCAGGATGAGGACGACCACCACACTCGCTCCCAGCATGAGAGCCACGACCTTGAAGCCCAGAGGTCGCGAGCAGATCGTCCAGAGCAGCCAGGCCATGGGTGCCAGACCCAGGGCGAACCCGATGACGCCGTCGGCCCTACGATCCGGCGTCGCGGGCAGCGCAGCCACCACGATCTGCACCCCGACCACAGCGAGCGCAGCCGCGGCGATGAGAGCGAACGTCATCCTCCCCCCGCCGGCGCGGCCGGGCTCAGGGGCCGACTTCATCCCCACCAGCCTCCAACGAACTCCTAGGAGGCTGCTGAAGATCGAAGCCTTGGCCCCCAGAACGCACTGGACGGCGCGATACGGCGTTCTCGGTCGCGCGAATAGCGCTGCTATGCGCGCTTCCTGCGTCCTTGTCTCGCACTCGTCCATCGCGCCCCGGCGGCAAAGCGTCACTCTTCAGCAGCCTGCTAGTACGGTGGCTCGTCTCGGAACCACTCGCCCAGCATGCGGAACGCCGTCCAGAACGCGCGTTTGGCGTCGGCGTCGTCCAGGGAGGCGTCGATGTCGGGTGTGACGAGAGCCTTACAGAACGGGGTGAGCTCCTGGATCACTCCCGGCTGCCACTCCACGACCTTCACGCCCTCAGGGGCGGTGCGATTGAACGCTTCGAGCGTGTCGCGCCCCATGATGACCACGATCTTGGGCTGGGTGATGAGCAGCTCCTCCTGGAAGAAGGCGGGGCAGTTCACCTCACCCTCGGCGGGATCCACCCCGGCACACTTGACCATGTTGGTGCCGAACAGCAGGAGCGGGTCGACCCCTAGGCGCTCGACGCTCTTCAGCACCGCCGCTCCCGACCGGCCGAAGAAGGCCACGCCCTCGCTCACCTCGAGGTAACGGGGGCCGTACTTGACCAGCAGGATGTCGGCCAAGGGGTGGCCGGAGCCCACGGTCGGCAAGAAGTCACCTCGGGTGCACGCATGACACTGGGCCACCCGGCGGTTGAGGTCGTTGCTCTCTTGGATGGCCCGCTCTTCCAGCTTTCGGTACAGCTCGCTCACTTCCGGAGGGAGTGGCTCGGCTGATGGCTGCTCGATGGGGTCGCTCGTCATGCGTCTCCTCGTCGGCGGTGCTCCCGCAGGGCAGGAGGCCGCTGAAGATCGAATTCTTGGCCCCCAGAACACCCTGGACGGCGCTGGTCAGCAGCCTGCTAGCTTACTATTGGCCGGGCGCGAGGAAATTCCTGCGCACTCCTTCGCCCCGTACCCCGTGGTCGGCGAGGCAGACGCCTCTGTGGTCAGGGTGAGAGCACGCGGTCGAGCGTCGTCTGCAGCAGCTTCAGCGACTGCAGATAGAGAAGCCTGCGCCGACGAGTCACTATGTCGGCCTCCCGCAGCCCGGCGAGGAACTCCTCGGGGCCGTCGAAACGCGGCATGCGCAGCATGGCCGTACCCAGCCCGGGCAGCACGTGGCTGTCGCTCCCCGCACCGGCGGCAAGGTTGTACTTGGTGGCGAAGCGCTCGGCGTTGAGGTCGAACGAGTCCAGGTAGTTGCGTGTGTTGTAGGTCTCGATGGCATCGATCCGGTGCAGATTGTCCACCATCTCCTTGTAAGACGGCGTGAGCCTCAGGCCGTCGAAGGGGTGCGGAACGTAGACCAGTCCGCCCTGCTCCTTGATGCGCGATAGGGTCTCCTCGAAGCTCAGCTTCTTGGGGATACATTCCTCGAGGAACAGACCGATCACCTCTCCCGACCGCGTCATGATCTCTTCGGCGACGATGACGATCGGATCCCCGTCGCTGATGCGCGCCGCTTCGAGGGCTCCGTCGATGGTGTTGTGGTCCGCGATCGCGATGGCGCCCAGGCCCACCTCCCGAGCGGTCGAAAGGACGGCCTCCACGGGGACGGCACAGTCTTTCGAGTAGCTCGTGTGGACGTGCAGGTCGGCGAAGATCCAGTCCGGCCGCCCCGCGGGCAGGCGGTACACCCGGCGCTTCGTCGGCGCCCTGTGAGCTACGCCTGTCGTCCCCGTGCGGCGCGAAGTGTGGGCCATGACCTCGCCGTACAGCTCGAGGATCTCCTCAGCCGCCCCGCCCGACGTGTGGCGCACCGGATCGGAGAGGGCACCGTCACCCTGAGGGGCGCGGCAGGCGGCTTGGTCGTGCAGGCAGGTCGCCAGAGAAGGCTCCCGGCGAGGGTCGAACAGACGCACACCGGGTACGCCCCTCAGGATGTCACGCACCACCGGCAGATCGGGCGCGACCGCCGGCCGGCCGGCGACTATGGCCTCGGAGAGAGCAGGCACCAGCCACTCGCCTCCGAGATAGGGAAGGAAGACCAGGTCGGCCTCATCGTATAGGGGCTGCAACTCATCTGTCTCGGAGAATTCCACCCACCTCAGGTGGGAACGGAGCTTGCGGGGAGCCGGATGCGGAGCCCACCTCTCGGCCGACTGCCGGTGCACGGCGACGGTCACCTGCTCCAGGTCCTCGCCGAAGGAGGCGCCCAAGGCCCTGACGAACGCTCGGAAGCCGCGGACGTCGTCGCCCCGATACACGTAGAGCCCGCGGCGGGCCCGGGGCCCGGCCGGGAAGGCCGAGTCGATCGACGGGGCGCTGGCCAACCGGGTACCCACAGGGATGGTGTGGTACGTGCCCGGGAACGATCTGGAAAGGACCTCCCCCGCCTGCTCGGAGGTGGCGATCCGGCCATCGAGGCGTCCGAAGAAGCGCCCCAGGATGCCCCGGCCGACGTCGTATGCGAGGAGGCCCGCAGGGGTCAGGTGGAACGTGGCCACCACGGGGCTGCGCGTCTCGCGGATGGTGGTGAAGCTGAGCGAAGGCGCGACCGGTTCGTGAACGTGCACGAGGTCGAAGCCGACGCCGGTCAGCAAACGCTCCAGACGCGACGTCACGTCCACGGGTAGACCGATCGAGGCCACCGAGCGGTTGACCCACACGGGGAACGTGCGGCCCAACGGCACCACTGGGATCCCGTCTTCCGTCCGCAGAGGGCCGCAGCCGACCGGCGGCAACAGGCGGACATCGGGCTCGATCCCAGGATCCCACGCAGTGAGAAGGCCGTTCACCTTTCCGTCGGCCCGCCGCGTGAGCCGGCGCATCCGGTGCAGTTCGCGCGCATCGTCCGACGAGCAAACGACCACCGGGCGATGCCCGCGGGCGAGAAGCTCGCGGGCCAAGTCGGCCACATGCTGGTTGACCGCGCTCGGAATCGGCCACGCGAATGGCGTGACGAGTGCAACGAGCAGACTCTCAGCGCCCATACGCGCTCCTGTGTCCGCGCACCCGCTCATGGGCGCCTCTGTACCCCGAAGCCGGGATCGACAGTCGCTGCCCGCTGAACGGGTGCGTGAGGGTGCGCCTACTCCTACTCGTCTACCGGTGGCTCCCCGGCTGCCGAGGCTTTCACTTTTGGCGGCGGGGGCGCGGATGCTTGGCCGGAACCGGCCTTGGCCTTGCCGCCCGCGATGAACGCCTCTGTCTTGGCCCTGGCGTCGGCGTCGCTGTACTGTGCGGGCGGCGACTTCATGAAGTACGAAGCGGGCTCGTACAGCGCGCCGGAGATCCCCCGGTCGAGGGCCAGCTTCGCGCAGCGCACGGCGTCGATGACTATGCCGGCGGAGTTGGGCGAATCGACCACCTCGAGCTTCAGTTCGATGTTCAACGGCACGTCGCCGAAGGTGCGCCCTTCCAAGCGGATGTACGCCCATTTGCGGTCGTCGAGCCACTCGACGTAGTCGGAGGGGCCGATGTGCACGTTCTTGGCGCCCAGGTCGTAGTCGAGCTGCGACGTGACCGCGTTGGTCTTGGAGATCTTCTTACTCTCCAGGCGCTCGCGCTCCAGCATGTTGAGGAAGTCGGTGTTGCCGCCCACGTTCAGCTGGCTGGTCCGCTCGAGCTTGACGCCGCGCTCGCGCATGAGACGCGCCAGCACGCGGTGGACTATGGTGGCCCCCACCTGGGACTTGATGTCGTCCCCGATGACCGGCAGCCCGTGATCCTCGAAGCGTTTACGCCAGTAGGGTTCGCGGGCGATGAAGACCGGGACGCAATTGACAAAGGCGCACCCGGCTTCGAGGATCTGCTCCACGTACCACTTGGTGGCCATCTCGCTGCCCACCGGCAGGTAGCTGACCACGACGTCCGTCTTGGTGTCTTTCAGGATGCCGATGACATCATCGGTCGGCCCAGGCGCCTTCTCGATCACCTGTGAGAGGTACTTGCCGAGACCGTCGTGAGTCATGCCCCGGTAGACCTTGACCCCCATCTCGGGCACATCGGTGAACTTGACCGTGTTGTTCATCCCGCCCCAGATGGCCTGGGACAGGTCCTTGCCCACCTTGGTCTTGTCGACCTCGAAGGCGGCTGTGAACTCGATGTCCGAGATGTGGTAACCACCCAGGTCGACGTGCATGAGGCCGGGAACGAACTCGTCGGGCTTCGCGTTCCGGTAGTAGTGCACCCCCTGGATGAACGACGAGGCACAGTTGCCCACGCCTATTATCGCGACCCTGACTTTACCGCTCAAAAGAAGCCTCCCTTTGGTGTGTACAGCCGCTCAGTCGAGCCGGAGCTGCCGGTATGTGTGGACGACGCGCTGCACCACGGTCACGAGGGTCAACGCAGCAAGCACGTAGATGGCGTACGGAAGAAGGAAGCTGAAGATCAGGCCCGCCGAAAGCAGGATGACCCGCTCGACTCTGCTCGCGACCCCGACCTTGCACTCGAGCCCCAGCGCTTCGGCGCGCGCCCTCGTGTAGCTGACCAGCAGCGACCCGAGCAGGGCGAGAGCCACGACGGCCACCGTCACGCTTCGGCCCTCGAGAGCGAAGCGGTAGGCGATCGCCGCGAGCAACACACCTTCGACGGCGCGGTCCAAGGTCGAGTCGAAGAACGCCCCGAAGGGGGTGACCATCTGGGCGAGCCGGGCGAGGGCCCCGTCGAGCATGTCCATGCAGCATCCGAGCAGAAAGACTATGCCGCCTGCTGTGTACGAGCCCCGGGCCACGAGGTATGCCGCGACGAGCGTGACGAGCGCACCGACGACGGTGATCTGGTTGGGCGTGACGTGCAGCCGCTGGAGGGTCCGCGTGAGCGGCTCGAATCCCTGCCGGACCCGCATGCCCAGTTCATCGCGCCTGCCGGCTATGTGCTGCCTCCCCTCCAAAGCCCGGTGATTCTACCAGCATTCCCTCCCCCCCACAAATGAAGGAGAGGCATCCTCGCCCCTACTCGCGTGGCGGCCTGCCGGGCTCTGCGACGTCGATGGCGAACCCGTCCGCAGCGGTCTGGGCAGCCGTGTGAGCGGGCATGGCCGCGGTGTGAGCCGGGCCCTCCACCGGCACGTCGAGCACGTCGACCGGCACAGAGATCACGCCGTCGTCGCCGATCCAGGGCGCCCGCGACAGATGCAGATGGTAGAAGTCGAGCGTGTGCTTGAGCATGGCCAGCAGGGGCAGCACGGCGAGCATCCCGAGGATGCCTCCAACCTCCGCCCCCGCCAGCAGGGTGAAGATGACGATCAGAGGGTGCACGCCGACCGTCGTGCCCATGATGTTTGGCACGAGGATATGCCCCTCGAGTTGCTGCACGACGAAGTAGATGAGTGCGACCCACAGAGCGGTCACGGGCGAGTGGAACAGCGCCAGCAGCACGGGCGGCAGTGCCCCCACCCAGGGTCCTACGTATGGGATCACCTCGGTCAAGCCCGCCCAGACCCCGAACAACAGAGCGTAGCGGGAGCCTTCCGGCCAGATGCCGACGACGTCCCAGCCCAGGATCCAGACACCAAGACCTGCCGCGAGCCCTACGGAAAGTGCCAAGAGTGATTGCCCCTTCACGAAGCGCGTGAACGAGGTCTGCATGCCTCCCAGATACTCGGACATCACGGCGTCGTCGCCGGGCAAGATCCGGGCGATGTAGCGGGTGATCCGCCGCCCGTCGATCAACATGTAGAAGCTGATGATCAGCACCATGAACGTGGTGGCCAGTCCCCCCAAGATGCCTACGCCCACGTTGAGGAGGGTGCCCGCCGACTTCAGTCCTTGCCCTTGCAACCACTCCACCGCTCTGTCGCCCAGCTGCTGGAGGTCGATGGCCACGTTGCGCTTGTCCAGGTAGGTCTGGAGCGACGCCGCCCGGCTGTTGGCCGTCGTAGCCCACTCCGGCGCCCGATCGACCAGCTCCCTGCCTTGCCGCAACACGGGCGGAAAGGCGACGATCACTATCGCGACCAGGATGGCGGCGAAGGACAGATAGACCAGAGTGGCGCCCACAGGCCGAGGCACCCGCAGCCGACGAAGGGCGGCGACAAGGGGGTTGAGAAGCAGAGACAGCAAGGTCGCCATGAGGAAGACGAAGAGCGCGTGCTGCACGGCGCGCGCCGCATAGAGGACGAGCAGGACCGCCAGCGGGATGCCGACCATCTGTGCCCACCTGGGAATGGTCACCTGCACGCCGTGCCTCCTCTGTCCGGGCTCCCGGTCAGTATAGCGTGGCCGGAACCCCGGCCGCTCACCAAGCTGTTTCTAGCCATACCGACAGTATCGTGGTAGTCTACGGCCCGATGCCAGCACAAAAGCCCCAGAAGGAGGCCGCGCGCCAGCAACGGCGGCGGCAGGTAATAGTGCGCCGGCGGAGGGTCAGGTTCATCGGCCTGCTCGTCCTCTTCACCCTTGCCCTGAGCGCATACGCTGTGATGGCGTTGGCGAACGGCGCCTCGGCCCCGGTCTCGCCGGACGAGCTGCTCGTTACCGACACCATCAGCCCCACCGACCCCATCGACAGCCAGGGCACCCTCCACCCGGTGTTCGCTCGACTTGGCGAGACGAACCTCGTCTTGCCCGTCTCGGCCGACGACGCGACGGCCATCGCCTACTACTCCCTGAGCGACGAAGGCGCCGAGCCGTTCGAGCCGGTGGGCTCGCAGGTCAACGCCGGCTTCCCCTCCAGCATCTTCAAGAAGATCTTCTCGCGCGACAGCAGCGTACGCTACTACATCCTCCAAGGCACCGGGCAGGTCGTGGCCAAGACGGGGGCTGTAGACATCGGAGCCTCTCCGGGCACGCCGATCGTGAGCCCGGTTTCCGGCGTCGTCTCGGCAGTACGCGATTACAAGCTCTACGGCAAGTACGACGATGTCCAGATCGATATCAGGCCCAAGGGCATGAGTGGGATCACCCTCACGCTGCTTTTCGTCGAGGAGCCCGCGGTGACCATCGGCCAGACGGTCGATGAAGGCAAGACCCAACTGGGCAAGGTCCGGGCGCCCGAGGGGGAGCTCGGCGACAGGCTCGCGAAGCTGACCCACGATGAGGGCGCGCATGTGCACCTCCAAGCCACGAAGGACAAGCCCCAGTAGATTGTCATCCGCGGGGTCGCATCGTGAGGTACTCGAGTGACTCCGTTTCGTATCCGGGGTAAGACCATCTCACTCCCGATCGTCCAGGGGGGCATGGGTATAGGCGTCTCGCTCGCGCCACTGGCGGGAGAGGTCGCACGTCTGGGCGGAGTGGGCACGGTCTCGTCGGCCGCTCTCGAAGACCTTCTCACCCTCAGGGAAGGCCGCCCCTTTACGACCTTCGAAGCCGCCGCGCACGAAGTCAAGGCCGCGAAGGAGCTGGCGGCCGGAGGCTATGTAGCCGTGAACGTCATGTGTGCCGCCGCGACCACGTACGAAGACTCGGTCCGCGGAGCGGTCGCCGGGGGTGTGGACGCAGTCGTCTCGGGAGCCGGCCTCCCCACCGACTTGCCCTTCATCCTGGCCGATGCACCCGACGTCGCCCTTATCCCCATCGTCTCCTCGGTCCGGGCCCTGCGCGTCCTCGTCAAGCTGTGGCGCCGCCGCGGGGCCACTCGGTTGGCCGACGCTGTCGTGGTCGAGGGGCCCCTCGCCGGCGGACACCTCGGCTTCCGCGCGGAGGAGATCGGCGACGAGGCCAACCGGCTCGAGAACCTGCTGCCTCCCATCCTCGAGTACGTGCGCTCGGGGCTCGGAGACATCCCGGTGATCGCCGCCGGAGGTGTCTATACTCGCGACGACATCGACCGCTTCCTCACGATGGGCTGCTCGGCCGTACAGCTCGGCACGCGCTTCCTGTGCACGGTCGAGAGCAGCGCGTCGCCCGAGTTCAAGCAGGCGATCCTCGACACCACCACGGAAGACATCGAGCTGGCGGAGCCGGCCTCACCGTGTGGCTACCCGTTTCGCGTCACCCGCCGGTCACCGCGCGAGGGCCGTGCGCACTCCGCCAATCCTTGTCGCTACAAGTACCTGATCGACAGCGACGGCCGGTGCAAGGCGAACCTCGAGCCCGAACGTTACGCCTGTCTGTGCTCCGCCCTCCTCAGTGCGGGGGGTGCCTTAGAGGCCGAGGGGGGCCTCTATTCCACCGGCGCCAACGGGTGGCGGGTCGATCACGTCATGAGCGTGCGCGACGTGCTGCTCGACCTGGGGTTCGAGCCGGCGTCCGCGGCCGAGTCCGGGCCCGACAGGCTCCGTGCCGACGACTCGGGGCGAGCGGCGTAGTCCAGGGCGAAGGCCCTCCGCAGCACACCGTCCGGGCCGTATCCGGCCGACTTCTCTTCCAGGTATGTGACGACCGCCTCCGCGTCGCGCGCCGTGGGGTGATCGGCGCTGACGAAGGCGTGCACGTCCTCCCAGCTCACGCGCCGCGCCTTCCGCCGTCCGTCCTGCACCAGGTGGGAAGCCAGGTCGGCCAGCATCGGGGCCGCGCTCCAGGCCGGCACGAGGTGCAACAGCTCGAACGCTTTTCCGACCTGCTCCGCCATGTGCGTGCCAAGCAACCACAGCCGCAGCAGCTCGAAGCGCCCCTTGTCTGATGCGAAGGGCCGCACGTGTCCAGAGAAGACGGCCGCAGGCCATCCCTTCGCGCCTTGCTCGTAGCGCTCCCAACCGGTCGGAACGCGGGGAGTCGACGCGGCGCCCGCGAGGCGGGGGTCGAGAACGAACACCGTGTCGTCCGTCACGATGACGACCGCGGGTTCGGTGGCTTCGTGCTCGTCCTCCTCGAACGCGGTACGCGCCCGCAGAAGCGGCGCCCACGTTCCGTCCCGCTCGGGGGCGTATCCCCAGTAGACCACCTCGTTGGGGATGGCCGGCCGGCCGGTCCACCGTTCCAGCAGCTCGCCGAGAGCCCCGCTCGTCTCGAGCCACCGGAACACGTTCCAGGTGACCGCCCGCTCGCTGTTGTCCCGAGCCAAGCCGATGTCGCGGCCCAACCGGCGTCCTCCGTGCAGGAGCACGAGATCGTCTTCGCCGGTCCACAAGAGGTTCTCGGCCTCGCGCTCGTAGGCGAAGACGTTCGCCGACACGTAGATGCGGTGGATGGGGCAGCGGTATTCGGGGGTCATGCGGAAGAGCGCGGGTTGCAGCGGCAGCCGGCACCGGCAAGCCCGGACCGGGCAGGTGACATCGGAGGGGCCGACCTCCAGTCGGGGCTTGAGCAAGGATATGCCGTACACGCGCGCCTCTCGATACGCCGATACTGTCTTCGATCGGTTCAACGAACGGCGAGAGGGAAGGTGGCGCGCGGTCCGCGAGTGGTCCGAGCGGACGCCGGATCCAGCCCGCCCGGGCGCGCGAGCGGGCGGGGGAGTGGGCGGACGGGGCGCCAGGGAGCGGGCGCCGCCGAGAGCGTCGAGCTACGCGCTTTCGGCGGCGCGGGCCTCCATGGCTTTCAAGTCCAAGTAGTGCAGTGCGTCGAAGGCGGCGGCGGCGCCTTGTCCGACAGAGGTGACGACCTGCTTCAGGGCGCCGTCGGTGACATCTCCCGCCGCCCACAGACCCGGTACCGACGTCCGACCCTCGTGGTCGACCTTGACAAAGCCCGCCGGCGTCAGCTCGGTGAGGTCCTTGACCAGCTCGCTCATGGGGTCCACGCCCACGAAGATGAACACGCCCGATACTTCGAGGTACTCCTCGGGCTCCCCTTTCGTCGAGGGGATGCGCAGACCGTGGACTTTCCCGTCCTGGCCGACGATCTCGCTGACCGTGCGGCTGAGGCGGTACTCGATCAAGGGATTGGCGACGCACACCTCCTGAAGGCACTCGGTGGCCCGCAACTCGTCCCGCCGGTGGACCAAGTAGACGTAGCTGGCGAACTTGGTGAGAAACTCGGCTTCCTGGGCGGCGGCGTCGCCGCCGCCCACCACCGCGACCACCTTGCCCCGGAAGAGTGCCCCGTCACAGGTGGCGCACCAGGAGACGCCGCGGCCGGTGAACTCATCTTCCCCTGGCACCCCGAGCTTGCGCGGCACCGCACCCGTGGCAAGGATCACGGCCTTGGCCGTGATCTCGTCCTCGTCGGCCACGAGCACGAACCCCTCCCCTTCCCGGCGAAGGGATTCCACCGGGCTGAAGCTGCGGAACTCCGCCCCGAATCGCTCTGCCTGCCTCTGCATGGCTTCGCCGAGCACGGCTCCTTCGACCCCGTCGGGAAAGGCCGGATAGTTCTCGACCAGCTCCGTCTTCACGATCTGTCCGCCCGGCATGGCCGATTCGAAGACGACCACACGTGCCCGCGCACGGGCCGCATACAGCGCGGCGGTCATGCCGGCGGGCCCTCCACCGATGACGGCGATGTCGAGGATCTCGCTCATACAGCTCTCCTATCCAACGGCCGCTCCCACGGAGCGCGATGTGTCTGCTCGGTGCGCAAGAGGCGCTCCCGGATGTGAAGGTTACCAGGGAGTGGGCTTCCTGGGACGCCTGACTAGAGCAGCTCGCGCACCCATTTCAACGTGCGAGCGGAGCCCAGCTTCTCGTTTTTGTGCGCGATGAACTTGGCGTACTCGGCCATGAAGATCTTGCCCGGGTCGCGCAGGTCGAACTTCTCGGGCTTGTCGCGGAAGAACTCGCGGTGGACCCGCGTCCACACGAGCCGACCGTCCGTGTCGATGTTGACCTTGGTCACGCCCAGCGGCACGGCTTTCGCGAAGTCCTCCTCGTCGACGCCCTTGGTGCCCTTCATGGCGCCGCCGGCGGCGTTGATGCGGGCCACCTCTTCCTGAGGCACCGAGGACGAGCCGTGCATCACCAGAGGGAAGTCAGGCAGGCGCTTCTGGATCTCGGCGAGGACGTCCAGACGGAGGGCCTGATCCCCCGAGAACTTGTAGGCGCCGTGGCTCGTGCCGATGGCGACCGCCAGGCTGTCGCAACCCGAGCGCTGCACGAACTCCCCCGCCTGGTCGGGATCGGTGAGGTGGGCGTTCTTCTCGTCGACCGACACGTGTTCCTCGACCCCACCGAGCTGGCCCAGCTCGGCCTCCACCACGATGCCCTTGGCGTGGGCCCGCTCGACGATCTCCCGCGTGATGCGGATGTTCTCGTCGAAGGGTTCGCCGGACGCGTCGATCATGACCGAGGAGTAGAAGCCGCTGTCGATGCAGTCGATGCAGGCGTCATAGTCCCCGTGGTCCAGGTGGACGGCGAACACGGCCTCGGGAAAGACCTCGTCGGCGGCGCGGATGATGCCCTCGAGCATGCGCTTGTCGGTGTACGAACGGGCTCCCTTCGAGATCTGGATGATGAAGGGAGCATCGGAATCGACGTTGCCCCGGAAGAGACCCATGCACTGCTCGAGGTTGTTGATGTTGTACGCGCCGATGGCGAACTTTTGATAGGCGGCCTTGAACAGCTCCTTGGTCGTGACGATCATGTCCCTCTCCTCCGTCGTGGGTTCAGGCCGCCGCCCCGGGGGGAACGCGGCGCCCGTGCTTGTCTCGGTCCGGCGGGCTACAGACTACCCGGGCCGCCGCTTCTCCACGCTTTCTCAGGCCACGTGCACCTCGAGTCGCTCGACCTCCGCGTCCGGCGACACCAGGCGCACATAGTCCCGGATGTCCAGGAGGTGGGCGTGGACCGCTTCTTCTCCGACACCGGGGGGAGCGTAGACCGCGAAGAAGGCATCGGTGGTCGCCGGCATGAGCCGGGTGCGGCCGTCGGCTCCGTGCAGCACGGCGGTCATCACACCCTCGGTATCGGCCATCAGCATGTCGCCGGCCTTGAGCGCGCACTCACGCCCATCGGAACGCAGCATGGTCTCGCCCTCCACCGCCACATCGAGACGCACGGGCGGGCGGATGGCGGCGAGATCGTGGCCCGCCGTGAGCATCTGATTCTTGAGCTCGGCCATGAACATGCACTCCACCAAGGCCACCACACTCGGGATGTCTTTGCCTTTGTGGACCAGCGACTCGAGCTGCAGCAGGACGTGGTAGGTCTTGTCGAAGCGGCGGTAGTAGGCATCGTAGGCGGCGATGCGGGGGGAGGCGCGGAGCGCGGGGCGGTCCATACCGGCGAAGCACCGTCGCAGGTCGGCTTCGACAGCAGCCTTCATCTCATCCAACGCCGGGTGCCGAGGTGGGTTGTTCACCCCGCGCATGACGAGGACCCCGACCGCCGCACCGGGCCAGGCGGCCCGCCACGCATCCTTGACGACGAAGGAGAACTCGTCCATGCACCCATCCTAGCAAATCCGATTGGCCCTCCCCGGTCGCGGGAATGTGTGCCGGCGGTACCGGCACGACGAAGGAGAGGCCATGAAAGACGTCCACGACATCTTCACGCAGTTCAAGAGTGAATTCCCCGAGATCAACGAGGCCAACGAGACCTTCGGCCGCACCATCCACGAGGCCGCGGCAGAGCTGCCCGAGCAGACCCGGTGGTTGATCAAGATCGCGATGTCGGCGGGGAGCGGTCACCATCGTGCTCTCGAGACGCACATCGTCAGGGCTCGGGAGGCGGGGGCCGCGGAAAGCCAGATCTTGGAGACGCTCCTGCTTCTGATCCCGACGTGCGGCTTCCCGGCCTTCATGGAGGCATACAGCTCGTACAAGAGGCAGTGAGGCTGTTGACGAACGAGGTCCCGGCGGCCGGAGCGCCCAGGGAGACGGCGGGCAAGGTCCGGGCGATCAAACCGAGGCGCGCTGCTGGGCCAGCCTCGCCTCCATAGCCGGCTTGCTCCGCACCCGCAACCAGACGGTCCTCGCGGCGTCGCCCGCCGTGAAGGCCGCCATGGCCGCGTAGATACCGGTGATGCTGCCGCCGAGCACGGCGCCGACCAGCAGCCCGGAGGTGACGCTGAGAGACACCACAACGGCCTCGCTGATGCCCCTCGTCCTTCGGCTGTCGACGATGAAGCCCTGGTACAGGCTCTGAAGGACCGCGAAGGCGGGAACCGGGAGCGCGAAGACGAGGCTGCGCTCGGCCAACCGCGCCAGCGCCGGGGGCAGGCCGACAAGCACCTCGAACCACACCCGGCCCACGGGCGGGATGAGCAGCACGACGAGGCCGGCTGTCGATCCCGCTATCAACAGCCGAGTGAACCGGGCGAGCCGACGAGCCGCGCCGGGCTCGTCGAGCAGGGCGACCACCACCTCGTTGAAGGCGAAGCCCGGGCTCCGCAAGAGAAAGCTCACGCCCGTGACCACCGGCCAGACCGCCAGAGACGGCAAGGCGAGCGGGAGGCGGCTCATAGCCGCGCTCCCGACCGGCTGCACCAGGAGGCCGAGGAGCGACGTCAGCGAGAGGGGGATGTAGAAGGTGAGCAGCGCCCGCAGGCCAAGGTTGTGGAGGGGCGCCACGGCCGACGGCGGGTGCCGCAGCCGGGCAAAGATTACAGCGACCACGCGCAACCGCGCGTACGCCGCCTCGCAGATCACCCCGGTGACGATGGCGCATGCGGCCACGACGATCCCCTGGATGGAGCCGATGGAGTACCCGATGACCAGCACCACCGCATCGGCCGCCAGCCGGACGACCGTACCCATCCCCACAGCCCCCGAGTACCCGAACCGGATGAGCACTCCCTGGTTGAAGCGGCGGTAGGCGATCGCCCAGGTCCAGGGGAGCATGATGGCGAGGCCGATGCGCGATGGCCCGACGATGACCTCGGGTACCCCCATGACGCCCACCACCACGACGTGGTAGAGCGGCGTAAAGACGATCAGGGCGTGCAACACGGTGAGCATCGCGCTCAGGCCGTGCGCGAAGCGCAGCAGGCGTGTGTACGACTGCCGGTCGCGCGAGAGCGCCGTCGAAGCGGCCAGCAGCATGATTATGGGCGCCTCGATCACGAGGGCGACGGGGAACACCACGCCCCCGTAGGCGGCCAGGTTGACCTGGGGGTTCTCCAGACGGGCCACGACGGCGCCGATCATGGGCCCTTCGAGGCCCATGAGGGCCCAGCTCGCCGCGAGCGGCCACCACGTCTTCAGGATGTGGCGGGCGGTAAGTTCGGGGCGATCGCCGGTATGGATCTCGCGGTTCGGGCTCAGCGCACCGACCCCACGCCGCCCTCTACTTGTATCTCGGCCCGCCGGGCGGCTCTCGCGAACTCGAGGGACTCGTAGACGCCTTCGCATCGGGGGAACCGATCCTGATCCACTCGCAGCGCCACCACGGCCATAGAGAGATCCAGGCGGGTGTCCGAGGCCCCGGTCTCGGGCTCCAGGGCAGGGGGGACGGCGCCCGTGAAGCTCATATGCCAGTCGAGCCCCGCGGCGCTCCCCCGATTCCAGGGCAACAGCCAGCGGGTCCATTCGTCCGCGGGCGGATGCAGGGTGACCTCGAGGCTATCGCCCAAAAGCGCGACGTCGCGTTCCACCGATCCGGCGAAGCGTGCCTGCATGAGCATCCCAGGTCCGGCTACGGAAGCCGCCACAAGCCGTCCCGCCCCATGCCGCACCTTGACGCGGGCGCTCGTCGCCCCGTCGAGGGTCAGTGAATCGTCGACCGCCTCGCGACCTCCCCGCGCACCGCGTATCGGTAGGCCCGCTCCCACGAGGATCCTCCTCATGAGCCGCTCCCTCCTTCTGGGCCTCGACGCCGGAACCAGCGTCTGTGGCCGAGGCGCATGAACGCCTGGTCACCGATCAATCGGCGTGCGGCGAGTAGCGGGCGCGCGTAGGCCGCGATGGGGTAGCGTAGACGGTCGGAGGAGTCGACAAGCACCTTGAACAGCTCCTCCGCAGCAGCCTCGGGTGTCGTCCGCCGGGTCACGCCCCGCTGGAAGGCGAGCATGGCCGCCCGCATCTGCCGATAGGGCGGGGAGGCCGCCCCCGCTTCGGGGTCGTTCACCCCCGCTTTGCGGTAGATGGCCGTGTCCACGTATCCCGGCTCCACGGCCTTTACGCGGATGCCAAAGGGTTTCAGCTCGTGCCACAGGCCTTCAGAGAACCCTTCCATGGCGTGCTTGCTGGCGTTGTAGACGGTGAACAAGGGAAAGACCAGCCGTCCGCCGAGAGAGGTCACGTTGACGATGACGCCGCTACCGCGCTCCCGCATGCCCGGGACGAATGCCAGGACAAGGCTCAGCTGGTTGAACACGTTTACCTCGAAAAGAGAGCGCGCAGCTTCGACGCCCGTATCCTCGACGCTGCCGAAGAGCAGCATGGCGGCGTTGTTGACCAGGATGTCGGGCGTCCCGCGATCGGCCGTCAGGGCGTCGGCAAAGCGGGCGGGACTCCCAGGGTCCGCCAGGTCCAGATGACGGATCTCGACGTTCGCCGGCCAGTCAGCCCCGGCCTCCCGCGAGAGATCCCGTACCGTTCCGACGACGTCCCAGCCTTCACGCGCCAAGCGCAGAGCGGCGGCGCGACCGAGCCCGGACGAAACCCCGGTGACGACGACCAGGGTCATGAGAGGACGGTCGCGCGGGAGCGCGGACTACGCATATACTGAGCTTGATGAAGTGTCAAGGCCGGCCTGCTCGTCGGTAGTGGATGGGCCACTACCATAGCACCGAGGCCCCGCCGGAGCTGCCGGGAGGGTGGAACATGCACGTTGGAGTGATCGGGTCCGGCATCAGCGGGTTGGCCTCGGCTTGGCTGCTCTCGCCCATCCACCACGTCGATGTGTTCGAGGCCGGAGATCACCTGGGCGGTCACGCCAACACCGTGGACATCCGTGTCGACGGTCAGGACTTGGCTGTCGACACCGGCTTCATGGTCTTCAACGACCGCACGTACCCCAACCTGTTGGGGATGCTGGGCAACCTGGGGCTCAGCTCCAAGCGCAGCCGCATGAGCTTCAGCGTGCAGTGCGGCGACGAAGGCTTGGAGTGGTCCAGCAGAAGGCTGGTGGGCGTGTTCTCCCAACCGGAGAGTCTGGTCCGCGGGGGAGTGTGGCGCATGCTGTACGACATCGCGCGCCTCAGCGCCACGGCCGATCGCCTGCTCGCCGACGGCAGCCTGGCCGATCTCACCCTCGGCGAGCTCCTGGAGCGCGAAGGCTACAAGGGCTCCTTCGTCGACTGGTACCTGGTGCCCATGGCGTCGTCGATCTGGTCGACGCCCCCCGGCAAGGTGCTGGACTACCCCGCTGAGAGCTTCATCCGCTTCTGCGACAACCATGGACTCCTGCACGTGCTCAGCAAGCCCAGCTGGCAGACCATCGCCGGAGGCGCCCGTGGATACGTCGAGCAGCTGGCTCGGGGAGTGTCGGGAGACCTTCAGTTGGGCGTCGCGGCGGTGCGCGTGGAGCGCACCGCCGACGGCCCCACGGTCACCTTCAGCGACGGGACCACCCGCCGCTTCGACACCCTGGTGATCGGCACGCACAGCGACGAGGCGCTGGGCCTCCTCGCCGACCCTTCTCCCGCCGAGCGGGAGGTGCTGGGGGCCATCGGCTACCAGCCGAACACCGTGGTGCTCCACACCGACGATACCTTTCTGCCCGCGCGCCGCCTTGCCCGCGCCTCCTGGAACTACTACGCTGCCGAGTGCACCCTCGATGCCACCGATCTATCGGTCACCTACTATCTCAACGTGCTGCAGCAGCTCCCCGTGAAGACCCCGGTCCTCATCACGGTGAACCCGGTGCGGGCACCACGCGAGGACCGCGTGCTGAGGACATTCTCGTACTCCCACCCCGTGTTCGGCCGCGATGCCCTCGAAGCGCAGCGACGGATACCGGAGATCCAGGGGGAACGAGACACTTGGTACTGTGGCGCCTGGCAGCGGTACGGCTTCCACGAGGACGGCCTGCTCTCGGCGGTCAACCTGGTAGAACGCTTCGGCGTGCTCCCTCCCTGGGGTCCCTCGCGAGAACCGTCGCCGGGCCGGACCCTCGTCGAGCCGGCCCTGGGTGACGTGCCCGTACGCGAGAGCATCCCCGGCCTGGCGGAGGCCTGAGTGCCGCCGCGATCCCGCGGATCGAAGGACCCGAGCTCCCGCGCCTCCCTGTATGTCGGCGTCACCGCTCATGAACGGCTTCTCCCGGTGAGCAACATCTTTCGCTACGGCGTCTACTTCCTGTACGCCGACATCGATGGACTCGATGAGGCGGCAGATGGGCTCCGCTTCTTCTCGCACAACGCGCTCAACCTCGCGGCCCTCTGGGACGAGGATCACGGCTCCCGCGACGGCTCCCCCTTGCGCCCCTGGATCGACGCGCTCCTCGCCCGGGCGGACCTGGACCTCGAGGGGGGGAAGGTTATGCTGCTGGCCTTCCCCCGCATCCTCGGTTTCCGCTTCTACCCGGCGAGCTTCTGGTACTGCTTCCATGCCGACGGCACTCTTCGCGCCATCCTGGCCGAAGTCAACAACACCTTCCACCAGCACCACAACTATCTCCTGCATCGCCATGGGCAGACTCTGAGCTGGGGAGAAGAACTCAAGGCCGTGAAGAGCTTCTACGTGTCGCCGTTCATAGGCATGGAGGCACGATACGGCTTCCGCTTTTCGGACCCGCAAGAGCGTCTTTCGCTAAGCATCCTCGACACGGTCGACGGCGAGCCCCTCCTACGGGCCGCCCTCCGGCTCGAACGGAAGCCTCTCACCGACGCCGCGCTCATGGCGGCTGTGCTCCGCTACGGCCCCATGTCAGCCCGCGCCTGGCTCCTCATACGCTGGCAGGCGGTCAGGCTCCTGCGTAAAGGCTTGAAATATCATCGACCCGCCCCCCTGCCCCGAGAGGAGACCTCGCTGTGACCCTCACGCCCAGCGCCCGATTGGCGTTCCGCGTCCTCGGCGGCCTCCGCAAAGGACAGCTGCGTGTGGTGTGGCTGGACGGGACGGAGCATGTCTTCAGCGGCGAGGAACCGGGGCCCTCGGCCACCTTGGTCGTCCGCGAGACTGCCGCGACCCGGCGCATGGTCATGGGCAGCGGCATGGGCTTCGCCGAGGGCTACCTAGACCGCCTGTGGGACACACCCGACTTGGTCGCCCTCCTCGACCTCATGGCCCTGAACATGAAGGCGAAGGCGGTCAAGACCACACGCTCGCCCATGCAGCCCGTCAACACGCTGATCCACAGGGCCCGCCGGAACACACGGCGGGGCTCGCGCAAGAACATCCACTACCACTACGACCTCGGCAACGACTTCTACCAGCTATGGCTCGACCCCACGCTCACGTACTCCTGCGGTCTCTTCCCCGAAGGCGGTCCGACCCGCCCCATCCCCGACGATCCCAGCGATATGCAGGCGCTGGAGCGGGCTCAACGGGCCAAATGGGAGCGGCTGCTCTCCCTGCTCGAGCTTCGCTCCGGAAGTCGCCTACTCGAGATCGGCTGCGGATGGGGGGGCTTCGCCATCCACGCCGCTCGAACCTACGATTGCCACGTCACGGGCATCACGCTGTCGACGGAACAGCTCGCCCTCGCGACCGACCGCGTGCGCGAAGCCGGCCTCGAAGGGCAGGTGGACCTCCGCCTGCAGGACTACCGCGATGTACGTGAGAAGTTCGACTCCATCGCTTCCATCGAGATGTTCGAGGCCGTGGGCGAGGCGTACTGGCCCACCTACTTCCGCTCCGTACGCGACTGTCTGTCACCGGGCGGGAGGGCGGCCCTGCAGGTGATCACCATCGACGACGACCGATTCGAGTCCTACCGTCGCCGAGCGGACTATATCCAGAAGTACATCTTTCCCGGAGGATTGCTCCCCAGCCCCGCCGCCTTCCGGCATCACGCCGAGGCGGCCGGGCTGCACATGGAGCCTCCGGCCTTTTTCGGCTGGAGCTACGCGGCCACGCTTTCCTGCTGGCTGGAACGTTTCGACGCGGTGAGTGACCAGGTGAAGGGGTTGGGGTACGACGAGCGCTTCCGGCGGATGTGGCGCTACTACTTGGCCTACTGCATCGCCGGCTTCCGCAACGGGATGATCGACGTGATGCAGGTGGCGCTCGTCTGACCAAGCCCGCTCGCGTCCTCGCCCGGGCTGCTAGGCCGGGCTCTCCGGCCGGCGGATGGTATCTTCACCCATCGTGACAAGGACGACGGCGGCCAGGATCACCGCCGAGGCCAGCAGCATCCGCGGCGTCAGAGCCTCGTCTGCCAGCGCCCAACCAAGGAACACCGCCACGACCGGGTTGACGTACGCGTAGGTGGCGGCCCTCGAGGGCTGCACCACGCGTAGCAGCCAGAGGTAGGCCGAGAAGCCCACGAGTGACCCTGCCAACGCCAAATACAGCATCGCGGCCCAGGACGCGACGGAGACGGACCCCACGTCGACCCGTCCCCACTCTCCCAGGGCCGTTCCGGCCAGGCCCAGGAGCAGGGCTCCGGAGTACATCTGCATCGCCGTGCTGAGAAAGTGCGAGCTGGGGACCTTGGCCTTCCGCACATAGAGCGAGCCGATCGACCAGGAGATGGTGCCCAACAGGACCGCGATCACGCCGACGGGGTCGACGTCTCGCACCCCGGTCTGCCAGGGCGCCACGAGCAGGACCACCCCCCCGAGGCCCACGCTCAGCCCCAGCAACATGAGCCTGCCGGGCTTCCGGCCCGCCGGCATGAGCCAGTAGATGAGCAGGAGCCAGATCGGCGTGGTGCTGACGATCACCGCCGTCATGCCGGAGGTTATGCGGGTCTCGGCCCACACCACAGATCCTTGACCGCCCAGGAACAAGAAGGCCCCGGCGATGGCCGTGGCCTTCCATTCGAAACGGCGCGGCGCGGGCGCTCCACGACTCCGGCTCCACGCGTAGAGAAGGCTGCCCGCGATGATGAAGCGGAAGGAGCCCATCAGGAACGGGGGAAAGGACTCCAAGCCGATACGGATGGCGAGATAGGTGGTGCCCCATATCAGGTAGATGGCCGCGAAGGCAGCGACGACGCGGGGCGCGGACACAGATGTCGGGGGGGCATCGGACATGCGCCCGTAACTCTACACCTTGCGCCCAGCCACCGCCCGCTCGGCGCGCCGTCCCCAGGTATGATGACTCATCGTGAGACGCTCCTTCCTGCCCAAGCACGGCGCCTACGCGGCCATCGTCATCGTGATCGCCGTCGGGCTGATGTTCCAGGTGGGTTCCGCGCTGGCGGTGCGCGTCATGGGTTCGGTGGGCGTCATCGAGGCGATCTGGCTGCGGACAACGCTGGCCGCACTGATGCTGGCGGCCTTCCGCCCCCGGTCGCTGCGTCTGCCTCCGCGAGGGAGGCGCCTCGGCCTGATCGCGCTGACGTTAGCCCTCTTCGGCATGAACCTGAGCTTCTACGGGGCGATCGAGCGGGTGCCTCTGGGGATCGTGGTGACCATCGAGTTCCTCGGTCCCTTGGCCGTGGCCGTCATCGGGTCGCGCCGCCCCCTCGACTGGCTCTGGATCGCCCTCGCGGGCGCGGGCGTGGTCGTCCTCGCGCGGCCGACAGGGACCGTCGACACCGTCGGACTGCTGTACGCGTTCGCCGCGGCGGCCTGCTGGGGCTCTTTCATCCTCCTGGCCAAGCGGGCCATCGCCCACACCGACCCACTCGGCGTGACGACATTGATGCTGGCCGGGTCGTCGATCCTGCTGACACCCGTGCTCCTCGCGACGGGGGTGGTGATCCAGGGACACGGCCGGTACCTGGCCCTCGGGATCCTGGTGGCGCTGCTCTCCTCGGCGCTCCCCTACCGACTCGAATTCATGGCCCTGCAGCGGGTCTCCGCAGCCACCTACGGCGTCCTTCTCAGCATCGAGCCTGCCCTGGCCGCGCTCATTGGTTTCGTGCTGCTCGGACAGGCGCTGACCGCGGCCGAGATCGTCGCCATCCTGGCTGTCGCCGCCGCCGCCGCCGGGGCCAGCTGGACGCACGGCCGGCGGCGGAGGGCGGCTTGACTGCGGCGCCCCGAGCAGTCACGATGCGCACATGACGACCGGCGGCGGGACTAGGAACGGCGCTACGCCCGGCGCGGGAGCGACGAACCGCGCTACGACCCGCGGTATCACACGGGCCGCGGCGACTATGCTCTCCCTGGGGATCGTCCTTGTTCTGACGGCGGCGACGGTGCTCCTCGCTGCCGGTCCGGCCGCGGCAAAAGAGTGGCGTGTCTCCTCGATGGACGTCTTGCTCGATGTGCAAGCCTCGGGTGACGTGCTGGTTACGGAGAACGTCACCTTCGTCTTCGCCGGTTCGTTCAGCTACGTCTCCCGGGTCATCCCCACCGATGCGCTCGCGGGCATCGAGGACGTGCAGGTACTGCAGGACGGCAGGCCCTTGCCCCGGGGAGACGCCCCGGGGAGCTATGACGTCTTCAAGGAAGGCAAGGACCTGGTGGTGCAGCTGGCCTTCGCCCTCTCGGACACGAGCGCCAGCTGGACCATCCGGTACCGCGCGAAGTCCGCCGTGGCGTTCTACGACGAAACCGACGAGCTCGTGTGGCATGTCTTCGACGCCGAGAGCCCGGTGCCGATCGACCGGGTGACCACCAAGGTCCACCTACCGGGGGCCGTGGCCGCCGAAGACCTCGAATGGGCGGTCGACACGGCCATGAACGTGAAGAGCACGGTCTCCAGCCCCGCTGCCTCGACCGTGGCATTCGACGCCGCCGCCTTCCCACCGAACACCAAGTATTGGGTCGCGGTGGGTTTCCCCAAGGGCACAGTGGAGTACAGTTGGACCCCGCGACGTCTGGTGTCGGCCGTGGTGCCCCGCGCCGGCTTCCTTCTGCCCATCGCGGCCTTTCTCGGCATGACCATGGTCTGGTTCCGGCGGGGTCGCGACGAACCCGCAGCCGCCTTCGCAAAGTACGTCACCGAGCCTCCTTCGGCCCTGCCCCCCGCGGCCGTCGGGGCGCTCCTCGACGAACGAGTGGACACGAAGGAGCTCTTTGCCACACTGGCTGACCTCGCGCGGCGCGGCTACCTGGAGCTGCCCGAGACGCACACCAAGAGCACGAGCTGGCAGATCCGCAAGCTCAAGTCGATCGCCGATCTCGAGGGCCTGGACGCTCTTGTGGCCGGGAAGCTGTTCGCGAGCGGCGATGAAAAGGTGAAATCGCCGACGCTCCAGAAGCGCATCGGGTCGCTCGCGGCCACGTTCGACGAAGCGGTCTTCAAGGACCTGCTGAGGAGGGGATTCTTCGCTCAGACGCCGGCTGCGGCGAAGTCCCAGTGGAAGACCCGCGCCTGGAAGCTCATCGGCCTGCTCGCGCTGATCACTATCGGCCTGGGCTTCACGGGCATCGGCGGGTGGGGCTTCTTCGCCCTCGGCTCGGTGTTCGCGGCGGCTGTGGTCTTCGGTTTCGCGCGGGTGATGCCTCAGCGGACGCGCGCGGGAGCCGCCGAGCAGCGCAAGTGGCAGGCGTTCCGCAACTACCTCGAGGACCTCACCGAGTTCCAGGATCTCGCGGTCGCCCAAGAGACCTTCGAGGCTCACCTGCCCTACGCCATCGCGTTCGGGGTCGAGAAGCGCTGGATACGACGTTTCGAAGCCCTCGCCAAAGTCCCAGGCTGGCTCGCACCCATGGCGGGCGCCTATCCCACGACCACGGCCGACAGGCGGACCAAGATCGACGAGACCGCCGACGGCGCGACTGGGCGACCCGGACCCTCGATCGGCGTGGGGATGGACGACCTAAAGGGCGGCCTGAGAGACCTGGCCCACGATCTATCATCTGTCACGCTGTCGTCCGCCTCGGACGGGCTCTTCTCCGGCCTGGATAAGCTGTCCAGCGCTATCATGTCCGCGCCCTCCAGCACGGGCAGCGGCCGCGGCTCCTTCGGAAGCTCGCGGGTCAC
>JAJZQZ010000027.1 GCA_021802965.1 Actinomycetes bacterium
GCGCCGGGGATCGTACTCGAAACGTTGATGGAGGGTGGCTCCGGCACCGACTCCGCCCTCCCCACGCAGCCGGACGAGCTGCCCGACCGCTACGAAGCCGGCACCCCCAACACCCCGGGCATCGCCGGCGTGACTGCGGGGGTCGACTTGATCCTTGACGAGGGGGCGGCGGCGATCCGGGTGCGCGAGGACTTGCTCGCACAACGACTGCGCCGCGGCCTCGAGCGGATCGAGAACGTGGCCTTGTACGGGCCTGCGCCGAGCACTCCGAGCGCACCGGTGGTGTCGCTCGAGTTCGCCGGATTGCCGTCGACCGAGGCCGCATTCATCCTCGATCGCGCCTTCGGCATAGCCGTCCGGGCCGGCCTGCACTGCGCTCCCGACGCGCACCGGGTCGCGGGAACCATCGATCGAGGCCTCGTACGTCTCAGTGTTGGGTACTTCACTACCGAGGCCGAGATCGACGCGGCCATCGAGGCATGCACCGAGATCGCGGCCAAAGCTACCGTCAGGAGCTGAGCGTGGAGAGCGTGCACATCACGGAAGCGGCCGTCCAAGGCCGACTGACCGAGCCGGACATCCAGCAGGTCGGTCGCCTCGCCCGAGACATCGTCGCTGCGGTGGGCGGTGTCATCCGAGACAAACAGGAGGTCGTGGAAAGCTGCGTGGTCGCCCTCCTGGCGGGCGGGCACGTCATCCTCGAGGACTTCCCAGGTGTGGGCAAGACGATGCTCGCCAAGTCCATGGCGCGCGCGATACACTGCCGATTCAAGCGCATACAGTTCACCCCCGACCTCCTGCCGGGTGACGTCACCGGCGTCAACATCTTCAATCAGAAGTCGGCGGAGTTCGAGTTCCGTCCCGGCCCGATCTTCGCGAACGTCGTGCTGGCCGACGAGATCAACCGTGCTTCTCCGAAGACGCAGTCGAGCCTGCTCGAATGCATGCAGGAGCGCCAAGCGACCGTCGACGCGGTCACGCGCAGCATCGAGCCGCCGTTCATGGTCATCGCCACCCAGAACCCGATCGAGTACGAGGGGACCTTCCCCCTGCCCGAGGCCCAGCTCGACCGCTTCATGATGCGGCTCTCGTTGGGCTACCCTTCGGCCGACGAGGAGGCGGGGTTGCTGGCCGACCAGACGATGGCGATCGATCCCCTCGAACGCATCCAGCCGGTAGTCGGGGTCACCCAGGTGCTCGCCATGGTCGAAGCGGTCGCCCGCGTCTCCACGGCTCCGAGCATACGACGGTATGTGGTCGACCTGCTGACGGCGAGCCGTGCCGACAACGAGCTGTACCTGGGGGCGAGCCCCCGTGCGGGCATCGCGCTCCTGCGCGCCGCGAAGGCGCTCGCCCTTCTCCGAGGGCGCGACTTTGTCGTCCCCCAGGACATCAAGGACCTCGGGGTGCGGGTGCTTTCCCACCGGGTGATCCTTTCCCCTGACGGGAGGCTCCACGGCAAGACGCCGGAAGCGGTGGTACGCAAGCTTCTGGACACCGTCCCTGTCCCGACCGGTTAACAGGCTGCTGAAATAGGACTTCTCGCGGCGGAGGTGGACTGGAAAGGTGCCAGACAAGGACGCAAGAGGCGCGAACAGCAGCGCTAGCCCGCGGTGTTGACCTGGAGAGGCATCGGCCTGCTGCTCCTCTCAGCGGGCGCCTATGCGGCGGCGCGCTTCGTCGGCACCTACGAGCTGTATCTCGCCGCGCTGGCCTTCACCGTGGTCGTGGTCGCGGCCTTGGTGTTGGTACACACCGGAGGTACCCGGTTGCGCCTCGAGCGGAGCCTCGATCCACCTGATCCCACCGCCGGCGACACGGCGGACATGGCCTTCCGCCTGATCAACTCGTCCGCGTTCCCCACGACCCCCCTCCGCATCGTCCAGCGTCTGCCGAGCCTGGCCGGCGTCGACCTGGTCGTCGATGTGAGCGCCGTGCCAGGCCGCGGAAGCCGGGAGGCCTCCGACCGCCTGCCGGCGCTGCGGCGCGGAGTCTTCGCCGTCGAGCCCGCCACGGTCACGTACACCGACCCTCTGGGCGCCGCCCGCAGGAACCGACCCCTCGGAGACAGTCTGTCCGTCACGGTGCTCCCTCGCATCGTCCATCTCGGCAGCTGCGCCTTCCTCGACCGGGGCGTGCTGAACCGAGGCCGCCGCTCCCACCCCTCGCCCAGCTCCAGCTCGGTCGATCTTCGCGGCGTCCGCCCGCACCAGCCCGGCGAGCCCCTTAGCCATATCGACTGGAAGAGCACGGCGAGAACAGGCACGCTCATGCTCCGGGAGATGGAGGAGCCCGGCCGCACCGACGTGGTGCTCGTGCTGGACGGGACTCGCTCGACCCAGGTCGGCGAGCCGCCGGAGGACACGTTCGAGGCGGGCGTGAACGTGGTGGGCAGCATCGGCGATCTCGCGCTCAGGGAGGGCTTCGCCGTGTCCCTGCTGCGGCACGGGGCGGTCGACCGGCACATGAGGTTCGAGGCCGGCGGAACGACCCGCCCCGACCTGCAGATGGCTCTGGCCGAGGCTTCCGCCGACGCCGACGTCCCCCTGGGGACCTGCCTTGGCGGCCACCGGACCCTACTCCGCCACGGCCTCGTCGTGATCGTGGTCTCGCCCGCGCTCGACCGGCAGACGGTCCACGAGCTTATGGGCCTCGCCGAGCGGGGCGTCCCCGTCTTTCTCGCCCATCTGGCCACGCTCTCCTTCGTCACCGAGACCCCGGATGCCCGCCTCGACCCCCGCGAGCGCGCCATACTGCTGCAGCTACAGGCATCCGGCATCCCCAGCCTCACCATCCGCCGCGGTGACGATCTGCGGGTCGCTCTGGCGGCCGCCGAGGGTTCGGGGAGCTCAGTCGGCCCTGGGATCTACGGAGCGACGGCCGGAAGCCGCGGAGGGCGGGCATGAAGCTCGGCCGCCGTCTTCTCCTCTTGGTCGCCTTCATGGGACTCGCGGCCGCGGCGGCCCTCAGCATCGACCGAGTGGTGCAGCCGCATGCCACCTCGGAGCTCTTGCTCGCCGCCGGGATGGGCGTGGCCGTGGCTCTTCCCGGGCTGGTGCACCGCCGTTTCGCACCGACCACCTTGCTGCTCCTGCCGCTCGGCTTGTATCTCTTGATGCGGCTCGTAGTTCCCCTTCCCCCCGACAGCGCGGGCTGGCACGAGCAGTACCGCTTCTACGCCAACGAGCTCAACTCGGGCATCTCGGCCTATGCCAACGACATCTTCCCCCTCAGCCTCACGGGCGTGCCCGGTCTTCGGCTTCTGGTGCTGGTGTGGTTCTATCTGGGCGTCGGCCTCGCCGCCTTCCTATCCCTCGACGGGCGGCGGCCGCTTCCCGGTGTGGGCGTGCTGCTGGCCCTCCTCGCCGCCGGACTCACCGTCGACGCCGAACGGCGCGATCCGCTGCTGGCCGTCGCCTTCCTCGTGCTTGCGATCACGGTCGTCATGACCGCTCAAAGTCTTTCCCGACGCAGCTGGGGATTTCGCGACGCGCTCACCGGGCTCGGGCTGGGATGGGCGGGCGTGGTGGTAGCCCTGGCGCTTCTGACCCTGCACCCCGGCTTGGCCGAGGGGGGCTGGCAGGACTGGCGAGAGTGGGATCCTTTCGGTCCCGGCGCGGGCGGAGGCACCGTCTTCAACTGGAAGCAGAACTACCCCCGACTCCTCGATCCGGGGAACAACGAGCCCGTGATGCGCGTCACCTCCCCGGCACCGACATACTGGCGGGCCACCACCTTGGAGACCTTCAACGGCGACGCCTGGATAAGTGATCTGGTATTCCGCTACCCGGTACCCGACGGCCCGGGTTTTCGGCACATCGAGTCCCCCGAGCTCGTCCCCCCAGGGGACGAGGTGACCGTGCGCTTCGAGCTTGTCGGGGTGATCACCAACTACCTCTTCGTGGCGGGACGACCGAAGTCTCTCTCGCTGAGCCTGCCCTTCCCGATCTACGCCTCCGATGCCGCCTCCCTGCGATCGGCACTCAACCTGACCTCACCGGTGGAGTACACCCTCACGGCGGTGATGCCGCGCGTGCGCCCCGAGGATGTCGTGGGCCGAGGGCGCGACTACCCCCAGGATCCCGGCTTCAAGGACACCTATCTGACCCTGCCCCCCCTGCCCGAGAGCGATTTTGGCGGCCTCCCCAACCTCAACGCCACCATCATCGGAAATGCGACCGACCCGTACGAGCAGGCTCTTCTGATCGAGGAGTACCTGCGGGACAACTTCGAGTATTCGCTCTCGATCCCTGAGAGTCCGCTCTACTCGCCCATCGCCGAGTTCCTGTTCGACACCAGGACGGGGTACTGCCAGCACTTCGCGGGGGCGATGGCGTTGCTTCTGAGATTCAACGGGGTGCCCTCGCGGGTGGCTGTGGGATTCACGACCGGCAACCTCGTCGGCGGGCGGACGTACCGGGTGACCACCAACAACGCGCACGCCTGGGTCGAGGCATACTTCCCGGGAGTCGGATGGCTCCCCTTCGAGCCCACACCCGGTCGGTCGATCCAACTGCCAGGCGCCTCGTCTACCTCGCCCGGCTTTGCCGACCCCTTCCTGAGCACGAAGCCCGAAGGCACCTCGACGACAGCTTCAACCGTGCCAAGTCCCACCCAACGACCTCCGAAGGACACAGAGGGCGCCGTCAACACCGGCGCCGGCACAACGGGGCGCAAGGTGGCCACCCGCGCCGGGGCCTCGGTCGCGATCCTACTGGCCGCAGCCGCGCTCTGGCCCCGCCTGCGCCGGCGGGTGCGCGAGCGCGGCCTGCGCCGGGGCGAGCCGGTGCAGCGTCTGCGGGCGTCGCTGACCCTCCTGCGTGCGGACCTCGCCGACTGGGGCGTGACCGCGACGCCCGCGACGACCCTCGAGGAGCTCTCGACGACCGCCGCGGCTGGAGGAGCGGGAGATCTTCTTTCGGTGATCGAGCGCGCTCAGGCGGTGCTCTTCGGGGGGTACGCGGCCTCGTTCGATGACGTGCGCCAGGCCGAGGGGGCGCGGCGCAAGGCCGTGCTGGCCCTGCGCCGCCGCCATCGCCGCGTATGGACCGTGCTCTCCTGGTACGGACTGGCCTGTCCTGTCCGACGGCTCCTTCCGCGCCTCGCCTTCCCACGCCACAAACCGCGCCGTCGCGGTCGCCCCTCGTCTGTGCGACGTGAGACACTGGCTTCATGAGAGGCCTGCGCAAACCCGGCATCGCCGAACGCCACCCCCGGTCTCCTCGATGCGCCGCCATGGCGGTCGGGTCTGTGCCCTACACCGACCCCAACGCGGCCCTGCGCCTCGTCCTGGAATCCACGCCGGAGATACCCACCTGGCCCCAGCTGCCCCGACGCGCTTTCCAGGAGAACATGTACGTGCAGTTCAGCGAGGGGTTGCCCGGCGTGGTGGTCCAGCCCGATTCGCTGCGCATCTTCGTCCAGAACGAGGTGCCCCCGGACGAGTTGACGGACTTCCTCGAGAAGCTCGAGGCGGGCGATCCGGCGGCCTTCGCGGTCTCACCCAGCTACGCCGCCGCCCTTCCCCTGCTCGGGGAGGCGTTGCGCTCGCTGCCCGCGCCGCCATTCGTCAAAGGTCAGATCACCGGGCCGGTCTCGTTCGGTCTGGCGGTGCCGTTCGAA
This sequence comes from Actinomycetes bacterium, assembly GCA_021802965.1. GTDB lineage: Bacteria > Actinomycetota > Thermoleophilia > RBG-16-64-13 > RBG-16-64-13 > JAJZQZ01. Next base: position 5,623 of record JAJZQZ010000027.1, read on the forward strand.
GACCGGCGCGCGATCCTCTACGACGATACCCTGCGGGAGGTCGCGGTCAAGCTGCTGGCCATGAAGGCTCGCTGGCAGAGCGACCTCCTGACCGGTTGGGCCGCCGATTCCATCCCGCTCATCATGGTCGACGAACCTTCGCTGACCCAGGTGGGCTCGGCCTTCATATCCATCCCGGCTTCGATCGCGTTCCCGGCCCTCGAGGAGTGCCTCGGCCAGATCGAGGGCCTCGCGGGCATCCACGTCTGCGGCGGGACCGATTGGCAGCGGATGGCCGAGATGCCCCTCGACGTGCTGAACTTCGACGCCGCCGATCACCTGGGGTCTCTGCTCGCCCACCGCGAGGCCGTAGCGGCCTTCGTCGGAGAGGGCGGTCTGCTGGCGTGGGGGGCGGTCCCGAACGACCCGCGGGCATTGGAATCGACACCCGAAGCCATAGGAACGCTCATACTCGGCGGTGCCGAGCAGCTGGCCGAGACCGGGGGTCTCACCGTGGACCAGGTCTTGAACGCGTCGTTCGTCGCGCCCGCCTGCGGCACGGGCTCTCTCGAAGCAGCGCTCGCCGAGCGCTGCTTCGCCCTCACGGCAGGCGCCTCCCGCTGGCTCCGGGCTCGGCTTTAGAGGACCTACAACCGGGCCTTCTTGGGCTTTGCGGTCGCGGCTTCTACTGGTAGAGTGTTAGGCAATCCGACCGAGGAGGATATCGTGAAGCGTTTCATGATCCCTCGGGTGGCGCACTGCAACGACGGCTGCCCACCCCAGTCCCGAGCACGTCGTTAAACTGCTCGCCCATGAGTCGTATGACGGCTAGCCCAAGGGGGTGCTCGCGCGCCCCCTTGGCGCGCATGGGGGCGCTATCACTGAGTCGGCAGACGGCGCGTCGGCACGATATCATTCGACCATGACCCCGAAGAAAGACACCGCGGACGCACCGGGGCGATCGGGAGGCGGTCGCAAAGAGACCGGCGAGGGCAAGACCAAGCTGGTCCCCGCCTTCTCGCTGGAACGCTGCAAGCGCTGCGAGATCTGTACCCACTTCTGTCCCGCCGGGGCGATCCAGACCGACAAGGACGGCATCCCCCGGTTGGTCGACCCGGAGGCCTGCACATCGTGCAAGCTGTGCGAGCAACTCTGCCCGGATTTCGCCATCCGTATGGTGCACGATCCCGAGGAGCAGCCAGCGGCGGGGCGCAAGGTCCCCAACAGTGACGACCCCGGCCCGAGGGACGACTAGACCGGCACCCCGTAGACGCGCACCTGGCTGCGGCCGTTCTCCTTGGCCACGTACAGAGCCTGATCGGCGTGATCGAAGAGCTCTTTGGGAGTGCGGCAATCGGGAGACAGAGCCGCCACCCCCACGCTGACCGTCCTGCCACTCACGCGCCCGTGGGGCACCTCCAGGTCGATCAGCTTGACCGACGAGAAGATCTTGTCGGCCACCACCTTGGCGCCGGCCAAAGCCGTCCCCGGCAGGATGAGAGCGAACTCGTCTCCCCCGTAGCGGGAAGGTATGTCCGATTCGCGCACGGTCGAGCGCACCGCCTCACCCACGCGGCGCAGGAACATGTCGCCCAGCAGGTGTCCGTATGTGTCGTTCAGCTCCTTGAAGAAGTCCAGGTCGATCATGATCAACGAAAAGCTGCTGCGCGCTGTCTTCGCGCGCACGAACTCTTGCTCCAGAGCCTGATGGAAATAGCGATGATTGTAGAGACCCGTCAGCTGGTCGGTGACCGCCCGCTTCTCGATCTCCTCGTGCAGCAAGACGTTCTGCAACGAAAGAGCGGCCATACTGGCCACGCTCATGAACCTCTCGAGCTCCAAGGGGCCGTACACGATGTCTTCGGACAAGACCAGCATGAGCCCCAACAGCTCGTCCTTGCGGAAGAGGACGGCTCCCAATCCGTGGCAGCCCGGCACCAGGCTTTCGAACACCTCGGGGCGCAGGAGAGGAGTGAAGCGCCCGTCGACGTCCTTCAGATGAAGATCGACCCAATCGCTGCCGTTGGGCAGGCTCTCGGGATAGGAGGTGAGTCCCTGACCCTGTGAAGCGTACAGGTTCAGCTCGCCACCCGAGGTCTCGTCAGTGATATAGAGCGCGCATGAAGCCGCGCCCATGATCCCCAAGGTCCCATCGACGATCATGCCCGCCACGTGGTGGAGGGGCTCGTAGACGGTGAGCGCCTTGAAGAACTCGTGAGTGAAGAAGGTCTCGGCAAGTCTGCGCTCGACGTCGTGGTAGGCCTTGTGCAGCTCCTCCAACCGTAGGGCCAAACGCTCCTCCCGCTTCTGGGCCTCGCTGAAGAACGAGAAGACCTGGTACAACCCCTCGGTCGCGGACTCGGTCGTGATGCGAGACGTCATGAGATACGCGAGCAGCTGGCACCCAGCTTCACCCACGACCAGCACCCCGGCCGAAGGCATGGGTGCTTCCAGGACGTCAGCCATGTCGAAGAAGACACAGCCTTCAGCACTCGCGTCGGTGGTGGAAGGCCTGCCCTCGTATACGGCGGGGGCGTCGTACGGCCGAGCGTCGGGGTCCAGGGGAGTAACGGTGTCCCAGGACTGCGGGGGACCGGCAGCGGTCACGACATGGACGGCCTCGACCCGCACCACCTGGATGCTACTCAACAACCGGGCGAACCAGGGCGCCGTCGCCGCGGGCCCCACCACGACGCACCGCAGCCCCATATCGGCCTGCTCGCGCAGCATCTCTATTTGATCGACCACCTTCACAGCTCCATCTCTCCTCCCCTACACGAGTGCACCCGCAGCCGCCCGCTCGCCACGTCCAGCTCGGCGGTGCGGGCCCAGGTGCCTCCGACATCCTCGGCCGCGATCGGTATGTGGATCTGATGAAGGACCGCGCGCGCGGCGTCGATATTCCGCCGGCCGACGTTCCTGCCGTCTTCGGGCCTCCCGAACATGTTCGCTCCTCCCACGACCCTGGCCCGCAACCGAGGCTTTTGCTGGGCCGCCTTCTCCAGCTTCGCCAGAAGGGCGGGGATGGCCGAGACGACGAACTTACCCGCCGGGACGGGAGCGCCGTCGCTGAGCGGGTGCGGCAGCAGTACATGGGCCATCCCGCCGATCCTCTGTCTCGGATCGTACAGGACGATCCCGAGGCACGAGCCGAGGGCCTGAGCCACAAGGGTGTCTCCCTCAAAACCCACTTTGTATTGTGCGATTCCCACTCGCAGGATCATCTCCGGCGGTCCTAACCCGCCAACTCGTCGATCAGGTCGTAGAAGCCGGCGTCACCCAGGAAGAACAAGCGCCCCAGGATGGTCGCCGTCTCGGTGAGAAAGTCGACCTCGGCCAGTATGATGGAGTCGATCTCGTACTCCAACTCACCGACCAGCGAGGGGACCAGGGACCCCGCCATGTCATAGAGCGAGCGCGACACCTCGACCGAGAGGTCGGTCATCAGAAAGGCGCCCGCGCCTACCAGGAAGGTCTCGAGCACTTGAGCCAGCGAATGATCCAGCTCGGGACGGGACTCAGGAGCGAAGCCGAGGCTTTCGCTGAGGCGGCGCAGGTCGCTCTCGGTCAAGGCCAGCATGATGCCGGCGTGGAACGCTCCGCCGGACAGCACGAGCACGGCCTCGACCGGGTCCTCAGGCGGACCGAACACCGACGCCGACTCCTCCAGCTCGAGCTCGCGGAGCATGGGCACGGTGATCCGGACAGGCCTCCCCACGCGGGCCGCCAGCACCCCGGAGCCCTGAGAGGCCCCGATGTTCACGATCTCGCGCAGGAGATCAGCGGCTTCGGGTCTGAGCTGTCTCATCGTGATGGAGCAGAAGAAGTCGAAGGTCGGCGAACAGGGCGAGACGGCCGTCGGACAGCAAGGTGGTCCCGACTATGCCCGGCGAGTGCGCGAGCGACGGCATGAGCGGCTTGATTACCAGCTCCTGATCACCGACGAGCCGATCGATGGTCAAAGCTTCAAGACGAGACGACGAGCGGACCAACAGCACCCAAGGGGCTTCGTCGACGGGAGTGGTGTCATCCTTGCCGAGAAGTGCCGCCAGGGACCGGACCATCACGGGTCGCGCATCCGAGATCACTACCGGCGTGTCCTTGACCCAGGAGATGTCGCCTGGTTCGAGGCGCATGATGCGGTGCACCTGGTTCTGGGGCACACCTATCACGGAGTCATCCGCTCCCACGACAACCGAGCGCATGAGAGACAAGGTGGGCGGGAACTCCAGGATCATCTTGGTGAACTGACCTTGCTCGGAGATCATGTTCAGATCGCCCCCGACCTCGGCCACCTTCTGGCGCACCACGTCGAGTCCGACGCCCCTCCCTGATACATCCGTGACGCGACCCGAAGTGCTGAAGCCCGGCCGGAACAATAGGGAGAACACCTGCGCCCTCGTGAGCTCCTTCTCGTCGTCGGGCACGAGTCCCTGTCGACGCGCGGCCTCGAGCACGAGCGTCGCGTCGATGCCCCGCCCGTCATCCTCGACTTTCAACGCCACGTTCCCGTGCTCCATGGCGGCGACGACGCGCAGGCGCCCGCGGCGCGGCTTGCCCGCCGCGACCCGCTCGTCGGGCGCTTCGATGCCGTGGTCGAGGCTGTTCCGCAGGATATGCACCAGAGGTTCCGACACCCTCTCCAGCAGCGAGCGGTCGATCTCGGTCTCGCCCCCCACGAACTCGGCGTCGACTTCCTTGCCCAGCTGCTTCGCGAGCTCGTGCACCAGGCGCTGGAACCTTTGGAAGATCGAACCCACGGGCACCATGCGCGCCGAGAGGACCAGCCGTTCCAGGTCCAGAGTCGTCTGCTCTATCTGCTCCAGGAGCTCGTCGAGCTCGGGATCTTCGTGGCGGCCGGCGACCGCGCGCAATCGTCCGCGCGCGAGGAGTATCTCGCCCACCATGTTGGTGATCTGGTCGAGTTTGCGTCGCTCCACCCGTATCCCGGTCTGCTGGAAGCTCGGGACCGCCGGCGTGGGGCATACGCTCCGCGCCGACCCGCGTTCGGCCGGCTCCGGCGTAGAATCGACCACGGTGACCAGCGCCACCTCGCCGACCGAGGCCGCAGCCTGCAGCAGAGCGCCCTCGGGTTCATCGCTTCGGAGATAGAAGGCTACCGAAGTGCCGGCATCGAGTCGGTCCCACATCTCCATCGGCGGAACGACCCGCACGGACGAAGCGTGCTTCTCCAGCCGCCCCAGCACCATCTTGAACCGCAGCCTCGGGTAGGCCACTTCGTCTTCCAGCACCACGATCACGCCTGTCTCTCCCGCTTCCGGCGGCTCGAACCGAGTGGGGACGGGGGTTGCACTCGCTTCGCCGTCCCCGACGGAGCCGCCTTCCGCAGCGAAGATGGCCAGCGCCTCCTGATGGGACGCGACGTCCTCGGGGTTGGCCGTCATGTCCCGCAAGGCCGCTTCGACGTGGAACATGAAATCGAGGTCGTCGGCCCGGATCGAGGTGCGCTCCTTCCGCCACCGGTCGAGATAGCTCTCCGCTCGATGACAGAAATCGGCCACGGTCCCGTATCCCATCGCCCCGGCCATGCCTTTTAGGGTGTGGGTGACGCGGAAAAGCTCGTCGACGATACCCGGATCGTCCGGGGTGCGCTGCAGCTCGAACAGCCCGTTCAAGAAACCGTCGAGCAGCTCGTGCGACTCCTCCAGGAAGAGCGCGCGGTACTTCCCGTCGTCGCCGACCGGGTTCACCTGTTGCCGCTTCCCCGCTCGCGCACCACCTCGGCCACCCGCGCGGCTATCTTGGCCAGGGGGAGGACCTCGTCGATGACCCCGGCCTCCACGCACGCCTTCGGCATGCCGTAGACCACGCAGCTCTCCCGATCCTGGGCGATGGTGTGACCGCGCTGCCGGTTGAGCTCAGTCATGCCCCGCAGTCCGTCACTGCCCATCCCCGTAAGGATCACGCCGATGCCCCGCGACCCGGCGATCTCGCCAAGCGAAGCGAGCATCACGTCGGCGGAGGGGATGAAGCGGCTGAAGCCGGGCTCGTCCGTGAGCTTGACGCACTTGTTGGTGCCGCTCTTGGCGAAACGGAGCTGGGAACCCGTAGGAGCGACGTAGGCCTTTCCCGGCCGGAGGGTCATGCCATCGACGACCTCCACCACGTCCAGCTCCGACACACGGTCAAGACGCCGGACCAGGGATCGGGAGAAGCCCGGGGGGAGATGCTGCACGATCGCGACAGCCGCGTCGAGATCTCCCGGAAGCCCGGCGAGGACGGTCTCGAGGGCCATCGGCCCCCCGGTGGACGCCGCGATCGCAACCACCGGCATGAGGGGGCGAGCGGGCTCGGCGGCCTTCCTTGTCTTCTGGGGCATGACAGGCCGGCAGACCGAAGCCGCCGCCCGGACCTTGTCTCGCAGATCGATCCCCAGCTCACCGATGTCGACAGAGATGGTGCCCGACGGCTTCAGCACAAAATCCACCGCCCCCATCTGCAGCGACTGGTAGGCGATCTCCGGGTCGGTCACCCCCGAGAGCACGATCACCTGGGGACGCTGCCGCCCCTCGAGCTCCATGAGCAGCTCGAGCCCGTTCATGCGCGGCATCTCGATGTCGAGGGTCAACACATCGGGGTCCAGGCTGGCTATCTTAGACAGAGCGTCCTCGCCGTCCCGCGCCGTGTCGATCACGTCGATGTCGTCGTCTTTGGCGAGCAGATCGGAGATCAGGGTGCGCATGAGCGCCGAATCGTCCACCACGAGGACCCGGATCTGACTACTCATGGCAGACCCTTTCGATCGTGTCCACCACCTTCTGGGGCTGGAAGGGCTTGACGATGAAGTCTTTGGCTCCCAGCTCGAGTGAGCGCTCTATGAACTCCTCCTGGCCCAAGGCGCTCACCATGATGACCCGCGCCTCCGGGTCGAGGTCCATGATCTGCTCGAGTGCTTGTATCCCATCCAGGACCGGCATGGTGATGTCCATGGTGACGAGCGCAGGCCGCATCCTTTCGAACGAGCGTACCGCCTGCTCGCCGTCCGACGCCTCGCCCACCACCGAGTGGCCGTTCTTTTCCAGGATGTCTCTGAGGAGTCTCCGGATGAAGCCGGAGTCGTCGACGATGAGGATCTCCATCACCCAGCCGCTCCCTTGAGCTCCTTCAGCCGGGCTATCTGCTCAGGGGGAAGCAGCTCGCGGGCCCTCACCAGGAGCAGGACGTGGTCGTCACGTTTGACCATGCCGTGAACAGCGGCGCGTATCTCGCTGTCAAGCACGAGGTCCTCGGGGGCCTCTGCGACATCATCATCGGCGATCTCCTCGACGGAGTAGCAGCCGTCCACCAGAGCCGCCATGTTCTCGTCACCGACGTCGAGCAGGAGCACGAAGCTGTCGGGGCAGGGCGCGGACCCATCGGCCGGGCTCGAGAGGCCGAACCGCCGGCGCAGGTTGACCACCGCGTGGATGTCGCCACGAAGATTGAAGATCCCCTCGATGGATGGGGGAGCTCCTGGCAGCTCGACCACCTCTGGTCTGCGGATTATCTCGCGCACCTCGCTTATGGGGAGCGCGTAATGCCCGCGGCCAAGGCGGAACAGCAGGTACTTGTCCGTCTTAGCGGGCATATGCCTCGCCCCGCGAACGCTCGGGACGCCCACCATTGGTGTGCACGGTGAACTGAGCCACGACTCCGTCCAGGTGCCGGGCCATCTCGGCCAGCTCCTGGCTCGACGAGGTGATCTGCTGCATGAAGGCCGCTTGCTCCTCCGTCGCTGCCGCGGTCTGCTCGGCGCCGGCCGCGTTCTCTTCTACCACTGCCGCGATGTCCGACGAGGCCTTTTCCACCCGCTCGACCGCGGCCAACTGCGACTGGAGCACCGTCACGATCTCGTCGTTGATGCGCGCGGTCTCCTCGACTCCGCGGAAGACGCGCTGCATGACCTGACTCGTCTGCTGCACGTCGCCATAGCCCTCATCGACCATCCGCCGCCCCTTGTTCATGACCTGGACCGCCGTGTCGGTGCCTTTGCGCACGTCGGCGATGAGTTTGGAGATCTGGTCGGCTGCGCGGCTTGACTGTTCGGCCAGCTTGCGCACGTGGTCCGCCACCACCGCAAAGCCCCGACCGGCCTCTCCTGCGCGCCCGGCCTCGATGGCCGCGTTCAGAGAGAGCAGATGAGTCTGATCGGCGATGTCGTCGATGATGTCGTTGATGCGCTCGATCTCGAGCGACTGGTTCGCCAGCTGCTCCACGACCCGCACCGAGCCCTCCATGGTCTCCTGGAGACTGCCCATGGCGCTGAGCAGGCGGCCGGTGCTCTGCTCGCCTTCGCGTGTGAACGTCTGGGCCTCGTGAGAGGTCTCCGCCGCCGCGCGGGCCTGCCTCGACGCCCCCTCCACGCCTCTCGTGATGCCTCCCACGGCCGAAGAGATCTCCTCGATCCTTCGCGCCTGCAGCTCCGCCCCCTGGGCGATCTGCTGCACCGACGTCGACACCTCAACGGTAGCCGACGTGACGTCGTTGGCCGACTCGCTCAGCTGCTCCGCGGCGCTGCTCACACCCGACGACGAATCCTTGACCGCGGAGACGATGTTCGAGAGGTTCTCCAACAGGTAGTTGATGTTGCCGGCCAGGACGCCCAGCTCGTCCGCCCTGTCGACCTCGCTCCGCTCGGTCAGATCGCCCTGAGCCGACCGGGTGAGGGTGCGTCCCATGTCCCGCACTGGACGCAGCACGTAGCGGTAGAATCCGCTGATCCAAAGGGGGCTGCCGATCAGCAGGGTGGCCGCGGTCAGCACGACGGCGAGGGGCCAGGCCAGCTCCACGAAGCCGATCCCCGGAACGATCTTCTCCTGCAGGTACAAGAAGTAGTAGAGCAGCAACGCCAACAGGGTGACCGGTCCGATGGTGACGATGGTCGCCATGTAGTACACGAAGGCCAGGCTCCGGAAGAAGCTTACCTCGTGGAATTCCCGCTTCATCCTGCCTCCTCGAGTCTTCTCTTCCTATAGATGCGTTCGCCGAGGCTCACGTAGTCGAAGTCCGCCTGGAAGCTCGTCGCCAACTTCTCGCTCTTGCCCAGCACGAGAAAACCGCCGGGGTTCAAGGAATCTCTGAGCTTGCACAGTACCTGCTTCTGCTGGTCTCGGCTGAAGTACATCATCACGTTCCGACACAGAGCCATGTCCATCATACGCTGGCCTCCGGGTCCGAAGAGATCGTCATGCTGAAACCGGACCATCGACATGATCTGGGGGGATAGCTGGATGCCTTCGGGCACCGCCTTGGCGTACGCGACGAGGTGCCCGCGAGTGAGACCCCCGGCTTCGTCCCTCGTGTACCGTCCCCGCCGGCCCTTGGCCAGGCAGTCTCTGTCGAAATCGGTGGCCGTGATCCGCACCTTGATGGAGTCGTCATCCCCTTCGAGCAGCCCGGCGAACAGCATGGCGAGACTGTACGCCTCTTGCCCCGACGAGCAACCGGCGCTCCAGATCCGAAGATACGACTGGCCTCGCTTGCGTTTGCTGTCGATCAGCGCCGGCGCGACGTGTAGACGCAGGTGGTCCCACATCGGCCGGTCACGGAAGAACCCGGTCACGTTCACCGTGAGCGCGGAGAGCAACCTGGCCCATTCTCCCGCATCAGTGTCGAGCAACGCCATGTAGCGCGTCGTGTCGTGGGCGCCCGTAGCCCTCAGCCGACAGAGCACCCTCCTGCGGAAGTACGCCTGTCGGAACTGGCTGCAGTCGAAATCGCGCTCGCGCTCGATCTTCTGGGCGAGAAGAGCAAGATCTTTCTCTTGGATATCCAATGTCGCGTATTCCAGCATCCCTACCATATTCGACACCCGCGCGCCGGCCCTTTAATCTGGTGTCTGTGGTAGCCGGCTTCGGACGGCTTCAACGGGCCGGGGAGGGAAGCCGGGACGGCGGACTCAGGCTCGCTTCGACGACGCGTCGAGTTGGACGCCGTGCGACGGATCGATGCTCTGCTCCTTGCGGATCTCATCCGCGATGCGGAAGGCCTCGAGGAGCGCGAACTGGAAGTTGATGAAGGCTCGGAACTTGGCCGGGTGGATCACGTCCAGGCGCGCGAAGCTGAAGTACGGGTGCGGAAGCTCCAGCGAGAGACAGATGGTCTCGATGATCTGGTCGAAGACGCAGTCCTCGAGATCCTTCTCGGTGACCATCTTCTGGTGCACGAGCACTCTGCCGATGGGCAAGAACTTGCCTTTCTGCTCGGCCAGGTACTGCAACTCCAAGGCCCGGTCGAGCTGGGCGGACGTGATCCGGCCTTTTCGCAGCAACTTCGCCCCCAACGGCTCCTGCTCAGGCGCGGAGGCGGAAACCATGTAACCATTGTCCAGGTAGAGAGTGAAGGTCAGGCCGTATTCGTAGACCCGCAGGGCCCCGGTCAGCGATGCGGTACACAAGAGTTGCACGAGGTTCAGCAGCCCGAAGGGCTTCAGCTCGCCCTGTACGATGATGCGGGCCATCAGACCGGAGCGGGTTTCTCCGCAGCGAGGCCGACCCCCAGCTGCTCGTGCGCGACCACGAGGTTCCTCCCGCGCTCCTTGGCCGCGTACATAGCCCGGTCGGCGGCCTCGACCAGGACTTCGACGGTATCCCCATCATCCGGGCGTACCGCCACCCCGACCGACACCGTCACGCTGCCCAGCCGTTGGCTGGAGGCCTGAGGAAAGGGCTCTCGCTCGACAGCCGCCCGGATCCGCTCGGCGAGCACCATGGCATCGCCCAAAGCGGTGTGCGGCAGGATGATAGCGAACTCCTCCCCACCGTAGCGCGCGATCACGTCGGTCTCACGCACCACAGATCGAAGCACCGTGGCGAGACGCCGCAGGAGCAGATCGCCCCCTCGGTGACCGGCGCGGTCGTTGTAGTCCTTGAAGTGATCGATGTCGAGCAGCACCACGCTCAGGGCCAAGCCGTACCGGGATGCCCGCGCCATCTCCACCTCGAGGGTCTCATAGAAGTGGCGATGGTCGAAAAGGCCCGTGAGGCCATCGGTGATGGCCATCTCCCGCGTGCGCTCGTGCAGGTAGCTATGGGAGACCGCCGTGGCCCCCTGGGTGCTCAGGAACTCGAGGGCTCGGCGCTGGGAGGTGCTCAGCACCACGTGCTCGCGCGAGGCCAGCACCAGCTGGCCCATCAGTTGCCCCTCTGAGAACATAGGCACCATGAGAACGGTCTCCCAGACCGGAGACAACCCGAGCTCGTCGACGCCCACGTCAGCCGACCGGTAGAGGGCGCGGGCCGACGAGATAGCCGGCAGTAGGAGACTGATCTGCTCCAGTCGGCCGCGCAGGACTTCTGTCGCCGCCGCCCTTTCCGCCCGATGCGCCTCGGTGTCGGCATCGATGGAGGGTGACCGCGTGTGATCGTACACCGTCCCGTCCGTCAGGGCGACCAGCCCCAGTTCGAACTCGGCCACGCCGAGCGCTTCCGAAAGGAGTATCTGGATGATGCTGGACATGTCGAGGGCGGCGCTCAGCGCGTCGGCCACCCGGTGGATGGAGGTCTCGAGCTTCTCGTTGGCCTCTTCCAGATCATGGATGCGCCTCTGGAGCTCGTCCGCCATGAGGTTGAAGCTCTCCCCGAGCTCACCCACCTCACCGAGCCCTCCCTCGGGGGCCCGCACTGAGAGGTCGCCCCTGCTGATACGACCCGCCTGGTCGGCGAGCACGCGCAGAGGCTGCACGACGGTGCGCGACATGAAGAACCAGATGACCAACGTGATGACGATGATGAGGATGATCGCATCGCGGATGGACTGGCTCTTGGCTCCCTCGATCCGCTCGTATCCGTGCTTCAGGAGCAGGTCCACCTGGATGACGCCGGCGATGGGATCCGACTGCTGGTGGCATCCGTAGCACTGGGTAGAGGTCGCGATGGGCCGGAAGATGCGGTAGATCGGTTGATTGTCCACATTCTCCTCACCCACCCATTCCCTGCCCGCTGCGAGCGCCTGCTTGCCCGCATCGGGAAGAGGTTTGGTCGTCGTGCCGAATGCGGGCCGTCCCACCGCCGTGTAGATCGCGATGTCGGAGACCTGGCTGGCCCGGGACATGCTGCCCACCAGTTTGTTCATCGCCTCGGGGCTCTGATTCAGCATGGCCGTGTGCAGGATGTTGTCGACCATCTCCGAGTAGTCCTCCACATCGTGGAAGGTACTCGACATCACGTCGGACCGCTCCGACCGATAGGATAGATAGCCGAGGACGCCCGTCACCGCCACGACGAGGCAAAGCACCAAAACCAAGATCCTGGTGCTGAGAGACGATCTCAGCAGCACGCTCAAACAACTACCCCCCTGACCGCGTACCACAGACGCGAGTATAGGGGGATTATCGCGTTTGTGGCCGGACTACTTTAGTAGGAAACGCGGCGATGGCATGCCTAGGCGGCCGTGAGGGCGGAGGACTGCTCCACGGGCTCGCGCTCGGCCGCCAGTTCGGCCAACTCACCGAGTTCCGCCTCCGTGGCGACGCCCCGTTCGACCGCCCGCTCCAACTCCCGCATGCGGGCTAATGGATTGGCCACGCATGGAGGTGCACCAAACTCGGCGATGCGCCGCATGAGGACGTATTCCTCGGGGTCCTCACCGCGGGCGATAGCCTCTTCCTTGAGTCGCGCCTCTTCGGCCAGGGCGGCGTCAACCGCCTGATAGTGCAGAAAACCGCCTTTGTGCAGAAGGCTGTCCCCCAGCTCCGGGTCGGTCAGCATCGACCCCACGCAGGGGAAGGCGTGCCAGTACTTCGCCACCACCCGCTCGTTGAGGTCGCGGTCGATCTCTTGCCCCGCGAGGTTGTAGGCGACGTAGTAGGTATTGCCGCACGGCGCACTCTGCACGACCCGCGCCTCCCTGATGACCCCGTCCCGGCTCTGGATCACGATCTTGGGCTTGCCGATGCGGTACACCCGCTGGAATTCCGCGATCATCGGCTGGTCATCGCGGGCGTCGAGCGAGCACGCCGGCTTGGCCACCGCTGATTCCAAGCCCAGCTCGTCGCAGATCCGCATGAACTGGCGACGCACACCGGGGCTGAGCCAGGCGGAGTCGTCCTGGAAATAGATGACGGCCTTGCTCCCCGCCTCCTTGACCAGGGCGGGCAGGCTGAGCAGGAGGTCCTCGTGCAGGTTGACGACGATGGTCACGTCGTGAGGCTCAATCTCGTCCGCGGGAGGGAGGAACTCGGTGGAATCATCCACGTACAGGGGCAGACGGGCCGGCAGCTGAAGCAGCCCGACGATGTCCTCTGCGAATTGGATCGGATATTGATCACGGCAATGCTCACAGAAGCTCGCACAGCCGGTGCAGAGGTTCGAGTCGTTCGTCAGGTGCATGATCACCCGCTGGGCGAAGGCGTCGTCGAAGCTCTTCGAAAAAGCCTTCGGTACCGTCGACTCCTGGCTCTCGTCGCCCGAATAGACAAAGTAAAGTCTCATGACGATGGTCCTTCCCGCTTCAAGAGGAGCGCCAACGCGCTCGCTCTTTCTCCCTCCGTCTGCGTGAGGGCCAGGCTCTCGCCCTCCATGCCGGCCAGGCGGTCCAAGGTCGCGCCCACACGTTCAGAAGCTGCACCTTCACGCACCCATAGGCCGACGACCGCCCGGGCCATCCTCGAGGCTTCATCCAGCGACGCACCCTGCATGACCTCCGCGGCCAGTCGCGGATGGCGCCCAAGACGTCCACCCATGAGCACTCGCCACCCCTTCCGTTCGGAGCTCAAGGCTTCCACAGGGCACACCGCTATGCACGATCCACACCCCACACATCGTCGTGCGTCGATCAAAAGCCCGGTCCCCGTCAGCTCGAGCGCCCCTTCTCCACACACTTCGACGCACGCGCCGCACTCTATGCACGCCGACTGGTCGACACGCGGACGCTCCTCGCCGATCAAGCCAAAGTCGGCGATCTGTGGCTGCGCACAGGCGTTGGGGCAGCCACTGACCGAGACCTTGAACCGGTGATGCTCCAGGAGGGGGCCCTTCACACGTCTCCGGATGGTGTCCGAAGCACCGCATGCGTCCAACATCTCGGCGATGGCGGCCGACGCCTCTGCCACGTCGAGCAGGGCGCGAGGGCAACCTCGGGCCCCGCGACACTCCCGGACGACACACGGGGTGATCGCTGTATCCGTCGCCGCCTGAAGCACTTGCCCGGTCCTCCCGTCTCGACCCTCACCTGCGCCGCCCCAACCGATGCCGACACCACCACAGGTTTCCACTATTTGCAAAGTATAAACGCCGACTATCGCGGGTGTCAACCACCAGGATGGACGTCAGAAGGCTGCTGAAGGTCGAGCCCCCTCGGCCGCCAGCACGCGCCGGACCCCCTAGCTTCACCCCATAGTAAGCACTATGAAAACCGTGTGTACATTTCCTTCCCCATGCGCTAGACTAATTTGGCATGAATAGAGCTAACGTCAACACCCTCAGCGGACCAGCGACACTCGACTTGACGAGCGCGCTCGCCGACCCCACCCGCTACGGCATCTACGAGGCCATCATCGCAGCGGGCGGCGAGTCGCTGACCGTGGCCGAAGTAGCCGCGAAGTTCAACCTCCACCCGAATGTGGCCCGGATGCACCTGCAGAAGTTGGTGGACGTGGGCCTGGTCCGATCCGACACCCGGAAATCAAAAGGCGGCGGGCGACCGGCGCGGATCTACCGGGTGAGCGAGCAGGTCACCGAGCTGCAATTCCCGCCTCGCGACTATCGCACTTTGGCCCAACTGGCGCTCCAGGCGGTCTCGAGTCCCCAAGGTGACCCCGTGGACGCCCTGGAGAGATCGGGCGCCGAGGCCGGGCACGAGGAGGGCCGCAAGGGCCTGGCCCGCGACCAGCTAGACCCGCTGCAGGACGATTTCGGCATCTTGCTCGAGAGCCTGAGGCATACCTGCATCGATCTGGGTCTGTATCCGCAGATAGAGCGCGGCGCCGACGGCACGTTGCGGTTCGAGATCCGCAACTGCGTGTACCGTGAGCTGTCCAGCCAGTTCCCAGGCTTGGTGTGCCGACTGCATGGAGCGGTGCTCCGTGGACTGCTCGAGGAATACTTTCCCCTGGAGGCTCTGGACGCGCACCCATCGATCTTCGCGGGCGACAGTGCGTGTCTGTTCGTCGTTCACCTGGCGCCGGGGGCTCTGAAGAGCTGAGGCTCCGTCCGGGCGGCTGGTCCTCGAGACCGACGAAGCCGTTCTTCTACAGATCGCGCACGAAGCGATCGAAGACCAGTCCCGCGAGAAGACCCGCGACGACCGCCACGATCACCACGACTATGCCCGCTGCACGCCCCGTGCTCGCTGAGATGTTCGACTCAGGCTGAGTCGGCTGGTCCAGCGCGGAGGTCGGTAGCCCCCCCTGGAACCAGGACGACTCGTCCGGCAGCCAATGGACATTGGAGGCGTGGCACTCCATGCAACGCGACCCCGGGGTCTCAGGCGAGAAGTCGGGATGCGCCTTGGCCACGTCGTGACAACCGAAGCACACCCCGGCCTTCGGCTTGGGGGTGAATCCCTGATCATGCGAGTTATGGCAGGTGGGGCAACCGACCTTGTTCTGCCCATGGTTCTGCGAGCGCCAGGTATCGACGACGTTCTTGCTCACACTCTCATGACAGGTGACGCAAATGGGCTCGCCCTCGGGCGTCGTCGGCACCGTCACCGTCTCCGCCCGCGCCACTGCCATCCCGAGCGTCAGCAGGAGCACCGGCCCGAGCAGCGACAGCGCGAACAACCGGCGCAGCGTGCCCATCACTCGAACCCCAAGAACCCGAGCAGGGTGAGGGTGAGGGCGCAGATGACCCCGATGCCGACCACCGTGTTCAGGGTGGCCCGGCCCCAGCGCCAGCGGGTGATGGGGCGCCAGAGGAAGGGGACGGCGATGAGGAGCACCGGGAAGACGATGAAGCTGAAGCCCACGCCGAGCCAGCGGGGCACGTATTTCAGGAGCTGGTAGACGGCGAGGAAGTACCACTCGGGCTCGATGCCGGCCGGGGTGCGCAACGGATCGGCCGGTTCGCCCACGGGCATGGGCACCATGGTGGCAAGGAAGGTAAGAGCGGAGATGACAAGGGCGATGATGATGCCGAACTTGACCACCTCGTGGGGGAAGAAGAGCTCCATCTCCTCTTCCTCGTAGCCGGGCGTCGTCGGGTAGACGGTCTCCCGGGGGGGCCTGACCTCGTCGTTCATCTCTTTGTAGGGGCTCGCCATGGCTGGGTCTCTTCTTCCTAGAGGGGCTCGCTGATCCCCTGGCGGCGGATCATGGAGAAGTGGGCCGCGAGGAGGAGGATGATGGTGGCCGGTAAGACGAGGACGTGGATGGCGTAGAAGCGGGTCAGGGTCTCACCGGAGATCTTGCCCCCGCCGAGGAGGAAGAGCTGGGCGTAAGAGCCGACGAGGGGGAAGGCCCCGGCGATCTGGGTGCCGACGGTGGTGGCCCAGTAGGCGAGCTGGTTCATGGGCAGAAGATACCCGGAGAAGCCGAAGAAGACGGTGACGAAGAAGAGGGCGATGCCGGACACCCAGGTGAACTCCCGGGGGGGCCTATACGCGGAGATGAAGAAGACCTTGAGGAGATGGAGCGTGGCCATGAAGATCATGACGTTGGCCGTCCAGGCGTGCAGGCCCCGGACGAAGGCCCCGAAGGGGACCTCCTCCATGATGCGAAGGACAGAGGTGTAGGCCTCGGGCATCGAGGGCTTGTAGTAGAAGGCAAGCAGGATGCCGGTGAGGGCCTGGACGGAGAAGCAGACGAAGGTGATGCCCCCGAAGCAGTTGGTCCAGTTGAGATGGGCGGGGATGCGCTTGTTCAACTGGTACTCGACCGGCTCGCGCAGGCGGTAGCGCCGGTCGAAGTAGCGGAAGATGCGGGTCGCGACACCCATACGGTTAGGCCACCGTCCCTTCCACGAAGAGGACCCCGCCCTCATCCACCACTTTCAGCTCCACCAGGGGCTTCGGGGGAGGACCGGCGACCACGGTGCCGTCGGGGGCGAAGGCCCCCCCGTGGCAGGGGCAGTAGAAGATGGTGTTCTCGGGCTGCCACTTGACGATGCAGCCGAAGTGGGTGCAGGCCAGATAGAAGGCCTTGGGGGTGCCGTCCTTCAAGAGGATGAGGGCGGCGGGGGCTTCTTGATAGTCGAAGGTGACGGCCGCCCCGAGAGGGGTGAGGGTACTCTTCTCGGCCACCTTCTGCTTTTCGGCCACCTGGGCTTTGGCCACCGGGTAGGCGTAGCGGACGATGGGGGCAAGAAGACCGGCGAGGCCAAGGGCGCCCGCGAGGCCGAGCAGGTACACGAGGAAGGCCCGGCGGGTGAGACGAGGGTGCTCTTCGGTCATGGCCGGTCCTCGGGGGGGGTGGGCGGAGTTGAGCCTTCGTCGAAGTCGTGGGT
>JAJZQZ010000028.1 GCA_021802965.1 Actinomycetes bacterium
GATCACGACCCCGCCGGGGCTCGACCCCACGCAGCCACAGGACCGGGCCTCGATCCCCCGGCATCGAAGCCGCGTTCACGCTGGCGGGTCTGTCGACGAGGTCTCTTTCTGGTGGTTCGACTGGCTGGGGGCCGCGTGGAACGGCACGGGCACGCGCGCAGGCCCGGACCAAAGCTCTCCGGTTTCGGGGTCGACCTATCGTGTCAGCTGGAATACCGCCCTCGTGCCTGACGGGCGGTACAAGCTGCAGACGCAGGTGCGCGACGTGGCCGGCAACACTGAGTGGTCTCCGGCTCAATACGTGCTGGTCGACAACACGGGCCCTACCGCGGCCCTCGCCAACCCGCCGGCGAGCAGTCGCATCAACGGCGCGGCCTATGCCGTCACTGGGACGGCCACCGACGAGAACTTGGACTCCTGGACGCTGCAGATGCGGCTGGTAGGCGGCCCGACGTGGAACACGCTGGCTTCCGGGGCGAGCGCGGTCACGAACGGGGCACTCTTCACGCTGAACACGACCTCGTACACCGACGGCAACTACCAATTCCAGCTCATAGTGACCGACACGGCCGGCAACTCGACCACCGACCTGCACACGCCGGTCGTCATCGACAACACGAAGCCGACTGTGGTCTCCGCTACCGCTGCCAACCGCAACACCGTCAACGTCGTCCTCTCGGAGGATCTTGCCCCGGGGAGCATCAACGCGGCGTACTTCACCATTGCCGGGCTCACCGTGTCGGCGGCCGCGTTGCAGGCTGACAACAGGACTGTGGCTCTGACGACCACCAACCAGACGAACGGCCAAGCCTATACGGTGGTCGTCAAGAACACGGCGGCGACCGTCACGGACCTTGCCGGCAATATCGCGGGCGCCCCGAACTCGGCCAACTTCACCGGCACATCGCTCGACCCCGTTCCGCCGGCCGTGCCGACCGGTCTCGCGCCCACCTCCGACCGCGACAAGAACAACCTGACCTGGACCGCCAACCTGGAGCCCGACCTGGCCGGCTATAACGTCTACCGGAGCACGACCTCGAGGGGCGTGTACGCTAAGGTCAACGGAGCCTTGGTGGTGACGACCTCGTACACCGACTCGTCCTTCATGCCCACCCGTGGTGTCTACTGGTACAAGATCACGGCGGTCGACACCTCTGCCAACGAGTCGGCTCAGTCGAGCGCGAGGTCGCCGGATCTGGTTCAGCTCTCGGCGTCGGTGACGACCGCGGGCGCTACCCTGGTCAGTTCGACGGGCGAAGTGTCGGTCACCATCCCGCTGAACGCCCTCGCGGCGACCACGACCATCCAGATCAACGAGAAGGCGCAGCCGGCGAACCAAGGCCCGACCACATTCGTCTCTCCCGCCTACGACTTCTTGCCCTCTAGTCAGGCGTTCGCGAGCAACGTGAGCATCACCATGTCCTACGTCCCGGGGACGGTGGACGAGACCACAATCAGGCTTCTCTACTTGAGCGCGGGCACCTGGAAACCGGTCGAAGGTGGATCGACGCCCAACCTGCTGGCCGATACGGTCACCGGGCTGGTCAACCATTTCACCGACTTCGCCGCCGCAGCGACGGACATCACGGCTCCGACGGTGGCTACCATCACGCCAGCCAACAACGCGACCGGTATCCCCGTCAACGGGTTCGTGACTATCGTCTTCAGCGAGCCCATGGATCCGAACACGCTGAACAACGCCACCCTTCAGATTAGAGCAGGATCGGCGACCGGCACGCCCATCTCCCTCGAGACCGTCGTGTTCTCGAGCGACAAGAAGACCGCCTATCTGTATCCCGACCGGATGATGGACATCAGCACCGACTACTACGTCTGGATCGACGGGGCAGCGGTGACCGACGTGGCGGGCAACCCCCTGGGCGCGAACGTCACCAGCAAGTTCACCACCGCGGCGACGGGCATAAGCCCTCACGGTACCTACTCCACGGCATCGAACCTGTGCCGCAACTGCCACGTCGTGCACGGAGCGGTAGGCCCCACGCTCTTCGTGGAGGCCGGCGAGAAGCAGGTCTGCTATGCATGCCACGACGGAACGGGCAGCTCGTATAACGTGAAGACGGCCGACAACACGAGCCCCTTCTCGTGGGACTTCGGCGAGACCACCATAGGCACGACGAGCAAGGTCTCGTACCACCCTGTGCCCAAGATGACGAACTTGGGCACCAATGTGACCATGCTCTGCTCCAACTGCCACAACGCCCACGGCATGACGGGCACGGGCGCACGTTTCCTGGCGCCGAAGAAGCTCGATCCAAGCTACGCGGGGGCCTACGGGTTCCAGACCGGCAACCAGTTCTGCTGGACCTGCCACAACACCACGAGTGGCACTTCGTCCGGCTATATCAGCGCGGCTTCGTGGAACGCGTCCACCGGCTACGATCACCAGACCAACTACTCCGCCGGCGACACCGGCCACAACAAGAGCACTGGTTCCATCGTTATGGCTGCCAACCCACGGGTGCCCGCGAAGGAGAACGTCGCCTGTAAGGGTTGCCACAGCGAGCACGGCACGACGAACGACAAGCTCGTCGCCGAGCAGGTGAACGGCGGCGCCGCTACCTTCGACGGCTCCACGGCGGCCGGCTACAATTCGACATACAATCCTTTCTGCTCACGCTGCCACTCCGCCAACGGCTTGGGCGGCTTCTACTGGCTCGGTTCGGCCACCTATGATGGCTCGGGTCATGGCTCATCGATTTCGGTCAAGATGCTCGCCTACGCCCCGAACGACGCCGGCGGGACCCTACAGATCCAGGTCAAGCTCTGCAAGCAGTGTCACGAGCCTCACGGGACCGGCGACGCCAACGG
The DNA here is from genome assembly GCA_021802965.1 of Actinomycetes bacterium. Lineage (GTDB taxonomy): Bacteria > Actinomycetota > Thermoleophilia > RBG-16-64-13 > RBG-16-64-13 > JAJZQZ01. The sequence continues at coordinate 2,830 of JAJZQZ010000028.1, forward strand.
GGCCTTCCCCAACTTGACCCGCCTCTTCGAGCAGGGGGTCTGCTACCGCTGTCACGACACGGCCAACAACCCCACCGGGGCCAAGAACCTGGCCATAGTGTTCGGACGCAATGCGAGTGCGACCGTCCCCGGCTCGGTGAACGCGCACAACCTCTCGCTGAGCCAGACCACCGACCGCCGTCATGACCTGGATGGTGAGTACTCCGCCACGCCCGCGGGGACGGGCAACACTCTGCTCTCCGGTGCCGAGCGGCACGTCGAGTGCGCCGACTGTCACAACACGCACGCGGCCACCAGCGCCACGCGAACTGCCCCAATGAACGCGGTGTCGGGTGTCCTCCAGGGCGTTTGGGGAGTGCAGCCCAGCAGCGGCGGCAATTGGACTGAGCCCTCGACGTGGACGTGGGGCAACGGTACCAAGGTCTACCCCGCCCAGTACGAGTATCAGCTTTGCCTGAAATGTCACAGCGCGAACGCATACGGAGGCACCCCGCCCGCGTTGGTGAACCCTGTGGTCACCACCTTCGATACGAATACCGGCACGAACCGCGGCTACGTGAACTACTGGACCGACGCGTCGAACCGCTACACCGACCAGGCCAAGGAGTTCAATCCCAGCAACGCCAGCTACCACGCGGTGTGGGGGGCGAGCAAGGCGAGCGGCCGCGGGGCGTTCGTCGCGCCCTGGACACCTACGAGCACCATGTACTGCACCGACTGCCACGAGTCGGTCACGGTTGGCGACCCCAAGGGTCCCCACGGCTCGACCAATTACTGGATGCTCAAAGGCACTTGGCGCACGGGAGCCGAGGGCAGCAAGGGCAACACCCTGGGCAACGGCACCAACGCCGACCTGTGCAAGTTGTGCCACAACTTCACCTTCGCCAACACCGGGTTCAGCACTTTCGGTTTCAACCTCCACCTCAACGAGCACAACGGCTTCAACTGCACGGCCTGCCACAGTGCGGTACCGCACGGCTGGCAGCGTGATCACTTACTGGTGTATGGCACCGGCACCGCCGACTCCGCCCCGTACAACGACCATGTCGGGCAAAACTACGGCCTGCCCAGCACCATGACGTGGAGGACCAGCGGCAACTGGAACCAAGATGATTGCCACAACCCGCCTGGCGGCGGTGGGGTGGGTAGCTGCGGGTAGCTTTCGTGCCCGTCTAGTCTTTCGTCCTCGGCCTTCAGAACTGATGACGTCTTGACACGTATGCTGCGCGTTCTCCGAGCCAAGCAGATGGCCCTCCTGACGATGGCCGCGATTGCCGTGCTGGTGGCTCTGGGCGCTATCGTCCCGCAGCGGCTCTCCACTCCCCCCGCGGAGTTCGCGGCGTGGGTGCAGCGCTCGTCCATCATATCCGGCGTCGCCCGGGCCCTCGGCCTGACCGACGTCTATCACGCCCCGCTGTTCCTGGGTGTCGCCGGACTGTTCACGCTCAACCTGATGCTGTGCACTGTCAAGCAGGGGAGCAAAGCGTGGCGGCGCTACCGTTCGCGCCTGCCCGTTCTGGCGACGGAACGTCGCCCCGAAGCGGGCGACCGGTTCGTCGTGAGTCCCGCTGACTACACCAGCACGGGCGGGAGCGTCGTGACGTGGTTGGAGCGCGAAGGCTATGCGGTGCGCTCGTTGGGCCCGGGACAGTGGGAAGGGCGTCGTCGCTGGTTCGGGCATCTGATCCTGCCCGGGTTCCATGTCGGCCTCGTTCTGGTGATAGCCGGCGCCCTCGCCGTCAGCCTCTTCTCCTTTCGCGGATACGTCGAGTTGGCTGAAGGGCAGGGCTTCGAGAACACGCCGGAACAGTTGCTCAGCACCAGCTACGGACCCCTGGCCGGAAAACCGTCAGGGGAGTTCGCAATGCGCCTCGACGCATTCCGCGTGGCCTATCACCAGAACGGCCAGGTAGCGGTTCGAGAGAGCGATGTCACCTTCTTTCACGATCAAGGCGAGACTCCGACCGTGATCGCGTCCAGCCATCCTCACTCTATGGAGGGCTACCGCGTCTACCAGACGGTGAGCTTCGGATGGGCGCCCCATCTGCGCATGGCTTTCGTCGGCGGGAACACGGCCGAAGGTTTCGTGAATATCGGCAAGGACGGGCAAAGTGGGCTGACCCTCCCCGGAAGTTCGCTGAAAGCGGAGTTCCGGCTGGACGAGACGAGGTCAGACGCGGGCGTGTCGCCGGGGCTGCTTCAGGCGAAGGTGAGCAAGACCGGCGGCGGGGTGGTGTTCGAGGGGCAACTGCAGCCGGGGGCAGCGGCCGATCTGGGCGATGGTACGAGCTTGACCTACCTCGACCTGCGCCGCTGGACCGGCGTCAGCATCGTCAGGACGCCTGGATTGTGGGTGGTATACTTGGGCGGCTCGTTCGCCCTGCTGGCCCTCCTGCTACACTTCCTCGTGGTGCCGGATCGGCTGCACGTCTTGGCACTCGGCGGTGAGCGAGGGCCCGGCTACGCGGTGACGGGCCACCGATGGCGGTACCAGGGCAGCTACGGGGATCGCCTCGACGCGTTGGCCGAGCGCTTGGGGGCGAAACTCGCCGACCTACCGGATGGGACCGAACGCCGAGTGCCGGAGCGGCTGGCGTGAATGCCGACAGCACAGAGATAATCGCCATCTGGATAGCCGAGTTCTGCTATGCGGTGGCCGCCGCCCTGCTGGTGATCGGCTTCGCGTTCAAGAAGGAACGGCTGATCAGATACTCGTTCGTGGCCGCGCTTGTGGGACTCGCTCCCCACAGCGTCGCCATCATCGTACGCTGGGTGCAGGCGGGTCACGCTCCGTACATCCAGTTCTACGAGGTCATTCTCTCGGACACGTGGTTCGGCGTGGCTATCTTCTTGGGTCTCGTCTGGCGCTTTCCGCGCCTCCGTCCGGCGGGCCTGCTGGCGTTGCCGCTCACCTTCGTGCTATTGGGGATAGGCGTCTTCTCGAGCACCGAGATCCGCGCCTTGCCTCCGACGTTCAAGACGTACTGGCTCATCCTCCACATCCTCTTCGCCAAGCTGACCTACGGTTCGTTCCTGGTGGCCGCCGACCTCGGCTTGCTCTACCTGCTCAAGGAGCGCTATCTCCGGCGGAGAGGCGTGGTGGTGAAGGTCAACCCGCACATCGCGGAGCTCGCGCCTGAAGGCGGGAGTGTGGACGGGCTGCTTTCGGAATCCTTCTATCGCCGGCTCCCCAGCCTGGCACGCATGGACGAGCTCTCCTACCAGTTCGCGGTCGCCGGTTTCCTCTTCTGCGGCACCATGATTGCGGCGGGTGCCGTATGGGCCAACAATGCCTGGGGCGAGTACTGGGGATGGGACCCGGTTGAGACCTGGTCTTTGGTCACCTGGCTGATCTACGGCATCTTCCTCCACCTGCGGCTGCAGCGGGGGTGGAAAGGATCGCGGTCGGCCTGGTACGTCCTGGGAGGTCTGGTCGTCGCGCTACTGGCCTTCTTCGTGATGCCCTACATCATGGACAGCGTCCACGCGGCCTACCTGGGGCGGAGCTTCCAGCAGTAGCGCAGCGTTGGGGTCGCCGCGCGGTCGGGCGGCGCGCGTGGGGTGGACGGTCATCGGGGTGAGCAGCGCGGTCGGTTCGCCCCGCTCCTCGCTCAGCCCTCCCTCATGGCCTCCCGCATCGCCGCCGGCAGCTCCAGGTCGGCGGGCAGATGCTCGGTGATGAACGAGTTCCGCATGATCAGGCGCGCCGAGCGCATCAGGTAGTCCCGCTTGAACGGGTCGGGGTCCTCCGCCCAGCGGGAGATGCGGCTCATGTAGAAGTCCATGTAGCTGCGGATGACGGCGTCGAAGAGCTCCGGACGCGACATCTCCACCGAGCGCATCACCGGCTCCACCAGGTTGTACAGGGCGTAGTCGCGGGTCTCCACGTAGGGCTCGAGCTCGGGCCACATGTCGGCGTAGGGCCAGGGGGCCAGCAGCAGGAAGTGGGCCATGTCGGGGTCGTAGAACTTGGCCATCTCGAGGGTGCGGGCCACGGTCTCCGGGGTCTCCTCGGGCACGCCGAGGACGAAGGAGGTCTCGGAGAGGATGCCGTTCTCCGCCAGCAGCTCGATAGCCCGCTTGCCGGTCTGCACGTCGGCGTTCTTCTGGAAGCGGTCGAGGGTCTCCTGGCTGGTGGCCTCCACTCCGACGTACACGTGAATGACCCCCGCCTGCCGGTACTTCGGCAGCAGGTCGGCGTCGCGGACGATGTCGTCGACCCGGGTCTCCATCAAAAGGTACACGGGCGATCCCGCCGCGATCAGGAGGTCGAGGAGTCGCTCCCACCGGTCGCGGTCGTAGGTGGGGAGCTCGTCGGAGATGAGGCACACGTCGATGCCGTAGGTCTCGTTGAGGTAGAGGATCTCGGCGGCCACGGCTTCGGCGCTTCGGCCGCGCCACGTGCGCTGCCAGAACTTCTGCTGGCTGCAGAAGGAGCAGGCCTGCGAGCAGCCGCGCGAGGTGTTGATGGTCGCCATGCGGCTTCCCGGGAAGACGAAGAACGTGTAGAGGTCCCAGTCGACCAGGTCCCAGGCGGGGATCAGCGTGTCGAGGTCGGGGATGAAGTCGCGGGCGGGGGTGACGACGAGGCCGTCCGGGTGGTCGTCATCGCCGGTGGGAGGGCGGATATAGGCCAATCCAGGCACCGAGGCGGGAGCGCCCCAGTCGCGGAGGGCGGTGAACAGGTCGGCGACCGTGAGCTCGCCCTCGCCGCGGAAGCAGTAGTCGACCACGTCGGCGTGGTCGGTGAGGATCTCCTCGTACATGAACGTGGCGTGGACTCCGCCGATGCCCGTGACGATCTCCCGGCCGAGCTCAGATGCCGCCTGCTTGGCCGCCGCAAGCACCTCCACGGCAGCCGGGTAGCTGGCGGTGAAGCTGGTGGTGAGGACGGCGCCTGGCTCTTCGGCGAGGATACGCGCCTTGATGTCGGCAAGGTCGTGGCCGGCCGACATGGCGTCGTAGATCACGGGCTTGAAGCCCGCGGCGCGTAGGTGACCAGCCACGTAGACGAAGGCCAGGTTCGGCCAGCGGCCCGCGCTCTCGAGCACGCCGCAGTGGTAGGGCGGGGTGATCAAGAGGATCTTCATCGGCGTCGTTTCCAGCATGGTGCTGAGAAGTCTAACATGACGGTTTGCTTAAGATTTCACAAGTCCTGTGGTAGATTGCATTGTGCGGGTCGGGGGGCCCGCCTGGGTGTGGAGCCCTGCCAGACTTCGTCCCGGGAGAGATGTCTGTGAGAGACCGAACCAGCAGCGATCTGTACGCGCACGCTCTGCGGCTCATGCCTGGGGGCGTGAACAGCCCTGTGCGGGCGATGCGCTCCGTCGGACGTGAACCGATCTTCATGCAGCGGGGCCTCGGCCCGCGGATGTGGGACGTCGACGGCAACGAGTACCTCGACTACGTCGGTTCGTGGGGTCCGATGATCCTGGGTCACTGTCACCCGGCAGTGATGGAAGCGCTGCAGGCGGCGGTGAGCCGGGGGACCAGCTTCGGCACGCCCTCCCCGCTCGAGGTCGACATGGCCCAGCGCATCGTCGACGCCGTGCCGTCGGTCGAGATGGTGCGCTTGTGCAACTCGGGGACCGAAGCGACCATGAGCGCGCTGCGTGTGGCTCGAGGCTTCACGGGCCGTGATCGCATCCTCAAGTTCGTGGGGTGCTACCACGGTCATGGAGACTCGCTCCTGGTCCACGCGGGCTCGGGGGTGGCGACTCTCGGCCTCCCCGACAGCCCCGGGGTGACCGCGGGCACGGCCAAGGACACTCTCACCGTGGAGTTCAACGATCTCGCCGCGGTGCGGGAGGTCTTCTCCGCGGTCGGCGATCAGATCGCGGCCGTGATCGTCGAGCCTGTCGTCGGCAACATGGGCTGCGTCCCGCCGGCTCCCGGGTTCCTGGAGGGGCTGCGGGAGGTCACCGCCGAGTATGGGACGGTGTTGATCTTCGACGAGGTGATGACCGGCTTCCGCGTGGCCTTCGGGGGAGCCCAGGAGCGCTTCGGGGTCACGCCCGACATGACCACCCTCGGCAAGGTGATCGGCGGAGGCCTGCCGGTCGGCGCCTTCGGCGGCCGGGCGGAGATCATGGAGAAGGTCGCCCCGGCGGGCAGCATCTACCAGGCGGGGACTCTATCGGGCAATCCTCTGGCCATGGCCGCGGGGATCGCCACGCTCGAGGTGCTCGGGTCTGGGCAGTTCTATGAGCAGCTCGAGGCCCGCGGCGCCGCCCTGCAGTCCGGCCTGGAGAAGGCCGCGGCCGGCGCGGGAGTGGCTGCCTGTGTGCAGCGCGTCGGTTCGATGCTGACGGCCTTCTTCACCCAAGGGCCGGTCACCGACTTCCCGGCTGCGAAGAAGAGCGACACGGAGCGATTTGGGGCCTACTTCCGGGGCATGCTCGAGCGGGGCGTGTACCTCGCGCCGAGCCAGTTCGAAGCGGCCTTCATCTCGGCGGCCCACACAGTGGAAGACATCGAGACTACCGTCGCGACGGCGGCGGAAGTCCTCGCCGGTCTCGGATAGAGGGAGGGGGCGCGTGGCCAACGTGGTGGACAAGACGAAGGTGCCGCAGGCGACCGTTCCTCGCCTTGCTCGGTATTTGCGGGTACTGCACAAGCTCGAGCGGGAGAACGTGCCCAAGGTGTCCTCGAAGGAGCTGGCGGAACGGCTCGACGCGAACGCCGCCCAGATCCGCAAGGACTTCAGCTATTTCGGCGAGTTCGGCGTGCGAGGAGTGGGCTACGAGGTCTCCTACCTCATCGGCGAGCTCTCCCGCTGCCTCGGCCTCGATATGGAGTGGAACGTGGTCATCGTGGGGGTCGGCAAGCTCGGCACAGCTCTGGCTCGGTATCGCGCCTTCCGGGAGGAGGGCTTCAAGCTGGTGGGTCTGTTCGACAGCTCGCGGTATGTCGTCGGCACCGAGCTGGACGGCCTGACCGTGCAGCCCGACAAGGGCCTGGCCGCGTTCGTGCGGGAGAACAAGATCGACATCGCCATCATCACCGTCCCCGCGGAGTCCGCTCCGTTGGCCGCCGAACGAGCGATCGAAGGCGGCATAAAGGGCATCGTCAATTTCGCGCCCGTCAAGCTAGGCCCGGTCCCCGGCGTGTTCATCCGCCAGGTCGACCTCTCCACCGAGCTCATGGTCGTCTCGTTCTACCTGTCGCAGAAGCAACAGGCTTGAACGGACTCAGAGACTTCGTCCGCCTCCTCGAGGAACGGGGGGAGCTGACGGCGGTCGACCATCCGGTCGACCCGGTGCTGGAGATGACCGAGATCGCCGATCGCATGGTCAAGAACGGGGGGCCCGCCCTCCTCTTCCGGCAGGTGAAGGGCTCGAGCATGCCCGTGCTGGTGAACCAGTTCGGCAGCCACGAGCGCATGTGTCTGGCCTTGCGCACGCCTTCGTACGAAGCTTTGGCGGAGCGGGTCAAGGGTCTCATGGATCTCGAGGTGCCCCAGGGGCTGCTGGAGAAGGTCAAGACGCTCTCCAAGCTGAAGGACCTGGCCGGCTATGGCGCGCGCATGGTCAAGAAGGGCGCCTGCCAGGAGGTGGTCTACCGAGGCGACGAGGTCGACCTGGGGCGCATCCCCGTGCTGCAGTGCTGGCCTCTCGACGGAGGGCGCTTCATCACGCTGCCCGTGGTCTTCACCCGCGACCCGCGCACGGGAGTGCGAAACGCGGGCATGTACCGGCTGCAGGTGTACGACGTCAACACGACCGGGATGCATTGGCACCTGCACAAGGACGCCGCCGAGCATTACCGGTCGATCGAGCGGGAGGCCGCCGGGACGGCGGCCGACGGCGGGACGCCGCCCGGTGCAGGGACGACGGCGGCCGGCGCGACCGCGACGCCGTCGAGCGGCGGTCACCCGTCGCCCTCGGTCCGACTGGAGGTCGCCGTCGCCATCGGCACCGACCCGGCCGTGACATACGCGGCCACGGCGCCGCTGCCGGGTATCGTCGACGAGATGATGTTCGCGGGCTTCCTCCGCGGCGAGCCAGTCGAGATGGTCAAATGCCTTACCGTGGACCTGGAGGTGCCCGCCGACGCCGAGATCGTGCTGGAGGGCTACGTCGACCCGGGCGAGCGCCGCACCGAAGGGCCGTTCGGAGATCACACCGGCTACTACTCCCTTGCCGACGAGTACCCGGTCTTTCACGTCACGGCGATGACCACCCGCCGGGACCCCGTCTACTCCACCACCATCGTGGGCATCCCACCGATGGAGGACGCCTACATCGCCAAGGCCACCGAGCGCCTGTTTCTACCCCTCCTGCGCCTGACCTTGCCCGAGGTGGTCGACATGGACCTGCCCGAGGCCGGTGTCGCGCACAATTGCGCTATCCTCTCCCTCCGGAAGGCCTACCCCATGCATGCCCGTAAGGTGATGCACGCCGTGTGGGGGACGGGACAGATGCAGTTCACGAAATGCGTGATCGTGGTCGACGAGGACGTCGACGTGCACGACTACTCGGAGGTGGCGTGGCGCGCCTTCAACAACGTCGACCCGCGACGCGACATCATCGTGACCGAGGGCCCGCTGGACGCCCTCGACCACTCCTCACCGACGGCCTTTTGGGGGGCGAAGATGGGCATCGACGCGACCCGTAAGTGGCCCAACGAAGGCCATCCCCGGCCGTGGCCTCCGGACATCGCGATGTCACCCGATATCGTCGCGCGCGTGGACGCGCTGTGGCCGCAGCTGGGGCTCGATCCGCGTTGGGGACGTCCGTCGGGCCGCGAGGGCTCCGGCGTCTAGTATGGGCGCCTCTTCCTTGGGAAAAGCGGGAGCAAGCGGCGTCTCGCACCGCACTATGGCCCAGCGGCGCCGCGCTTCTCGGGGCCCGGGAGGTCCGGGGTATGTGTCCGGACTGCTTGGGTACCTGGGATTGTTCGTGAGACTGGTCAAGTTCGAGCACTCCATCTTCGCCCTGCCCTTCGCCTATTCCGGCGCGTTCATCGCCCGCGGAGGGATCCCCGGCTTCCGGACGATGCTGTGGATCACGCTGGCCATGGTGGGGGCCCGCAGTCTGGCCATGGCGCTCAACCGGCTCATAGACGCGGGCATCGACGCGCTCAATCCACGGACATCGGGCCGCGAGCTGCCGGCGGGCCGTCTCAGCCGGGTGGAGGTGTGGGCCTTCTGCGTGGCGTCGCTGGCTGTGCTGCTGGTGGCCGTGTTCAATCTGCCCCGCGTCACCTGGTACCTGTGGCCGATCCCCGTGGCCGCGTTCGTCATCTATCCCTTCACCAAGCGTTGGACCTGGCTGTGCCACCTGTTCCTCGGGGCCTCTATCGGCCTGGGTCCGGTCGGGGCCTGGGTCGCCGTGACGGGGTCGGTCACCTGGCAGCCCTTCCTTCTCGGGGCGGCGGCGGCCATCTGGATCGCGGGCTTCGACATCATCTACGCCTGCATGGACGTGGACTTCGACCGGGACCGCGGCATACACTCGATCCCCGCCGACTTCGGGGTGGGAGCCGGCCTCTGGACCACCCGCCTGCATCACCTGCTCTCGGTGCTGTTGCTGCTCGGCGTCGGCGCAGCCGCCGACCGTCACGCCATGTTCTTCGCGGGGGTCGCCGTCTGTGCCGGGCTCCTGTTCTACGAGAACTGGGTCGTCCGCACCCGGGACCTTTCGAAGGTGGGCCTCGCCTTCATGACGATGAACGGCATCATCAGCATGGTGTTCTGGGCCTTCACCACGGCCGACGTCCTGCTGTTCCCGTGACGCCGCCCGCGGGCCTGGTCGCCCACCGCCCGCGGAGGCGGGGAGCGTGACGCCCCGCATCGACGCGTCTCCGGAGCCGGCCAAGATCCAGGCCATGTTCGACGGCATCGCCGGGCGCTACGATCGTTTGAACTCGCTCATGACGGCCGGCCTGCACCACCGCTGGCGGGACCTCGGCGTGCTGGTGGCCCAAGTCGGCCCGGGGGATTCCGCCCTCGACGTGGCGTGCGGCACCGGCGACTTCGCCTTCGCTCTTCGCCGTGCGGTGGGACGTCAGGGCCGGGTGGTCGGCCTGGACTTCTCCGAGGAGATGCTGGCCCTCGCCCGGGACAAGTGCGGCCGCAACCAACTCTGGGTGGACTTCGTTCAGGGCGATCTGCTCGACCTTCCGTTCGCCGACGGCGAGTTCGACGCCTGCACGGTCGGCTTCGGCATCCGCAACGTCCCCGACATACCCCGGGCGTTCTCGGAGATGCGGCGCGTGGTGCGCCCGGGAGGGCGAGTGGTGTGCCTCGAGATCACGCGTCCCGACCTCATCGGTTTCAAGCAGTTCTACAACCTGTGGTTCGACGGCGTCGTCCCGTTGCTGGGCCGCTTCGCGGCGGGCGACAAGTTCGCGTACAGCTATCTGCCCGCATCGGTCCGCCGTTTCCCGGACCCTGACGCCCTGCGTGACGTCATGTCCGGGGTGGGATTGATCAATCCGCGTTACGAGATCCTGGCCGGGGGGATAATCGCCCTGCACCACGCTCTGGTTTAGGAGGCTGTTGAAGAATCGAAGCCTTGGCCCCCAGAACGCACTGGACGGCGCGATACGGCGTTCTCGGTCGCGCCAATAGCGCTGCTATTCGCGCTCCCTGCGTCCTTGTCTCGCACCCGTCCATCGCGCCCTTGCGGCGAAGCGTCACTTCTTCAACAGCCTGCTGACCCTGCCCGCGGAGGTCCTTCTGTGAGCGACGGGCCGTCTGATACGGGAGTCCCTTCGGGCCTCGGACTCTCGAGCATAGAGGCCGCCGGCCGTCTGGCCGCCGAGGGCCCCAACGAGCTCCCTTCGACCAAGAGTCGGGGTATCTTCCGCATCGCCGCCGAGGTGGTCAGGGAGCCCATGCTGCTCCTGCTGGTCGGGTGCGGCGCCGTCTACCTCGCGCTCGGGGATATCCGCGAAGCCCTTCTGCTGATGACGTTCGTGCTCGTCGTGATCGCCATCACCTTCTACCAGGAGCGAAAGACCGAGCGTGCCTTGGAGGCCCTGCGCGACCTGTCGAGCCCGCGCGCTCTGGTCGTCCGGGACGGTGTCGACCGGCGTATCCCTGGGCGAGGGGTCGTCCGCGGCGACGCGGTGCTGCTCTCGGAAGGAGACCGGGTCCCCGCCGACGGCGTCCTGGCCGCATGCTCCAACCTGACCGTGGACGAGTCGCTGCTGACGGGAGAGTCGGTGCCCGTGCGAAAGCAGCCCGCCGCCGTGATCGAAAGCGTCAAGATCGGCCGTCCGGGAGGCGAGGGCACGCCCTTCGTGTACTCAGGCACCTTGGCCGTCTCGGGTCGCGGGGTGATGGTGGTCGCCCGGACGGGACCGGCCACCGAGATGGGCGGCATCGGCGCGGCGCTCACCTCGTTGCGCACCGAGCGGACCCCCCTCCAGCGGGAGGTAGGCCGGCTCGTCCGCCTGCTGGCTCTGTTCGGGCTCGGGCTCTGCGCCCTCGTGGTGGTGGTATACGGGGCTACGCGCGCGGATTGGCTGAACGGGCTCCTGGCGGGCATCACCCTGGCCATGGCGCTGCTGCCCGAGGAGTTTCCCGTGGTGCTCACCATCTTCCTGGCGCTGGGCGCTTGGAGGCTCTCGCAGCGGCAGGTGCTAACCCGGCGCATGCCGGCCGTCGAGACGCTCGGGTCGGTGACCGTGCTCTGCGTCGACAAGACCGGCACGCTCACGCAGAACCGTATGTCGGTGGTCCGGCTCGATGCCGGGGGGACCTCCCTCGACGTGGACCACCCCGAGGTGAGGCTGCCGGAGGCCTTTCACGAGCTGGTGGAGTTCGCGATCCTCGCCAGCGACGAGAACCCGTTCGACCCGATGGAGATCGCCATCCGTGGGTTCGGTGTCGCGGCGCTTGGGCGCACCGAGCACGTGCACCGCGACTGGAAGCTGGTGGCTGAGTACCCGCTCTCGGATTCGCTCCTGGCCCTTTCGCACGTGTGGCGCACGGCAGGCGGGGAGCAGCGGGTCGTGGCCACGAAGGGGGCGCCCGAGGCGGTCACCGACCTTTGCCATATGAGCGAGGACGAGAGGGAGGACGTGCGCCGGCGGGTGCTGGGGCTCGCGGAGGACGGTCTGCGGGTGCTCGGGGTGGCGAGCGCGGTGGTGCGGGGAGAGGCGTCGTTGCCCCCGGGCCAGCACGACTTCACCTTCGAGTTCCTGGGCCTCGTGGGCCTGGCCGACCCCGTGCGACCCGGCGTGGCGTCGGCGGTGCAGGACTGCCACGATGCCGGTATCCACGTGGTGATGATAACCGGGGACTACCCGGGCACGGCTCTCAGCATCGCCGGGCAGATCGGGCTGGCCGACGGACGGGCCGTGATCACGGGCCCGCAGCTCGACGCCATGGACGACGAGGAACTGGCCGCCCGCATCCTCACCACCCCCATCTTCGCGCGCACCGTGCCCGAGCAGAAGCTGCGGCTCGTGCGGGCGCTAAAGGCGAGCGACCAGGTGGTCGCCATGACGGGCGACGGGGTGAACGACGCGCCGGCATTGAAGGCGGCCGACATCGGCATCGCCATGGGAGGTCGCGGCACCGACGTGGCCCGGGAGGCGGCGGCCCTGGTGGTGACCGACGACGACTTCAGCTCCATCGTCAGCGGCGTGCGGATGGGCCGCCGCATCTACGACAACCTGAAGAAGGCGATGGCCTACGTCCTCGCCGTGCATGTGCCCATCGCCGGGTTGTCGTTCATACCCGTGCTGTTCGGCTCGCCCCTGGTGCTTGCGCCGGTGCACATCGCGTTCCTCGAGTTGATCATCGACCCTGTGTGCTCCGTGGTGTTCGAGGCCGAGCGAGAGGAGGCCGACGTCATGCGTCGCCGGCCTCGGCGATCCGGCGAGCCGCTGTTCGGCCGGCGGATCCTCGCTGTCAGCCTGCTGCAGGGGCTGGGAGTGCTGCTGGTCGTCCTGCTGGTGTACCTGGCCTCCCTCGCGCGCGGGGCCGACCCGGGTGAGACCCGGGCGCTGACCTTCACGTCGCTGGTCGTCGCCAACCTGGCTCTCATCCTGACCAACCTGTCCTGGTCGCGTCCGATGATCGCCGCCTTCCACCGTGGGAACACCGCCCTGTGGGCCGTGCTGGGGACCACCACGGTCGCCATGGCGGGGCTCCTGCTCGTGCCCGGGCTCCGTTCCCTCTTCCAGTTCGCTCCTTTGGACGCTCTCGACGTCCTGATCGCCGCCGCCGCCGGCCTGGCGAGCGTCCTGTGGTTCGAGGCTTTCAAGCTCGTCGTGACCCATCGGGCGGGTGATACGGCGTAGCGGCCTGACCGGCCGCAGCGCCCGCGGCGGCATGGTTTTTGCCTATGCTAGACTGCCGTATGACCACCGGCACCCGCTCTGATCCGCTCTCTCGGATCGAAGAGAAGCTCCTCTCCGGCGACCGGCTCGACTCCGCCGACGGGCTGGCCCTTCTGCGTTCGGACGACCTGCTGCGGCTCGGCCGGATGGCCGACGCCGCGCGCCGCCGCCAGGTGGCGGCGACCCGGGCATCCGAGGGCCGCGCGGACCCCGCGGGGTCCGCTCCAGAGGGCGAACCGCCCGACGACGTCTACTTCATCAACAACCGGCACATCAATCACACCAACATCTGCAAGAACCGTTGCGAGCTTTGTGCCTTCTCGCGGGACGAGGGCGAAGACGGCGCCTACCTGATGACCCTGGACGAGGTGCTCGCGAAGGCCCGCGCTTCGGCCGCCGAGGGCGCCACCGAGTTCCACATCGTCGGCGGCGAGCACCCCACTCTCGGCTATGGGCCCATACGGGATATGATTGCCGGCCTGCACGAGGCCTGCCCCGACGTGACCCTGACCGCGTTCACGGCGTCGGAGATCGTCCACTTCGCGGAGATCAGTGGCATGAGCGAGCAGCAAGTGCTCCTCGACCTGAAGTTGGTGGGCCTCGCCAGCCTGCCGGGCGGGGGGGCCGAGGTGTTCGCTCCCCGGGTCCGCGGCATGGTCTGCTCCCGCAAGATCTCGGGGGAGAAGTGGTTGCAGGTGCACAAGCTGGCCCACCGTCTGGGACTGCCGACGAACGCCACGATGCTCTACGGCCACCGGGAGACCCTGGAGGAGCGCGTCGACCATCTGCTCCGGCTACGCGAGGCTCAGGACGAGACCGGCGGCTTCCAGGCCTTCATCCCCCTCGCGTTCCACCCGCGCAACACCCGCCTGGCCGAGTTGACGCTGACCACCGGCGTCGATGACCTCAAGATGCTGGCGGTCTCCCGCCTCGTGCTCGACAATTTCGCTCACATCAAGGCGTACTGGGTGATGGTCGGGCTGAAGCTGGCCCAGCTGAGCCTCTTCTTCGGGGTCGACGACGTCGACGGCACCATCGTGGAGGAGACCATCACCAAGGCGGCGGCGGGCGAGGCCGGTCAGGCAGTCCCCCGCAACGAGCTGGTGCGCCTTATCCGCGATGCGGGGCGGACACCCGTGGAGCGGGATACGTTCTATCGGGCGGTCCGGCGGTACGAGGGATGAGCCGCCGGGTACGGAGCGACGGAGTCGCGGGCGAGGAGGCACAGTGACGGTCCGGGTCGGCCATATCGAGTTCCTGAACTGCTATCCGCTCTACTACGGCCTGGAGCACCGGGCGGCGGCCGGCTTGGGGACGGGGGCCGACTTCCAGCTCGTGCCCGGAGTCCCCACCGACCTCAATCGCATGCTGCTGTCGGGCACGATCGACTTCGGCCCGATCAGCTCCATCGAATACGCGCGCGACTTCCGGCGGCTGCACCTGTCCCGTCGGCTGTCCATCTCGGCGAAGGGGGCGGTCGACAGCATCCAGCTGGTCAGCCGCGTCCCCCTGGAGCAGGTGGCCCGCGTCGCTCTCACCCCCAAGAGCGCCACCTCTGTCGCCCTGCTCAAGACCATCATGAAGCTGCGGTACGGGCGCGATGTGGTCTACGACGAACTGCTCCAGCCGCCGACCGAGGCGCTGCTCGACCACGACGCGGTCTTGCTGATCGGCGACGAGGGCCTCGAAGCGTTGTACTACCCCTTCGAGGGCACCCAGGTGTACGACCTGGGCCGCATCTGGCGCGAGTGGACCGGGGTGCCCATGGTCTTCGCCGTGTGGGCCACCCGCGATGACTTCCTGGCCGCGAACGGCGAGGCCCTGCTCGCGGTGGAGGAGGAGCTGGTGCTCTCCATGGACTACAGCCGGGAATCGGCGGACCGGGTGGTCGCGTCCGCGGCGATGTTGTGGCGGTTCGACCGGCCCTGCCTCGACCGCTACTTCGACGTGCTGCACTACGGCTTCTCCGAAGAGTTCCGCGGCGGTCTGCGGCGCTTCTACGAGCTGGCCCACGAAGCCGGTGAGCTGTCGGAGGTGCCTGAACTGCGTTTCTTCGGAGCCGAAGGCGCGTCGTCTCGTTGAGCGCTCCCGCGCAGATCGACCCCGCGCTGGTAGCGAAGATCAGCGAGGGCTCCCGGCTGGAGGATGACGAAGCGGTCGCGCTGCTCCGGGGCCGTGATCTCCTGACCCTTGGCCGGCTGGCCGACGAGCACCGGCGGCGGCATGTGCCCGGCGACACGGTCACATTCATCGTCGACCGCAACATCAACTACACCAACATCTGCTTGACGGGGTGCGATTTCTGCGCCTTCTACAGCGCCGTGGGCGCCGAGGGGGGTTATCTCCTCGATAAGGAGGAGGTCTTCGCCAAGATCCAGGAGACCCTGGACTTGGGCGGCACCGCCGTCATGATGCAAGGCGGCCTTCACCCTGACCTGGGTATCACCTACTACGAGGATCTCTTCTCCTCGATCAAAGCGCGCTTCGACATCACCATCCACTCGCTTTCGCCGCCCGAGATCATCCACATCGCCAGGGTGAGCGGGCTCACGACAGCAGAAACCCTGCGACGCCTGCGCGCGGCCGGCCTCGATTCCCTTCCGGGGGGCGGCGCCGAGATCCTGGTCGACCGGGTGCGGCAACACGTCGCCCCGAAGAAGGCGCGCACCGAGCCGTGGCTGCAGGTCATGCGGGAGGCGCACGAGCTGGGCATGGGCACGACGGCCACCATGATGTTCGGAAGCGTGGAGACTCTGGAGGAGCGGGTGGAGCACCTCCGCCGCATCCGCGACCTGCAGGACGAGAGCCTGGGCCGCGGCCTATCCGGCTTTCGGGCCTTCATCCCCTGGACGTTCCAGGAGGGCAACACCGCCCTCGAAGGCTTCACCGAGCCGGCCACCGCCGTGGAATACCTCACCACCCTGGCGGTGTCGCGCATCTACCTCGACAACGTACCGAACATCCAGGCCTCCTGGGTGACCCAGGGCCTCAAGATCGGGCAGGTCGCCCTGCGTTTCGGCGCGAACGACCTGGGCAGCACCATGATCGAGGAGAACGTGGTGGCGGCCGCCGGGGTCACATTCAGCGTGAGCGCCGACGATCTCGTGGCCGCGATCCAGGCCGCCGGTTTCACGGCGGCCCAGAGGCGCACCGACTACTCGCTGGTGCGAACGTTCGGGTGAGACGGCTCGCCTGACCTGGGCGGGCGCGGCCGCGCGGCCGCCCTACTTGAGCATGTCCTCCACCTGAGCCTTGGTGCTGGTCTCGACGACCGTGATCGTGCCGTCGATGATCCCTTGCTTGGCCTTGTCGACCTCGCCGAGCACCTCGGGGGTCAGGTGCGGCGTCTTGAGCAGGGTCATGCCGCCGTTGTCTACGTCGAGGTAATAGAGCTCAGTGCCGAAGGTGCCCGCGGCCAGCTGATCGACCGCCCACTTGAAGGCGACCGAGTAGTCCCACACGACCGAGGTGAGCAGCACGCCCTTCTTGTCCAGGGAGCTCTTGTCGCCGATCACGTCGATGAACCAGATCTTGTCGGCGCCCTTGGGTGGCGTCGCCGTCTCCACTGCTTCGAGCATGCCGAAGCTCGAGCCGTCACCCATGCCGAAGATGACGTCGGCGCCCCCGGCGATGACGCTCTCGGCCACCCGCTTGCCCCCAGCGGCGTCCGCGTAGCCCGCCTGACCCACCTGGGCCATGAGCAGCTTGATGCCGGCCTTGGCCGCCTTCGCCCCTTGGGCGAAGCCGCCGGCCATCTTGACCCAGTTCTCGTCGTCGGCCGACATGACGATGCCGACCGTGCCGCTCTTGGTCGTCCGGGCCGCGACGATGCCCGCTAGATAGGCGCCGTTCTGAGCGTTGGTCTCGATGTCCTGGGCCAGACCGGGGACGTTGCCCTTCTCGAACTGGCCGATGATGATGTGCGGCACCTTCAGATCCTGGGCCTGCTGCACCGCGGTGGTGCCGTACCCGCTCGCGAAGGCGATGGTGAGCTGCGACCCGCCGCCTGCGAGCTCGCGCAGCACCGGGCTGATGTCCTCGTATCCGGACCCATCGGCCACCTCGATCTGGGCGCCTATCTCGGTCGCCACCTTCTTGGCCGACTCCACCCCCTGCTGGTTCCAGCCGAAGTCCTTGGCTTCCTCCGGGGTGACGACCGCCATCTTGGCGATCTTCTGAGCGGCGCCGCCGGCGCTCGTGGTCGTGGCGCCCTCAGGCGCCGTCGACGTCTCGCTGCTCGCGGGGGAGGAGGTGGTTGTGCCTCCGCCGCGGCTGCAGCCGAGCACGGTCGATGCGGCCAGCACCAGTACGAGGACCGATACCGCCACGGTAATCTTGCGTATCATTGCCCTTCCCCTGTCGACACGGTCGGTTACGGTGCCATACAGTACACGCATCAGAGGCGATTGTCACAATCAGGCGGAGGGCACGGGGACCGGCGGCGGTCAGGGCTGCCCCCCAGCCGTGGTCGAGGTTCGGGGGGTCACGAAGACCTTCCCCGGAGTCGTTGCCAACGACGACGTCTCGATCGCCTTCCTGCCGGGAGAGGTGCACTGCCTCTTGGGGGAGAACGGCGCCGGCAAGTCCACATTGTTGCTCGTCCTTTCGGGCATCCACCGACCCGACGCGGGCCGAGTGTTGGTCAAGGGCGTCGAGGTGCAGCTGCTTTCGCCGGCGGATGCCCGAGAGGTCGGCATCGGCAGCGTCTACCAGCACTCGACGCTGATACCCGAGCTGACGGTCGTCGACAACCTGCTGCTCGCCCGCAGGAAAGGCTTTCTCCTCGACCGGGAGGCCGCCCTTTCCGGCTTCCGTACGGTGGCCGCCGATCTCGGCATCGACCTCGACCCGCGCGTGCCTGCGGGACGGCTCGCCTTGGGCCAGCAGCAACAGGTCGAGATCGTGCGGGCGCTGTGGCTGGGATCGCGGGTGTTGCTCCTGGACGAGCCCACGTCGATGCTCAGCCCCGCCGGCATCGTGGAGCT
Organism: Actinomycetes bacterium; assembly: GCA_021802965.1. Classification (GTDB taxonomy): domain Bacteria; phylum Actinomycetota; class Thermoleophilia; order RBG-16-64-13; family RBG-16-64-13; genus JAJZQZ01. The sequence goes on from JAJZQZ010000028.1 coordinate 21,111, forward strand.
GGGGAAAGTCCTGCTCCGCTTGAAGGAGCAGGGCCTGGCCGTCGTGTTCGTCACTCACAAGCTCCACGAGGCTCTGGACATGGCTGACCGTATCACCGTGCTGCGGCAGGGCCGCGTGGCGGGCACGCTCGATCGACGCCGGATCTCGACCGGGCCTCGGAAAGAGCTGCAAGACACCATCCTGGGGCTGATGTTCGGGTCGGAGGCGGGCGCTCTCGGAGCCGTCGCCGAACTGAGCGCCGGGCCGATCGCGCGGCGGAGCCGGCGAGCCCTCTCCGCCGAGGTCGCCCTGCAGGTCGCCGACGTATCGGTGCGGCCCGAGCCGGGAGAGGTGGGCGTCGAGGATGTCTCGTTCTCGGTGCGGAAAGGCGAGATCTTCGGGATAGCCGGTGTCGACGGCAACGGACAGCGGGAGCTGGCCGAGGCCGTCGCGGGCCAGCGGCCTCTCTCCGGCGGCGACATCATCCTGGCCGGCGTCAGCGTGAGGGATCACGGCGTCTCTGAGCGGCAGCGGCGCGGGTTGCGCTATGTCACCGACGACCGCCTGGAAGAAGGCACGGTCTCCTCGCTCAGCGTGGAGATGAACCTGCTGCTCAAACGCATCGGTGAGCCTCCCTTCTGGAGGAGAGGGTTCCTGCGGCGAGATGCGGCCGCGGAGTGCGCGACCGAGCTCGTCCGAGACTTCGACATCCGCACCGCGGGTATCGGCAGCCGCGCCGGGACTCTATCGGGGGGCAACCTGCAGAAGCTGGTGCTCGCCCGGGAGCTGTCCTTCGCTCCCCAGGTGGTGGTCTACAACAAGCCCACGTACGGGCTCGACGTGAAGACCACCCAGGCGGTGAGGGCCCGTATCCGCGCCCTCTCCGAGCGAGACGGGGCGACCGCGGTGCTCATCTCCACCGACCTCGAGGAGCTGCTCGACCTCTGCGACCGCATCGCCGTTCTCTATCGGGGCCGGCTCACCGGCGTGGTCGAGAACGGGCCGGGGGCCGAGATAGACATCGGCCGGCTGATGATGGGACTCGGGGCGGCGCCTCTGACGGACCCTTCACCGGGCGAGCCGGGAGGCGCGGGGTGAGCGCTCCGCGCTCCGACCGCGCCGCCGCTGAGATCGGCGCCGCCTCGGACGACGGGCAAGCCGGCGCCCGCCTGGGTCCGGCACGCTCGGTGTGGGCTAGGCTCGCCGGTGGGGCCGGTCCCGTCGTGCTGGGCCTCGCAGCCGGCGCGGTGCTGCTGCTGCTCGTCGGCCGCGACCCGGTCTCTTTCTACGGTGACCTTCTGGGTCGCGGCCTCTTCTCGGTCTCGGGGCTCGAGGACAGCCTCACGCGGATGGCCCCCCTTCTGCTCATCGCCGCCGGCCTGGTGGTGGCGTTCAGGGCAAACATCTGGAACATCGGCGGAGACGGCCAGTTCCTCATGGCGGCGGCCGTGGTCGCGGGGTTCGCTCCGGCCGTGACCGGCGCTCTGCCCGGTTTCCTCGGGCTGGCTTCGCTGTTCCTCATGGCGGCGGCGGTGGGGGCGTCGTGGACGCTGGTGCCCGCTCTCCTGAAGGCGTACTACGGTGTCAACGAGGTGATCACATCCTTGATGCTGACCTTCGTCGGTGTCAACCTCGCCAACCTGCTCATCAAGGGGCCCTTCCGCAGCACGACCACCAACGTGCCCCAGACCGCGGTGACGCCACAGGAGCATCTCCTCGCGTACATCCCCGGCACCCACGTCCATGTCGGCCTGATACTCGCGCTGGTGATGGTACCTGTGGTGCACGTCGTCGTGACGCGCACCTCGTTCGGGCTGCGGCTCACCGTATTGGGAGCGAACCCGCGGGCGGCGGCGC
>JAJZQZ010000029.1 GCA_021802965.1 Actinomycetes bacterium
GGCGCGGTACACGCTCCGTGACGATCAAAAGCAGTTTGATGCCGTTCTCGATGGCCTCGAAAGCGGCGTCCTTGACGAACGCGGGGGGCACGGAGATGATGCTGGCGTCGACGCGATGGGCGGCCGCCAGTTCCTTCACCGTGTCGGTGACGGGCAGCCCGAAGACCTCCTGGCCGCCCTTGCCCGGGGTGACCCCGCCCAGGATCTTGGCCCCGTAGTCGAGGGAGTCCTTGGTGAACGAGGCCGCTTCCCGGCCGGTTATCCCCTGGACGATGATGGTGGTGTCTTCCTGTACGAGGATGCTCATGACGCACCCCCCTGGCCCGCCAGGGCTCGGCGCGCGGCCTCGTCGATGGAGACCGTCCTGTCGACGAAAGGCACCCCGTACTTGCGCAAGATGGCGAAGCCGTCATCCTCCCACGCCCCGGGCACCCGGAAGATCGCCACGCGCTCCGCCGGATCCAGTCCCAGCTCGAGCATCCCCTTCACCACTCCCCGGGCGACCAGGTCGACCCGCGTGTTCGATACCACGTTCATGATCACGGCCAGCTTCTCGACGCCTTCGCGACCCATGATCAGCTTGGTGAGTTCCTTGACCTTCCAGACCGAGGGGTTGCCGCCGATCTCGCAGTAGTTCGCAGGTGTGCCCCCGTGGCGCCGGACTGCGTCGAAAGCGGTCAGGCTCGCCCCGCCGCCCCCGATCAGGAGGCCCAGACTGCCCTCGAAGGCGACCATCCGCCCGGCCACACCGCGGTGGTCGGCGGCGTCTATCTCCTCGGCCTGGCGCTCGAAGTCGCTCCTCTGCCGGGCGTCGGAGTCACGGTCGGCCAACCCCCACCCCGTGACCAACCCGCGCTGTCGGTAGAGTGCGTCGTCGTCCAGGTCGATATGAGCATCGAGGGCCACGAACGCGCCGGCTTCGGTCACCGCCAGAGGGTTGATCTCGGCGAGCGTGCAGTCATAGGCGACGAAGGCCTGGGCCAGACGGGTCATGATGTCGGTCAGCTTGGTCAAGCGACTGCCCGTCACGCCCGCTCCCGAGAGGAGCTCCTTGAAGCGGAAGCCCGCCGGGGCCGGCACCAAGGGGAAGGTGGCGGAGTGGATCGCTTCCCCCTGCTCGACGTCGATGCCGCCGGCGTGGCTGTACAGGGCCACTGGCGCCTTGGCGGTCGGGTCATAGGTCACGCCCAGGTAGTGCTCCTCGACGACCGCCGACTTGGGCTCGACCAGGACCTTGTCGACTGTGAACCCGCCGATCCGCATCCCCCGCAGGCGGGCGACGGCCGCCCGGAGCTCGGCCTGGTCGGCGGCGAACGCGATGCCGCCGGCCTTCATGCGGCCGCCGGTGAGCACCTGGCTCTTGACCGCGACGGGAAAGACGTCGGTCACAGCCCCGTTCACGTCGCCCTCGTCGGTTATCAGCCGGCCGGCGGGAACGGAGATGCCCACCCGGTCGAGAAGTTCCTTTGCCTCGTGCTCGTAGAGCCTCAAAGCGCGTCCATCCTCTCCTGTTGACAAAACAAAAAGAGCCCAGACACAACCGAGTGATTCAGTTGCGTGCTGGACTCTGATCGACTCCGCCGACAGGACCCCGGTTGGGGGAGAGCGGAGTGTGTGCCCTAGCGCTGGGGTCCGCCTGAAGGTCGTCAGCGAAACCCGTGGTGTTGACCGTGTGCGGCGTCTGTATGTCTGGTGCGGCGCCTCCGCTTGCCTGCTCGTACGACCGCCCGTCTGCTGCTCAGGGTCGGGTGTGCCCGAGGATACACCAGCGCCAGCGGCGGCTGCAAGAGCGACCGCTACGGTCAGGAAGCGGCCACGTGCTCCTGGTAACGCTGAGCCATATCTCGGTACGCGTGGATGATGGCCTTGCGCGAATTGCCCAAGAAGCGGCTCTCGACGTGGTCCGCGAAGGCGGCCGTGTCGGCGTCGGACGTCAGATCGTTGCCCACCATTAGCGCAGTCACCCAGCGCGAGCTCGTCTCGGTGACCAGGGTTATAGAGGCGGCGAGGATGCGGTGCGTCTCGCGGTCGACCTCGCCGGCGATGGTCAGCACCCGGTAGAGTTGACCCGTGGCGGTGTTGGACGGCAGCAAGCCGTAGCCCACCGCAAGCACCGTGTCCTGGCGTAGGTTGGACATGCGTACCGCCCTAGTAGTCGATCCCCGTGGACCTCAGGATAGCAGGGCATGTCTCTACCACCAACCGGGAGACGCCTGGAGGGGACCGGCACGATAGGTGGCCTTCGCGCCGAAAGAAAGTCCGGGTTGACTCATTTCGGAACCCCCTGCTAGAGTAGGCGACGCATTCGCATTGCGTGTAGCGCAGGGTTCGCGCCAACGCCTCGGCATCAACGCCAACGGCGAGCCTGACCCGGTATACCGGTGTGCCGCCTCTTCTCGGGGTGGGCTGCACTGGTAGCCAATGGGACGAGGGGGTACGAAAGAACCTTGCGAACTGCGCGATCGGATATGGCATCTCCTCATTCAGGCATTCGTGTATTACGCTGCCATCCCGGCGTCGCAAGCCGCTTCAACTTCCGTGCCTTCCGTTCGGTATTCGTCCGTTCCGGAATCTGACCCGTCGGAGGTACGCAGCAGATGTCAGGGACCGATTTTTCTCTCGACCCGCAGAAGTACCGTTCTCCGGTGGTTCTCATCATCGACATGCAGAACGAGTACTGCAACGCGGACGGCTGGCTGCAGAAGAAGCTGGGCATCGACGTGGGCCGCGGGATTGCGATCATCCCGAGGGTGCGCACGCTCATCGAGTTCGCCCGGGAGAACGGCCTGCCCGTCATCTTCACGCGCATGACCATCCGGCCCGACCTGCTCGACGCGGGTCTCTTCCCCGAGACTCGACCCCCCTACCGAGAAGGCGGCCTGCGAGCGGGCACATGGGGCGTCGACGTCGTCGACGAGCTGAAGCCCCTGCCGCACGAGCCCGTGGTCGACAAGCACCGTTTCAATGCCTTCCTCGGCACCGATCTCGAGCAGCTCCTGTGGGGTTACAGGGCCGACAGCGTGATCGTCGCGGGCGTCGCCACCCACTTGTGCGTGGGCACCACCGCCACCGACGCCACGCAACGAGGCTTCCGCCTGGTGCTGCTGAAGGACTGCACCGCCTCGTACGCGGAGAAGTTCGAAACCGCCATGTTCGACATAGTCGAGTCCGGCTTCGGCACGGTCCTGGGCAGTGAAGACTTCTTCGATTTCTGGCGCCGACGCGGAGACGCTTGAATGACCACGTCGGGGGGGAGCGACGCGGGGGCACGTCCGCTGGTCAAGGTGCTGGGCGTCGGCGGCACGATAGCCATGAAGTACGACCCGGAGTCTCACGGCTACGTCCCCGCGCTCACGGAGGAAGACCTCCTCGCCCTCGTGCCCGGCCTCGACGGACTGGCTCGCGTCGAATCCGCGCAATTCACGAACATCCCGAGCGACTGGATCACGCCTGAGATCTGGTTGCAGCTCAGCGCCGCTGTCAATCGGGAGCTCGAGCGGCCGGAAGTGTCGGGGGTGGTCATCACCCACGGCACCGATACGCTCGAGGAGACGGCCTATTTCCTGTCACTCACCGTGCTCTCCCCCAAGCCGGTGGTCATCACCGGGGCGCAGCGCACCGTCTCCGAGACCGACTTCGACGGCCCACGCAACCTTGGCGACTCTATCCGCGTGGCCGCCGACCCCGCCTCGGTCGACCGCGGTACCCTTGTGGTCTTCGACGGCAAGATCTTCGCCGCCGATACGGTCTACAAGTGTCACACCAACCGGCTGGACGCGTTCTCGGGCGGCGAGTACGGAGCTCTGGGCGATCTCTTCCTCAAGTCGGTGCGCTACCGTCGCGGTCCCCAGGGACGCCCGGAACCCTTCGACGTGCGCGATCGGGAAACCTTGCCCAAGGTCGAGGTGTTCCATCTCTACCCCGGCGCCGACGCCGACCTATTGAGGGGCTGTGCCGATCGCGGCGCCGCCGGGGTCGTGGTGCAGGGATTCGGAGCGGGCAATCTCAGCGAGACGGTGTATGAAGCGCTGAAAGACCTGACTGCACGTGAGGTGGCGGTGGTCGTCAGCACCGTCGTCGCCCGCGGAGGCATCGTCCCGATGTACAGCTTCGCCGGCGGCGGACAGACGACCAAGGCTCTGGGGGCCTATTCGGCCGGCCTGCTCACGACGAACAAAGCCAGGATCATGCTGATGGTGTGCTTGGCCGTCGACGCGTCAGGCGAGCTCGCCCGGAGGTATCTGGCTTGGTGATGAGAAGGACGCCCCCGGGGTGTGCGACCTCGGGCGCAGGGACGGAGAGGGGGTGCCGCGAGGCGACTATGAACGAAGGGACCTGGATCGGCGTGGGGAAGGGCGCCACCGCCGGTCCCGAGGTGGCTGACAGGACCACGGATAGGAGGAACAGATGATCGACAGTGTGATCAAGAACGGCGCGGTCGTAACGCCGTCCGGAGTGTTCAAGGGCGGCGTGGCCGTCGACGGTGGCGTAATCGTAGCCGTGGGCCCCGACGCTTCCCTGCCCACAGAAGCCAAGAAGGTCATCGACGCCAAGGGCAACTTCATCCTGCCGGGCGTCGTCGAGGTGCATACGCACGTCGGCCTGAGGCCTGCGCACATCCCCTTCGACCAGAGCTGGCAGGACCAGTGGGAGTCGGAGTCGGAGGAGGCGGTCCACGGCGGCATCACCACCATCCGCAGCAACCTGGCCGTGCTGGGGCCGTATCTGCCGGTGATCGATCAATACATAGAGTGGGCCGAAGGCCGCTCCTACCTCGACTTCAGCATCTATCCCACGGTCATCTCCGACGAACACATCGATGAGCTGCTGCCCATGGCCGAGAAGGGCATGCCCTCGTGGAAGTGCTTCTTCGACCCCTACCAGGCTGAGGAAGGCGACCAGATCGGCCTGCGCCATACCGACGCCGGCAAGCTGTACAAGGCGTTCGAGAAGTTCAAGGAGTTCGGCTACCCGGCGGTCGTCATGCTGCACGCCGAGGAGTACGCGCTCTACCACATGCTCGAGAAGCGCCTGATCGATGCCGGCCGCACCGACCTCAAGGCCTGGTCGGACTCCCGGCCCAACATCTGCGAAGCCATGAAGATCCACGCCGCGGCCATGATCTGCGAGGAAGTGGGCCAGGGCGGCGGCGTTCCCCTCTACATCGTGCACATGAGCACCAAAGAGGGCGTCGATATCTGCAAGACGTACCAAGACAGGGGCGTGCCGGTCATCGCCGAGACCCTGCCCTGCTTCCTGACTCACACCAAGCACATGGGCGACGAAGTCGGTGTCTGGGGCAAGATCAATCCGCCGTTCCGCGAAGTCGAAGACATGAAGCGCATGTGGGAAGGTCTGCGCAGCGGCGTTGTCACATGCATGGGTACCGACCACTGCGCGTACTCGCAGGTGGACAAGGAGAACGGCAACGGCAAGTACGGCGATGTCTGGAAGGCCCTCCCCGGTCTCTCCGGCGGCATGCAGCATTGGCTGCCCGTCATGATGACCGACGGCTACCACGGCGCGAAGCTCTCCATCGAGCAGATCGTCAAGATCATGTGCGAGAACAACGCCAAGACCTTCGGCCTCTATCCGAAGAAGGGCGTGCTGCAGGTGGGCTCCGACGCCGACGTCATCATCGTCGATCCCGAGAAGCGCACTACCATCGATGAGAGCTTCTACAAGGGTCTCAACAAGACGTACTCGATCTACTGGGGCAAGGAGCTCCGCGGCATGCCGGTCATGACCATGTCCCGCGGCGACGTGCTGATGGAAGACGGCAAGACGGTCGGCAAGCCCGGCCGCGGCAAGTACGTACCGTGCCGGGACTATACCCGCGGGTAGGTTTGCGGCTGTCGGGGGTATAGACGTGTGTCGCTTCGGGGGCTGTCGGCCCCCGAAGCGACAACGAGGAGCGGATGCGGGGGAGGTGGGTCGGTGAGCTTGCTGATCAAGGGCGCGACGATCGTCACGGCGATGGACGAGTATCGCGCCGATGTGCTGATCGAGGCCGGCAAGATCGTGGCCATAGGGGACAACATGGAGAGTCGGGCGACCGACGTGGTCGACGCCCGTGGCCGGTATCTGCTCCCTGGCGGCGTCGATCAGCATACTCACTTCGCCCTGCCCTTCGGAGGAACCTTTACTCGCGGGTTCGAGACCACGACCGCCGCAGCCGTTGGAGGGACGACGACCATCGTCGATTTCGCCCCGCAGATCTCGGGTCTCGGTCTTATCGACTCGGTCCTCAAACACGAGGAGGAGCAGGCCAAGGGCAAGTCCGCGGTGGACTACTCCTTCCACGGCATCGTCATGGACGTGTCCCAGAGGCTGTTCGACGAGATACCGATGCTGCCTGACAATGGCATCCCCACCGTCAAGCTGTTCATGGCGTACAAGGGGACGCCGTTCATGGTCGACGACGGCACGCTCTACAGGTACCTGAGCGACGCCAGGGCCCACGGCATCACGGTCATGGTTCATGCAGAGAACGGCGACTTGATCGACGTGCTGCAGAAGGCATGCGTACGGGCCGGGGAGCTCGAGCCCCGTTTCCACGCTGTCTCCCGCCCCCCGCTCGTGGAGGCCGAGGCGACCGCCCGGGCCATGTCCATCGCGGCCATGGCCGAAGCGCCGATCTTCGTGGTCCACGTCAGCTGCCGGGAGGCAGCCGCCGCCATTCGGTCGGCGTATCTGGCCGGCCAGCAGGCGTATGGCGAGACATGTCCCCATTATCTGACACTGACGGTCGACGATCTCGCGAAGCCCGACTTCGAGGGGGCTAAGTACGTTTGCTCGCCCGCCCTGCGTTCGAAGGACCACCTTGACGCCCTGTGGCAGGCGGTGTCGCGGGGATGGCTCCAGGTCGTGGGCTCCGATCATTGCGGCTTCGACTGGCGCACCCAAAAGCACTTGGGCCGCGACGATTTCACCAAAATTCCTAACGGCGCGCCCGGCGTCCAGCACCGCATGGAGGTCATGTGGACGTACGGGGTCGAGACGGGCAAGATCACCCGCCAGAAGATGGTGGATCTGTGCTGTACCGCTCCCGCCCGCTTCAACGGCCTGTTCCCGCGCAAGGGCCACATCGGAGTGGGCTCCGACGCTGATCTCGTGGTGTGGGACCCGGGCCACCGCGGGAAGATGACGGCGGCGGACAGCCTCGAAGGCGTCGACTTCACGCCCTACGAGGGCATGCAGCAGAAGGGGAGGGCTCAGAAGGTCTTCTTGCGAGGCAATCTCACGGTCGAAGACGGTAAGTTCATCGGGACCCTCGGTCAGGGCCGGTGGGTCAAGGGAGATCCCTATGGTGCCGCCTATAAGGGCCTGTAGATGAGCCTGTTTGGTTCAGCGGCACAAAGCGACCGGTGGTTCTTGTTCTCGCGTACTATAGCGATGGCCAGTACCGCTAGCCTACACTCACCGGTAGGCGTCTACGGCGTGCCAGGGGTCGGAGCTGTGGATAGCGAGGGGGAAGTGTGAGGGGCGGATCATTCTCGGAATCCTTGGCTGTCAGCAGGGCGGGCGGTGGCCGCATCTACGGGGCCGGCACGTCCCATCGTGCTCTAGGAGACCGCATGCCCGATCCAAAGAGCTTTTCCGGGCCGTCTTCTCCTTCCGCGGAGGCTTCGCTCGGTGACGCCCCTCGTGGCTGCTTCTGCGTCCGAGGGCGGCCCCCCTCGATTGGCATGGCGACCTGATCAGCGGGGGGCAGAGATTGCAGAGGACGTAGGGTGTGGTGGACGAGGGCTCCAGACCCGGATTCACGAGGGTTGTCCAGCAAGCAGAACCAGGAGGGGATGCAATGAGTGACAAGGAAGAGAAGAGTCTAGAACGCAGATTGTGGGAAGAGCGGCTGAGCCGCCGCGCGTTCATCCGCGCAGCTGGTGTGTCGGGGGCCGCCCTTCTCGGGGCCGGCGGCGTCATCCTTGCCGGGTGCGGCGGCGGCACCACCACCACGACGGCGGCCACCGGCGGCGCCACTGCCACCACGGCGGCCACCGGCGGCACCACGGCCACGACAGCGGCCGCCGCGGCCGACCTGTCCAAGATGGACCTGCGCACCACCGGTCTCTCAGTGACGGTGCAGGACCGCATCCTGGCCGACTTCAAGGCCAAGTCGGGTGTCCGGTCCGCCACGGGTACGGCTACTACATTCCCCGACGCGCAGACCCGTATCATCAGCGCCCCTGAAGGCAATCCTGAGTGGGACTGCTGGGAGACCATCGGTGAGCGGCTTCCTCCCATCATCCAGACCAAAAGGGCTCTGGCCGTCGATCCGTCGACCATGAAGAACTGGAAGTCCATCCGCCCGCTCTTCACCAACCCCCCGACGCCCAAGTTCGCCGGCGGCAAGACCATCGCCGACCAGATCTGGACCGACAGCAGCAAGACGAAGCTGTATATGGTCCCAACTGTGTTCAACTTCGACAGCATCGGCTACAACCCCGACGTCGTCAGCGACGCCGAAGCCAACACGTGGGCGGCCATCTTCGATCCGAAGTGGAAGGGCAAGTCCGCCCTGAACACCGACCCCCTCATCGCCATGCCCAACGTCTTCATGGCCATGAACAGCCTGGGTCTCGTCAAGGTGACCAACCCGGGCAACGAGCCCGATGCGAACGTCGATGCCGCCATCAAGTGGCTCATCGACCTCAAGAAGGCCGGGCAGTTCCGCTCCTTGTGGGGCGACTTCGGCGAGCTGGTGAACCTGATGGCCTCTAAGGAAGTCGTCGTGGCGGATGCCTGGCAGCCGGCCGTCATGGCCGTCAAGGCTCAGGGCACCAAATGCAGGTACGCGGTGCCGAAGGAAGGCTACCGCGCCTGGGCGATCGGTATCACCCCGCTCGCCGGCAGCCCGGCCATCCCCGCCGTCATGGCGTACGCCGACTACTGGCTGAGCGGTCCTCCGGCCATCACGGTGTCGGAGCAGGGCTACTACTCGCCGACCACCACCATCGAGCAGGCCTTCACTGACGCCGGCAAAGCCGACGCGTATGCGTTCTGGTACAACGGCGCGCCGTGGAAGGGCGCTGCGTTCAATGGCATCAACGAAGGCGACGTGCGTGACGGCGGTTCCCTCGAGGAACGCACCGCTAATATCGGCGTCTGGCATCAGTTCCCCGACAACTACGACTACGTCGTCCAGAAGTGGGACGAGTTCCTGAACGCCTAGCGTTCAGGGATCGAATCAGCGACCCGAGGAGAGCAACTGGTGGCATACGACCTTGAGCTATCGCACGTCTCGAAGGTCTTCGATAACGGGACCGTCGCAGTCGACGATTTCAACCTTCAGGTAGACAAGGGCGAGTTCATCGCTCTCCTCGGGCCTTCCGGTTGCGGCAAGACCACGACCCTGCGCATGATCGGTGGGTTCGAGGATTTGACCAAGGGTACTATCGCTATCAGGGGACGGGTCGTCAACGACCTGTCCCCTGAGCAGCGCCCCACCTCCATGATCTTTCAGAGCTACGCTCTCTTTCCTCACATGAACGTGAGGGAGAACATCGAGTACGGTCTGCGGGTGAAGAAGGTGCCGTCCAAAGAACGCCACGCGCGCGCCGACGACATCATGGAGAAGCTGGACCTGACCGGCATAGCCGACGGCGCCTTCGAAGGCCTGTCCGGTGGTCAGCGGCAACGCGTCGCGCTCGCTCGCGGCCTCGTCGTGGAGCCTGACATCCTGCTCCTGGACGAGCCTTTGGGCGCACTAGACGCCGATCTGAGAAAGCGTATCCAGACCGAGCTTCGCTATCTGCAGAAGCAGCTCGGCATCACCTTCGTCTTTGTGACACACGCCCAGTCCGAAGCTCTCGCCATGGCCGACCGCGTCGTCGTCATGAACAACGGGCGTGTCGAGCAGATCGCCGAACCGGAGATCCTCTACACGCGCCCGCGCACAGCTTTCGTCGCCCGGTTCATAGGCCGCAACTCCATCATCGAAGGGACCCTCGACTCCCGCGACGGCGCGGTCGCGACCGTCGACACCGAGTTTGGCAAACTCCGCGGACACCTGCTCGACGACGGAGTCGTTCAGGGAGCCAGCGTGGACCTGGTCATCCCGTCGGAGATCATGGAGCTGTATCCCGAGGCAAGCTACCAAGACGAGGCTATCCTAAAGCAATACAGCGGGAACTGCCTGCTGGGGTCGGTCCGGGCGGAGACGGTGGTGGGTTCGCTGGTGGTCTATGAAGTCGAGATTTGCGACACGATGACGGTCGAGCTCGAGAGCCACGTCGACAAGTACGGCCGGTCGTACCCCGCGGGGACCCCGGTCTGCGTCAGTTGGATGCCCGCTGACGGGCATATCGTGGCGACTTGAGTCTCCACGATCTAGACATGCCGAACACATCTGACAGGGAGAGGTTTTGAGCGCTGAAGGAACAGCGACGGTCGCGGCCGACGCGACGGGCACGGTGCCTGGCCGCGATGCCGGCCAACCCCTGCTGCAGGTCAGGAATGTCACGCAACGGTACGGGGACAAGGTCGTGCTCCGGAACGTCGATCTCGATGTCTTCGAGAACGAGTACGTGACCGTTCTCGGCCCTAGTGGCTCGGGCAAAAGCGTCCTCCTGCGACTGATCGCAGGTTTCGAAGATCCGACCGAGGGCGAGATCGATATCAGTGGGCGCAACGTGGTCGGAGTGCCCGCCCACCTACGCAACGTCGGTCTGGTCTTCCAGAACTTTGCGCTGTTCCCCCACCTCAAGGTGGGGCAGAACATCGCGTACGGTCTGAGGAACCGGGCGCACGATCGGCTGAGCGCCGCTGAGGCCGACGTGAAGGTGGAGGAAATGCTTCACCTGGTGGGCCTCGAGGGCCTGAAGGACCGGCGTGTCAACCAGATCTCGGGGGGACAGAGGCAGCGCGTCGCTCTGGCCCGGACCCTGGCCACAGACCCGAAGATCGTGCTGCTCGACGAGCCCTTGGGCGCCCTCGACGCCAACCTGCGCGCGTCGATGAAGATCGAGCTGCGCAAGTTGCAGACGCGCCTCGGAGCGACCTTCGTCCACGTGACGGGCAACGAAGAAGAAGCCCTGGCCATGGCCGACCGCATCATCGTGCTCGAGCGTGGACGGATCGCACAGTTCGACGCGCCCGAGCGGGTGTTCGCCCGGCCGGAGACGGCGCAGGTAGCCTTTGCGCTCAGCCGGTTCAACCTCGTGAAGGGCAGGGTGGAAGGCGGGTCCTTCGTCGCGGATGGCTTCTCCCTATGCCTCGCGCCAGACCATCAGGTACTTTCCGGTCCAGCGACCTACTGTGTCGGATACGACCGGGTCGACGTCGAAGAAGTCGATACGTCCCTGGCTCCCGGTGACTGCTCCATCGTCTGCAAACATGTCAGCCACGAGTACTCGGGAGCGACCGTGACCTACCTGTTCGAATTGCCAGACGGTCAGCATTTCGAAGCCCAGTATCATCTGCATCATCGCAAAGCCAAACGGCTCGAGGAAGGTGCGGAGTATCTGCTGCGCTGGCCGATGGCCAGGGCGTTCGTGTACCCGGGGGTGGTGGAATGAGCGGGCAGCGAGGCAACTGGTTCACGCGTCACTGGCAGCTCATCCCCGGCTCGGCCTGGATGATCCTCTTCCTCATCGCTCCTCTGATCATGATGATCTACGTCAGCTTCTGGACGCAGACCAGCTTCGACATCAAGCCCGATCTCACGACCAAGAGCTGGCAGACCTTCTTCAGCCAGCCCGTGTACTACTCCGCCCTGTGGAACACGATCCGCGTCTGGCTGATCGTTCTCGTCGGCACTTTCGTGCTAGGTGTCCCAGTGGCCATCTTCATCGGTCTCTTCGTGCGCAGCAACACGGTGCAGACAATCCTGTTGGTCTTGGCTGTCATACCCTTCTGGACGTCCTTCCTCGTACGTATCGTGGCCTGGAAGCCGATGCTCGGGCAGAACGGCGCGCTGAACATCATCCTCATGAAGGCGCACATAATCAGTGAGCCTTTGTCATTCCTGCTGTATACAGAGGTGGGGATGATCATCGGGATGATCCAGATCTACCTGGTGTTCGTGGTGGGGCCGGTCACCTTCATGCTGAGCCGCATCGACCCGAACGTCATCGAGGCGGCACGCGACCTCGGGGCTGGCACCGGGCGCATCTTCAAGGACATCCTGCTCCCGCTCAGTCGCCCTGGCCTGGTCACAGGCGCCATCTTCGTGTCGGTGCTCGTGCTGGGTGAGTTCGCAACGCCGGCGTCGTTGTCGGGGCGCAAGGTGAACTTGCTCGGCAATGTGATCGTCACCCAGGTGGGCTCGCTGAAATGGGCGTTCGCCTCGGTGGCGGGCGTGGTTCTCACCGTGGTCATCGCTCTGGTCATCGTGGGCCTTCTGCGCATCACCGACCTGCGGAAGGAGGTGTAGCCCAATGTACAAGTCTCCCATTCTCAAGTGGATACTGGGCGTGTACTACGGGCTGTTCCTCCTCTTCCTCTACGGCCCCTTCATCGTCATGGGCATCCTGAGCTTCCAGCCTCAGAACGGCGGCCCTCAGTTCCCCATGCGGGGTTTCTCGATCTACTGGTACGAACAGTTGCTGGGCATCATCGGGACCTCGCGGGCGGCGCCCCTACCTGTGGGCCCGGCCCTAGTCCGTTCGTTGATCCTGGCGTTCATGGTCATGGTGACCTCGACGGTGCTCGGCACCATCACCGCCCAAGCTTTCCGGCATAGGTTCAAGCACACCGGGTTCATGTTCTACCTGGTGATGCTGGGCTTCATCGTTCCCGGGGTCCTGGTCGGCCTGGGTGTGGCGCTGGTCTCCAATCAGCTGCACATCGACAAGCACTGGTGGCTGACCGGTTACATCGTCCATGTGATCTACACGTTCCCGTTCTCGTTCCTGGTGATGCTGGCCATCTTCAACCGGTTCGACCGCTCGGTGGAGGAGGCCTCGGCAAGTCTCGGGGCGGGGGCGGCCACGACGTTCCGCAAGATCACATTCCCCTTGGTGTTCCCGGGGATCTTGACGTCGCTGCTCATCGCCTTCACGCTGAGCTACGATGAGTTCCCGCGCTCGATATTTGCGGGCGGTCCCCAGTTGACCTTGCCTCTGACCATCTACGGCCAGTTCGGCATCGAGATCCACCCGAACCTATTCGCGTTCGGGGTGTTATCGACGCTGTTCTCGTTCGCCCTGCTGGCCGTGTTCGCGATCCTCATCGCGATCTCTGTGAAGCGTCGGGCACGAGGTCGTGGCATACAGGAGGAGATCAGGTAACCACCGGCTACATCGCAGGAAGACTGTCACGAAGGGCCGCAGGCAGAACCCCGCGGCCCTTCCATTTGCGCGCGTGGTCGGGCGTGCGACCAGCCGCGAGGCGCCTCTCGCCCTAGGCGGCCGCCCCGCTGTTGGCTCTGTCGAGTTCAGCTGCCTCCCGGGCCAGATCGAGAGAGCGCAATGTGTCGGCGGTCGGGCGGCCGGACTCAGGATCCCAACCCTCGAGCTCGTAGAACAGCGTCTTGAAGGCCTCCACGCCCGCGCGATCGAGCCTGCGGGGCACGACGTTCTTGTACGACCACCGGCCGTTGACGTGGACCGGACAGTAGTAGGCGGGGTCCTTGCCCGGGACGTACGACGTGCCCACGGCGTCGACCTCATAGACGAAGGGAGGGAAGACCTCCTGGTCGCGGTGCCGTCCCTGAAGGGACCAGATCACCCGGTCGAGGTTGAGGATGCGTCGCCCGGCCTCCAAGGACTCGGCAAAGTCGAGGTCCCTGCCGGTGACGGCCTGGTAGAAACGGATTTCGCCCTCCGGCGTCAGGCCCCGGTTGTTCGGACCGTAGGGGTTGATGAAGTCGGCAAAGGCGTTGTCGCAAAGCCCGCATGACTGCTTCCAGAAGAGGCTGTAGTGGAGGAGCCACGCCGTTGTGCGGGCCATGTGGATCGAGTACAGGTTTTCGTCGGAGAAGTCGATCATCAGCGGGTCGCAGTAAGGGACGGCCTTCTCGGCGATGACCTCGGCCACCTCGGCGGCGGTGAGAAGGGGCTCCCGGTCGTTCATTATGTCGAGAGTCGGCATCCAGAAGGCGGCAACGTTGAAGTCGTGACAGTTGACGTCACGGCTGGTGAGCAACGATGCGTAGCCCCAGTAGACCTCGGTGCGCGGGTCGTAGTGGATCGGATAGCCCCAGAAAGGCGCCTTGAGATCGCCGCTCGTGAGGTCCTGCTCGAGCCGTCCCCACCGCTCGGCCGCCCGGGGGAGGCCCTCCGCGAGGTCGTCGCCGATCTCGATCCGGTAGGCGATGCGATGGAGCAGGTCTTCGACGAAACGCAGCTCGCCGATGTCCTCGAGCGGCAGGCTCGTGTCGACGTGCTTGCCCTTCCCGAGCACTCCACTCTCATGCAATGCGTTGAGATACGTCACGGCCTCGTACGCTTCGAACGCGTTGATGCCCAGCTCGCCCAGGAGGTTCGCCGCCTTGCCGGAGATCTCGGTGACCTGACCGTGCTTGGCAAGGTCCCAATCCTGGTAGAACAGGGCGGTGATGCAATGGGCCGAATTGCCCAGCTGGCTCGCGGTCTTGGGTTTGCAGTTGAGGTGGCAGTTCCAGCAGCCCGAGGTGCGGCGGGTGGACTTCTCGAAGGGGACCCATTGTCGGTTGGGGTGCCCGCCGAAATGAGAGGTGATGAACTCCTGCCACTGATGCACCCGCGGCATGTCGGCGTCGTAGGAGTAGATTCTCTCCGACCATAGACGCGCGTCGACGAGGCCACCGGGGTCGGCGATCGGGACTCCGCCGGTACCCATCATGCTGATGGCCTTCAGCTTCTTCGAGCCCCACACGCCCCCGAATCCACCCTGGCCGAAGGCACAGCCGGCGTCGTGCTGGATGCTCGCTATGCGGCTGAGGTTCTCTCCGGCCGGCCCGATTGCGAGGACCACGGGGTGCTCCCCGTCTTTGGTCACCCCGATCTTGCCGGCGATGGCCTTCTGGGCGTCGTAGGTGTTGAGGCCCCACAGGCCGGTGGCGTCGTGGAAGGTGACGGAGGCGTCGGATATGTGGACCCACGTGGGGCTGTCCGCGGCGCCTTCGATGACCACAGCGTCGTAGCCGGCGTACTTGAGCATCGCGGGGAAGCGCCCCCCGCAGTTAGAGCGTCCGAACCACTCCTGTGGGTAGGACTGGGCCTGGATGCCCACCATCTCGGCCCGGGACGAGCCCGGCACCAGGGTGCCGGCGAAGAGGCCCGGGGCGATGACCAGGGTGTTCCGCGGGTCGAAGCAACCGATCGTCTTGTCCGGCACGAGGTCGAAGAAGAGGGCGGCGGCCAGGCCGTGGCCGCCGCCCCACTCTTCGTACCGCTCGGTCGGGATCAGCTCGGTCGTCTTGTGGGTGAGGTCTATCCTGAGGATCGTGCCGGCGTGGCCGTTCACAGTCGCTCCTTTGGCTGATTAAGGACCCATGATGAGGCGGCGCGAGGCAACACTCTGAAACCAGGCCTATCCGGTGGGCAGGTCGAGCTTGCTCCAGCCTCCGCCGCGCCGGAGGTTCACCTCGTAACCCGAAAGCCCGAGAGGTGGTTCGGTGGTCGTGGCGAGAGCGTTCACCGGGCACACCTCGACACAGGCCAGCCGCCCCTTCTCGTGCTTCCAGTGGGGAGTGTCCCTGCAGAGATCGCACTTCACGGTCCTCTTCGCCTCGCGCATGAAGCGCACGCGGCTCGGATAGAAATGACAGGCCCTCATGCAGCGCCGGCATCCGGTGCAGAGGTCGGGGTCGATCACCCGTGCTCCGAAGTGTTCCTCATCGACCGAGATCGCTCCCTCCTGGCAGGCGCGCAGGCAAGCTGGGTCTTTGCACTGGCGGCAGGTGCCGACCGTGATGTCGATGGGGAACGAGCCGAAGCGGTCCTCGGAGATGAGTATGCGCGCGCTGCTGAACTGAGCCTTGCCTTCGTGGGCCAGGGCGCAGGTGACCATGCAACTGTGGCAGCCCGTACACTTCTTCGGGTCTGAGATCAGAAAGAGTGAAGCCTCGGGCAGGTCGGCCTCAAGATCCAAGGTGCCCCCCATGGTCGTGCGTTCCACGTGGGCTCAAGTCTACCAAAGGAGCCGGTAGGGGAAGCGGTAGGGGCATCGGTGGTCGGTGATTGATAGACTTTGGGACCCACGATCCGTTCAAAGTCCCTGGCCGCGAGAGGAGGCGGTTGGTGCGTTCACCCCACCCTTCGGCGTCGAGCAGGTTGACGGTCGAGGATCTCTTTGCCGAGAGCGACCTTGGTTTGCGCTTGGTCGCCGGCCGCCAGGGCGTGGGCCGGCAGGTCCTGGGCGTACACGTGTCGGAGATCCCCGACCCCACTCGCTGGATCAATCCGGGTGATGTGCTGCTGACTACCGGTGTAAGCATCCGTGACAGCGAGGAGCTGCAGCGCAGGCTGGTGCGGGTGCTCTCGGAGAGCGGCATGTCGGCGCTGGGTCTCGGCGTCGGAGTCTACATGCACCGTACTCCCGCCGCCGTCTTGGAGGAGGCCGACGCCCTCGGCCTGCCGGTCTTCGAAGTGCCCTTCGAGACCCCCTTCAAGGCCGTGATCTCATTCGTCCTCGACTCTTTGATGAACCGCAACGTGTACCTGCTGCGCCGGCGCCTGTCTGTGCAGGCGCACCTCTTGAGCGCGCTGCTCGAGGAGCGGGGCACCGACTATCTGGTCTCGAGCCTGGCGGTGCTCCTTTCGGCCACGGTGGTGCTCTTCGATCACGCCGGCAGGGTCTCCAGCCTGACCGAGAAAGGGCCGGTCCTGCCGGTAGAGACGGTGGAGCGCATCTGGGAGGCCTACGAGCCCCGCCTCGACGATCCGTCGTCGGACATCCTCCGCGTGCACGCCGTCGATCGTAGGCAGGTGCTCTTCCGCGATGTCTGGAGCAATGGGCGGCTTGAACGGGTTCTTGCTATCGTCTACCCTGAATCCGAGCTCGTGCCCGAGTTCACGGTGGTCATAGCCTCGTACGCTCAGAAGCTGCTGTCCCTCGAGGCTATGAAGAGCCGGGAGGCCGAGCAGCTCTGGAGGCAGATGCGCGGAGGCTTGCTCGACGACCTGGTCCTTGGGCTCGGCCGCTCGGAGGACCTGCGCGAGCAGGCAGTGCACTTCGGCTTCGACCCAGCCCTAGACT
This sequence comes from Actinomycetes bacterium, assembly GCA_021802965.1. Taxonomy (GTDB): domain Bacteria; phylum Actinomycetota; class Thermoleophilia; order RBG-16-64-13; family RBG-16-64-13; genus JAJZQZ01. The sequence goes on from JAJZQZ010000029.1 coordinate 17,125, forward strand.
ACATCGTGATCATGTGCGCGGTGGCGGACAGGGGCAGGCCGGAGCCGTCGACCCGGTCACCCGAGGCGAAGCCGGCGGAGATGCTCGCCGACCTTGAAGAAGCGATCGGCAGCTTCTTCTCGCTGCGCAAGGCCTCCATCCTGTCCATGATCCGGTCGACCACCGTCGTAGCGGCGGTGCAGCTGGGGTCGACGGCGCCGTCCGAGGTCCGCACGTTGCTCGAGGAGCTGTCGAACCGTCTGCCGCGCGCCCTTCCCGGATATGACTTCGCGCTGGGTGGCTCCGGCATCCATAACGGTACAGAAGCCATGCCTCGCTCCTACGCCGAGGCCCAGGAGGCCCTTGCAGTCGCGAGGCGCGAGGGCGAAAAGGAGCGTGTACGGCTGTTCGCCGACCTGGGACCCACGGCGTCGTTCCTGTTCGGCCTCGAGGTGTCGCGTCTGCGGGCCCTCGCCGACGCCGGCCTTTCCGAGCTTGCCCGGCACGACCAGGAGAACAACGACAGCCTGCTTCAGACCGTGCGGATGTACGTCGAGGTGGACCGCGACGTGCGCGAGGCTTCCCGGCGCCTGTTCATCCACCCGAACACCCTCCGCTACCGCCTGCGTAAGGCCGAGACGCTGCTCGGTTCGTCCCTCGACGCTACGCGGGCCCTCGCAGACCTGTATCTAGCCTTCCGGGCCGAGGCGATGCTCGACTCCTTGGGCTCGGCTGCGGCGGCTGGGACCACCTTGTCGGCGGACGCTGAGGGGGCGATGGCTGCGCCCGACAGCGGCCTTTCCAACCTCCTCGTGGGCTCCCCCGCTGTCGTCCTTCCCGGCGAGCTGGCGGCTACGCAGCGGCGGTTGCAGGCGCAATCTCCCAAATAGTCGCAGGACACAACGAGCCGGTGTGTTGTTGTGCGTGGCGACTATGGCCCTTTGTCAGTATGGTCTCGTACACTCACGGCACGGTGCGTGAGGCTCTGACTTCCTCCTTGCGTGCCAGGGGGAACTCGAGGCGGTTCTAGGGAGGGAATGCACTTTCCACCTGTGGACGTCCGTTGGCCTTCCGCGAGGGGGTGGGGCCTATGGTGCGCGTGTAGTCCGTGATTTGTCTCTTGGTCACCGAGCCTAGTGGGGCGCCTTCCGCGTGGGCTCGTTCTGGAGGGGATGCAGGTGTTCAACAAAGTGCTTGTTGCGAATCGGGGGGAGATCGCGTGCCGCGTCATCCGGGCATGCGACGCTCTGGGTATCGGGACGGTCGCGGTGTACAGCGACGCGGACAAGGAGGCGCCCCACGTGGCGATGGCCGGTGAGGCCTATCACATAGGGCCGGCGCCGGCGCAGCAAAGCTACTTGAACCAGGACCGGCTGTTCGAGGTCGCCCGGGAAGCCAAGGTCGACGCGGTGCACCCCGGGTACGGGTTCCTGTCCGAGAACTTCATCTTCGCCGAGCGCTGCCAGGCCGAGGGTTACGCGTTCGTCGGGCCGTGGCACCAATCTATCCGCACCATGGGCGACAAGGCTCATGCGCGCATGATCGTCGGAGAAGCGGGTGTACCGCTGATCCCCGGATCTGAGGCCTCGCGCGACGTGCACGACGGCATCGGCGAGATGGCGGGGGGACTGGGCTACCCCGTGATCGTCAAGGCGGCGGCAGGGGGGGGCGGTATCGGTATGCATGTGATCAACGGTCCCGAGCAGTTGGAGGCGAGTCTCAACAAGGCCCATCGAGAGGCCAAGGCGGCCTTCGGGGACCCATTGATCTACCTCGAGAAGTACATCCCGGAGCCCCGGCACGTCGAGTTCCAGGTCTTCGCCGACAAGACCGGCGCCGCTGTTCACCTGTTCGAGCGGGAGTGCTCGATCCAGCGGCGGTACCAGAAAGTGGTGGAGGAGTCACCCTCTCCCACTCTATCGGCCGCCACCCGCGAACGTATGGGGGCCGACGCGGTCAAGGCCGCGGAGGCGGTCTGCTACGTGAACGCCGGCACGGTCGAGTTCTTGATGGATGTCGACGAGTCGTACTACTTCCTCGAGATGAACACCCGCATCCAGGTGGAGCATCCCGTCACCGAGATGGTCACCGGGCTGGACCTCGTGCAGATGCAGCTGAAGGTGGCCGCGGGCGAACTGGTGGGGCTCACCCAGGAACAGGTGATCAGCCGGGGAGCGGCCATCGAGTGCCGCATCTACGCGGAAGACCCCGACCAGAACTTCTTCCCGTCACCCGGCAAGATCACCGCCTTCGAGCCGCCCACAGGCGAGGGTGTCCGCGTCGACGCCGGTGTCATCACCGGCTATGAGGTCTCGTACTACTACGACCCCATGATCGCCAAGCTGATCACCTGGGGCGTCGACCGGCCGCAGGCCATCGCCCGCATGCGCGACGCCCTCGATGCCTTCGTGGTCGAGGGCATCACGACCAACATCGGACTGCACAGACGCATCATGGCCGATCCGGCCTTCGTGGATGGTGAGACCGACACCTACTATCTGCCGCGCCTGTTCGCCAACGGAACCGGAAGAAGGAGCGCACTATGATCTTCGAGGAGCCGCGCTATCTCTACTCCGGCGACCGCTACCTCCTACTGGAGTTCGGCGACGAGATGAATCTCGAGCTGAACTTCAAGGCCTTGGGCCTGGCGGAGACGGTCGCCGACGATCCGATACCCGGCGTCATCGAGACGGTACCTTCGTTCGCCACGCTGCTGGTGCACTACGAGCCCGACCAGACCGACTTCCATACGCTGAAGGACGCTCTTCACGAGCGTGTGGCCTCGCTCGGCTCCACAGCCGACATCACCTTGCCCTCGCGGATCGTCGAGCTGCCCTGCTGCTACGACGATCCATGGACCAAGGCGGCGGTCGACGACTACCGCAAGAAGATCAAGATGATCGAGCCTAACCCGGAAGCGACCGCACGGCTGAACGGACTGCGCGATGTGCGCGAGCTCATCAAGGTGCACTCCACGCCCCAATACTGGGTGGCGGCCGTGGGCTTCTGGCCCGGCCTGCCTTTCATGATGTCCCTCGATCCCCGGTATGTCTTGACCGTGCCCAAGTACAACCCGCCCCGCACTTGGACTCCACAGGGTACGGTGGGCATGGGGGGATCGTGCACGGCCATCTACCCGGTGAACACTCCGGGCGGCTACCAGATCTTCGGCCGCACCCCCGTACCCATCTGGGACGGCGCTCAGAAATTCGCGCCCTTCTCCAAGTCGCCTGTGCTGCTCAAGCCGGGCGACCGGGTGAAGTTCGTGCCCATCGATGCCCGCGAGTTCATCGAGATCGAGAACGAGGTCGCGGCCGGCACTTACACCTACAACATCGTGGACTACGACCTCTTCGCGGTGGCCCGCTACACCCAGTTCTTCGAGCAGGGCAAGAAGGACGTGGGGTACTCGGCCGCAGCCGCGGAAGAGCAGTCGGCGACCACCGTAGCGTAGGAAGGAGGACGACACATGCTTGAGTTCATCAAACCCGGTCTCGAGACGAGCGTCCAGGACTTCCCCGGACGCATCGGGTTCTGGTCGCTGGGCATCCCGCCGTCGGGGCCCATGGACGCGCTCTCGTTCCAGCTCACCAACGTGGCCGCCGGCAATGCGCCCGGCGACCCGGGGCTCGAGGTGCAGTTCATCGGCCCGGAGATCCGGTTCCAGGCCGACACGGTCGTGGCCGTGGGTGGAGCGGACATGAAGCCCAAGGTGAACGGGCAGCTCATCCCGGGCTGGGAGGGCGTGCCGGTCTCGACCGGCGACGTCCTCACGTTCGGCTTCGCGGCCCAGGGCTGCCGCTCCTATGTGGCTGTGGCCGGGGGCGTGGACATCCCCCGGGTCATGGGCAGCTGCTCCACCTTCGTCAAGGCGAACATCGGCGGCATAGGCGGGGGGGCGGCCAAAGCCGGCACCGTCTTGAAGACGTCGCCCTCCGTACGGCCCCTGGCCGAATGCTCGGGCCGGCGCATCGTCGACGCTGCCCGTCCGGCCTTCGGTGCTTCCTGGGAGGTCGAGGTGCTGCTCGGCCCCCACGATGACTGGCTCACAGACGCTGACATCAACCAGTTCACGTCGTTCGAGTGGAAGGTCTCCTCGCTGTCCGACCGCACGGGCTACCGCATCGAGGGGCCTGACTTCGAGTTCGGCCACAAGGCGCACAACAAGCTGCCCGAGAACGGCTCCGATCCCTCGAACATCATCGACTTCGGCTACTCGGTGGGCTCGGTCAACTTCTGCGGCCAGACCCCGATCATCCTGATGGTCGACGGCCCCAGCCTGGGCGGCTTCGTCAACCCGTTCACGGTCCTCTCCACGTCGCTGTGGAAGCTGGGTCAGGCCAAGCCGGGCGACCACGTCCGTTTCAAGGTGGTCACCGAAGAAGAAGCGCGAGCCCTGCGCGCCGACTTCAAGGCCGCGGTTTCCGAGCAGTCCGTGACCCGGTAGCCATGACCAAGAGGATAGACATAAGCTGCGACATGGGCGAGAGCTTCGGCCTCTGGAAGATGGGCCGGGACGAGGAGATGGTCGACTACATCACCTCCGCGAACGTGGCCTGCGGCTTCCACGCCAGCGACCCCCGGCACATGTACGACACGGTGCAGGCCTGCAAGGCCAAGGGCGTACGGGTCGGGGCTCACGTCGGCTTTCCCGATCTGATGGGCTTCGGCCGCCGGCCGATGCAGCTCACGCCTGAGCAGACACGCGACTACTTGATCTACCAGACGGGCGCCCTCAAGCTGTTCTTGGAGTTGGCCGGCGAGAGCCTGCAGCACGTCAAGCCGCATGGCTCGCTCTACATGATGGCGGCCGAGGACGAGCAGATGTCGCGCATCATCCTGGAGACCGTCGCCAGCATCGGCCGCGACCTGCCCGTCTACTGCATGCGCCAGTCGGCCACGTACGAGGTGGGCAAGCGGATGGGCGTGCCCGTCGTGGTGGAGTTCTACCCCGACCGCGGCATGCGCGACAACGGCCAGATCATCTTCACGTTCGATTTGAACAACATCGGCGGGAACGCCGTTGCCATGGCCGAACGCGCCGTGCGCTGTGTTCTCGAGGGCAAGGTCCGGTCGAACGAGACCGGCGTGGACGTGGACCTCATGCCCGACTCGGTCTGCCTGCACGGGGACACACCGTTCGCCATCGAGTTCGCGAAGGCCATCCGCGCGGCCTTCGCCGCCGCCGACATCGAGGCGGCGCCCCTGGCGGCGGCTTTTTCAGGCTAGCGCGTAGGTCCGGTTACTGGCCGCCGCGCCGGCCGGCGCGGCGGCTCGAGGGTGAAGGCCAAAACGAAAGGACAGGCTATGGATGTCGTCTCCGTGCTGCCGGGTAGGGTCGTCGAGATCAAGGTGGCCAAGGGTCAGACGGTCAACGCCGGCGATGTGATCATGACGCTCGAGGTCATGAAGATGACGCAGGAGCTCGCCGCGGAGGCCGGTGGAGTGGTCGCCTCCATCGACGTGGAAGAAGGCCAGGAGCTCGTGCCCGGCCAGGTCGTGGCCACGCTCCAATAGGCAACGTAGATCGACGGAGGCAGCAAGTGACGCAGTCAGGAAAAGTCGACCCCATCACCCTGGCGGTCGTGCGCGGCGTCCTCGAATCGACCCAGCGGGAGATGACGCTGACGATCGAGAAGACGGCCCGTTCGAGCGTGTTCAACATCGCCCACGACTACTCCAACACCATCTTCGACGGCAAGCCGGAGATGGTGTTGCAGGGACAGGACATCCCCATCCACCTGGGGTCGCTCATGCCGGCCATGCGGACCGTGGCCAGCTATTTCGGCGACGAGATCTACCCGGGCGACGTGTTCTACCATAACGACCCG
>JAJZQZ010000030.1:0-21519 GCA_021802965.1 Actinomycetes bacterium
CCGGCCGCACACTCTAGACCAGACGCCGCAGCCATACAGCAGGCCCTATGACCTTCTCCCGCGACGTTATTCTCCAGCCCTTGGCCAGCGGCCTCATGGTGGGAGCAGTCTTTGCGCTGATCTCGATCGGCCTCACCCTGATCTGGGGAGTGATGAAGATCATCAACTTCGCCCAAGGCGAGTTCCTGATGATCGGCCTGTACTTGACGTACTTCCTCGTGGTGAGGGGCCACATCAACCCCTACCTGACCATGCTCATCACGGCCCCGGCCCTCTTCTTGATCGGGGCGGCTATCTTCAGGGTGACCATCAGGCCGATCCTCCAGGACCCGGCCATGAACCAGATAATGTTGACGCTTGGGCTCTCGCTCATGTTGCAGAACTTGGCGCTGGCCATCTTCAGCGCCGACGTGCTCCGGATCCAGGTGCCCGGCCAGTCGGTCTACCTCAATCTGGGTCCCGTCGTCCTCAGTCTTCCCGAGATCATCGCGTTCGTGGGCTCCATCGTCGCTACGCTCGTCCTGTATTTCTATCTACAGCGCACCGATATGGGGCGCAGCGTGAGGGCCGCCTCTCAAAGCCCCACCGCGGCTACCCTCATGGGCATAGACGTCCGCTTCACCTACCTGTTCGCGTTCGGCATCGGCTCCGCTACGCTGGGCGTGGCTTCGGCGCTGCTCCTGCCGACGTACTATGTGTCGCCGACGGTCGGCTTGTTCCTGGGCCTGATCATGTTCGTCGTCGTGGTGCTCGGGGGGATGGGCAACTTCTTGGGGGCCTTCGTCGGGGGGATCATCATCGGACTCACCGAGAACCTTGGGGCCGCGGTCCTGCCGGGTTCGCTCTCCCGGGTGTTCACCTTCGGCATCTTCATCCTTGTGCTGCTGATCAAGCCGCAAGGGATATTGTCTCGGAGGCGGTCATGAAGGGCCGTTGGGGCTGGGTGACTCCGTTCGTCGTCTGCGGCCTCGCGGCGCTCCTGCCGCTGTTTCTTTCGAAGTACTACCTGCACATGGCCGTGATCGTGCTCATGTGGGCTTTTCTCGCCGTGGCGTGGAACATCCTGGGCGGCTATGGCGGCCTGCACTCGCTGGGCAACGGGCTGTTCATGGGGGTGGGAGGGTACGGCGCCGCCTACCTGGTGCTGCACGGAGGCGTCTCGCCCTGGTTGAGCATGGTCATCTTCGGCGTCGTGGCGGGCGTCATGGGCGCCTTCGTCGGGTACCTGTGCTTCCGCTATGGCCTGAAGGGCGCCTATTTCGCGCTGGTGACCATCGCCTTCACAGAAGCGGCGGTCTACGTCGTCAGCAACTGGGGAGCACTCGGGGCCTCGAACGGGCTGTCGCTTCCCATCGCGAAGGAGAACAACCTGGCGATGCTGCAGTTCACCTCCGAGAAGGGGTACTTCTACGCCATCCTGGCGCTACTGCTCGTCCTTGTCCTTTTCACCCGCTGGTTGGCCGGCCGCCGGTTCGGCTACCGACTGATCTCGGTCCGCGAGAACGAGGAGGCCGCCGAGGCGCTCGGAGTGGGCACCTTCGCCACGAAGATGTGGGCCATCGTGCTGAGTGCGGCTATCACCGCTGTGGGAGGCGTCTTCTACGTGACCCTCTTCAACTACATCGACCCCCGGAGTGTCTTCGGCGAGGCCATCTCCGTCCAGATCCTGCTCTACGCGATCGTCGGCGGCTTGAGCACCGTGTGGGGCCCGGTTGTCGGCGCCGCCATCTTGGTGCCGATCGCGGAGATCGTGCGCAGCTCGGCTCTGGGGCAGAAGTTCCAGGGGGCGTATCTCCTCACCTATGGTGTGATCCTCGTCGTGACGATGCTCTTCATGCCCAAAGGCATCGTCGGGCTGGCCCATGACATCCGCCGCCGCTTCGGAGGCAGATCCGCGGCACCCGGTCCTCCGGCGGTATTCCCGGAGAAGCTGGAAACGGAGTCGGCGGGGAAGGACGGTCTGGCCCCATGACACATCTACTCGAAGTAGAGAACCTCACCCGCCAGTTCGGAGGCCTGACCGCCGTCAACAAGCTCTCGTTTTACATGGACCAGGGGGAGGTGGTGGGACTGATCGGGCCGAACGGCGCCGGCAAGACGACCTGTTTCAACATGATCTCGGGCTCCATGCGCCCCTCGATGGGGACGGTCCGTTTCAGGGGTGAAGTGATCAGCGGCCTCAAGGCCCACCAGGTGACCAAGCGCGGGCTCACCCGTACCTTCCAGGTGGTGCAGCCCTTTCCCGAGATGAGCGCCCTCGAGAATGTCATGATCGGGGCCTTCGCGCGTCACCGGTCACGCCAGGCAGCCGAGGACAAGGCCGGCGAGGTCCTGGAACGGATCGCGATGAAGCACAAGGCCACGGTTCTCGCCCGCGACCTGACCCTCCTCGAGCTGAAGCGCTTAGAGATCGGCAAGGCTCTCGCGACGGAGCCCGAACTGCTGTTGCTGGACGAAGTGGCTGCCGGTCTCACGCCGGTCGAGATCGACGACATCCTCGCCCTGGTACGCAAGCTGAACAGCGAAGGCATGAGCCTGCTGGTGGTGGAGCACGTCATGAAGGTGATCATGAACCTTTCACACCGCATCGTGGTGCTCAACTTCGGCTCCAAGATATCGGAGGGGACTGCCAAGGAGATCGCCAAGGACCCGGCCGTGCTCGACGCCTACCTGGGAGAGGAGGGCTACGTTGCTTAAGGTCGAGAACCTGAGCGTGCAGTACACCGCCTTCAAGGCTCTGCAGGATGTCTCCCTGGAGGTTGACGCCGGGCTCATAGTGAGCATCGTGGGAGCCAACGGCTCCGGCAAGTCCACGCTGATCAACACCATCTCGGGGCTTCTGCGGCCGACCGCGGGGCGCGTTCGGTTCGAGGACCAGGTGCTCAGCGAGATGTCGCCTCACGACATCGTACGCTTCGGCGTGGTGCAGGTGCCCGAGGGGCGCAAGCTGTTCCCCGACCTGACGGTTCTCGAGAACCTACTGGTGGGCGGCAGCCATAAACGGGCGAAAGAGGTGCGGACGCAGACGTTGGACGAGGTGCTGGCCTTGTTCCCGGTGCTTGGCGAGCGTCAGTCGCAGCTCGCGCGCACCTTGTCCGGCGGAGAGCAGCAGATGCTGGCCATCGGGCGCGCGATGATGTCGAAGCCCAAGCTGCTGATGATGGACGAGCCTTCTCTGGGGCTCGCGCCCATCGTGGTGCAGAGCATCTTCGGCGTGGTGAAGAAGCTGAAGGAGCTCGGGCTGACGATCCTTCTGGTCGAGCAGAACATCCGTCACAGCCTGCAGATATCGGACTACGCCTACGTCCTCGAGACCGGCCAGATCGTCCTGCAGGGCACCGGCGCCGCCGTCCTGGCCGACGAGCACACGACCGCGGCGTACCTGGGCGCCTGAGAGCCTGAACCAGCGCGTGGGCTACGAGACCCTTGTGCGCGTGGCGGCAATGCTCGTCTTCGCGGCGACGGTGCTCCCGGTCGTGATCCTGTGGATCGTCTGGCTGCTGCGGCGGCGCGACCGCCCGACCGGCGGTCGCGCGCGCTGACGCGGTGCCTCAGGCCGTCAGGTCGGCCACGAAGTCGGCGAAGACCTCGATGTGCCGATCGATGTCGGCCTCTGTATGCTGCACCGATATGAGCCACTGCTCGTCGAGTCCGGGCGGCAAGAAGATGCCGTGGGTCATCATGAAGATCCAGTGGGCGTAGGCCATCTGGAAGTCGGTCGCCTTGTAGTCGCGGTAGTTGCGCACGCGCTCGGCCGAGTAGGTGATGCACCCTTTCGCCCCCAGGCCGACGGTGTGGGCGGGCAGGCCCGACGCGTCGATGATGTCCTGGCAGGCGGCCAGCAACCGGTCGTTGCGGGCCTTGGCCTCGGCCCACGCGGCCTCGGTGCAGATCTCGGTGAGGACCGCACGAGCGGCCGCCATCACGAGGGGGCTGCCGTTGAACGTGCCCTGCTGGGCGACGACGCCGCGGGTGATGAGATCCATGATCTCCGCCCGCCCGCCGAAGACCCCGACGGGTACTCCTCCACCCACCGACTTGGCGAGGCACACCAGGTCGGGGATGACCCCGTACGCGCCTGATGCGCCGCGAGGATGAGAGGTGATGCCGGTCTTCACCTCGTCGAAGATCACGAGGGCGCCGTGCCGATGGGCGATCTCCACGACCGCGCCCAGATAGCCGTCGTCGGGCAGCACGATACCCATGTTCTCAGGCACGGGCTCGAGGATGAACGCGGCGATCTGTCCGGGATGCGAGGCGAAGGCCCGCTCGAGTGCGTCCGGATCGTTGTACGGCACCACCACGACTTCGTCGATGGTGCTGCCCGCGATGCCCCCGTACATGGGGACCGGGTCCGGGGCGTACGCCGGGCCCATCAGCTCGACGGGAGGCTTGCTGGACACCATCACCAGGTCGTGGTGGCCGTGGTAACAGCCTTCGACCTTGATGATCTTGTCCCGGCCGGTGTAAGCCCGGGCGAGACGTAGGGCATCCATGGTGGCCTCGGTGCCTGAGTTCGTGAAGCGCACCATGTCCATGGGGAAGCGTCGCGTCAACTCCTCGGCGACATCGACCATGGTCTCGTTCGGGGTCACGTACAGGGTCCCCAGAGGCAGCTGACGCTGTATGGCCTGGACCATCAGCGGATGCGAGTGCCCGGCCAGGAGAGACCCGTAGCCCATGTTGTAGTCGATGAAGTGGTTGCCGTCGAGGTCCCACATCGAGCTGCCGGAGGCGCGCTCCACGACCACGGGGGCGGGCTCGAAGAATTGGAAGTTGCTTGCTACTCCCATGGGCAGCACCTTGCGGGCACGGGCATTGGCCCTCTGGCTCGTGGGCGTGAGCTCGCAGTAGCGCTGTTGCTCCCGCTCCGTGATCGCGATGGATCGTGTGCGGAGGTCTATCGCCGTGGTCATTGTCCGCCTCCTCTGAATCGTGCGGGACTCGGGTAGCCGGGATCTCCTGCTGCAGTGTCCGGGATGCTCCACTGGTGCACGTCCTTCACCTTCCACGGCACCAACATCACGCTCGTGCGGGTGACCCCGGGTATGTTCGCCACCACTTCGGTCACGAAGTTGTGAAGATCATCGTTGTCGCGTGCGAAGACCTGGATGGAGAGGTCGCGCTCGCCCGTGGAGTACGCCACATAGCTGACCTCTTGCAGCGCCGCCAGACTCTCGGCGACCGTCCGCAAGCGGCCGGGCACGACCTCTATCCACACGTCGGCCGTGACGGAGAAGCCCACGGCCTTCGGATTGACGATGGCCCCCACGTGGATGACCCGCTCAGCGACCAGACGATCGATCCGGTATCGCACCGTCCGCTGCGAGATGCCTCCCCCCAAGCGGCGGGCCACCTCCGAGCTCGACATCCGCCCGTCCTCCAGCAGCAGCTCAACGATCGCGCGGTCCAGTCGGTCTATGTGGTTCGTCGCGTGCCCCCGCGTAGTCAGCTCGAACGAGTGTACACGCAAACTGCCGAAAAGAGCAAGGGGAGCCACGAAACATGCCGATACGGCAACAGAACAGCCAGAAGCTCGCTCATCTGGAGAGAACGAGATCCGTCGGGCCCTAGGCCGCCTGCCCCCGTTCTTTGGGAACGATCGCGTGGTGGGGGCAGTAGGGGGCGCAGAGGAGGCACCCCGAGCACCGGGATTCGTCGACCTTCCACTGATATTCGTGGCCCATCTTCAGCATGCCTCTGAGTTTCGTCAGGCCGTGGCCCGTGCGCTCAGGTGCGGGCGCTTCGGCGTCGGGCACGACGGCGTCGCGAGGGCAGATTCGCTTGACGCAGCAGGCCGCCGATCGGTCGCAGAGCGACTTGTCGATGTGCGCTACATGAGGTCTCTGCTCTGTGCGGCCGGCCATGCGCTTCCTCCGAAGGCTTCACGTGATGGATGGTCTAAATACCGGCAGGGGTATATCACCGAGGGCAGTGTACTCCGGCGCAGGGGAGACGACAAGAGGAACGACGGTTCGCCCGAAGGGCGGCTGGCAGGCTGCTGGAAAGTGACGCTTCGCCGCCAGGGCGCGGTGGACGAGTGCGAGACAAGGACGCAGGGAGCGCGAATAGCAGCGCTATTCGCGCGACCGAGGACGCCGTAGCGCGCCGTCCAGTGTGTTCTGGCGGTCAAGGCTTCGATTTTCAGCAGCCTCTCAGTCGCGGGCTCGATCGCGCGAGCGTCGTGCCGCGGCGGTGCGGCGACGGACTTCGTCCGGATCGAACTCGATCTTCACGGAGTAGGCTCCGTCTGAGAGTCTGGTGCGAACGGGTTGAGAGCCGTCCTGGAACACGTGCAGCATCCCCTGGTTGTCGGCCAGGACCTCGGCGGTAAATCCGGTGAAACCACGCTCCATCGCCAGGTCGACCAGGTACTCGAAGAGCAGCGTCCCCAGCCCGCGGTTCTGCCACTCGTCCCGCACGAGAAAGGCGACCTCCGCGGTCGTGCCGTCAGGGTCGGGCCTCCATTCGGCGAGGGCGACGAGCTGTCCGGCGATGGGCGCGACGGTCGCAGCGGCGATGCTCATGGTCGTGCTGTAGTCGACGTTCACCACCTCCTCACGCTCCTGCCGCGGGTAGGTGGCCTTGTGTCCCATGAACCGTTGGTAGACGCTCCGCTCCCCGGTGTCGTAGAAGAGGTCGCGGACCAAGGCGTCGTCGCTGAGGCGCAGGGGTCGGAAGAGCACATGTCCTCCGTCCGGGAGGGTCACGTGCCGCTCGAGCTCCTCGGGGTAGCGTTCGCTCCGCGGGGACGCCATGTCCATGAACACGTAATGCCTCTCTTTGGCATGAGCCAGGAGCTCTGCCCGGACGTCGGGGTGCGCTATCTCGATGAGGGCCATCGCCCGCTCCCGGATGGAGCGGCCGTGGAGGTACGCTATGCCGTACTCGGTGACCACGTAGTGGACGTCGCCGCGTGTGGTCACCACGCCCGCACCCTCGGAAAGGTGGTCCACGATGCGGCTCTCGCCGTGGTGCGCCTGCGAGGGCAGGCAGACCACGGGCTTGCCGCCCAGCGACCGGCCGGCTCCGCGGATGAAGTCGACTTGCCCGCCTATGCCGCTGTAGAAGTTGTAGCCCAAGGAGTCCGAGCAGACCTGCCCCGTCAGATCGATCTCCAGAGCGCCGTTGATGGCCACCATGCGGTCGTTCCTGCCGATCACGAAGGGGTCGTTCGTGTAGTTCGAAGGCCGGAACTCGCACTGTGGGTTGTTGTGCACGAACTCGTACAGCCGCTTCGTGCCCATGCAGAACGAGGCCAGGATCTTTCCCCGGTGGATGTTTTTGCGCTGGTTGGTGATGACGCCGTCGGCTACGAGGTCTATGACCGCGTCGGTGAACATCTCGGTGTGCAGCCCCAGGTCCTTGCGGTTGAAGAGGAACTGGAGCACGGCCGCGGGCACGGCGCCGATGCCGATCTGCAGGCAACTCCCGTCTTCGACCAGCTTCGCGACCTGGCGGCCTATTTCCCGGGAGACCGCGTCGGGCTCCGGCGGCGGCTGGGCCAGGATGGGCTCGTCGTGCTCGACGACCGCGTCGATGTCGTCGGTGTGGATGAAGGAGTCGCCCAAGGTCCGGGGCATGTGCTTGTTGACCTGTGCGATGCGGATCTTTGCGTTCTCGGCCGCCGGCTTCGTGATGTCCACGGCCACCCCGTACGAGCAGTTGCCGTGCTCGTCCGGGGGGGACACCTGGATCAACGCCACGTCGATGGGGATGTGCCCGGCGGTGAAGAGGCGGGGCACCTCGCTGAGGAAGAGGGGGGTGTAGTCCGCCCGGCCTTCGGCTACGTCGTGGCGGGTGTCGGCGCCGATGAAGAAAGAGTTGTGACGGAAGACGTTGCTGAAGCGCGGCGCGGCATAGGGCGCCGTGCCCAGGGTGAGCAGGTGGTAGACGTCGAGATCGGCGAGTCGGCCGGCCATGTCGGTCAGGCCGTCGACCAGGGCCTGGGGCTCGCCGCACCCGGCTCCGATGAAGATGCGGTCACCACGGCGGACGCGGGCCAGGGCCCCGGCCACCGTGGTGACTTTGCCTTCGTACCTCTCCCGCCAGGCCGCGGAGGGCACAGGGACCTTCTACTTCGCCCGGTTGTCGACGAGGTGCTCGACCACCGACGGGTCGGCCAGGGTCGAGGTGTCGCCCAGATCGGCCACGTCGTTGGCCGCGATCTTCTTCAAGATGCGGCGCATGATCTTGCCGCTCCGGGTCTTCGGCAGCCCGGGCGCCCACTGGATCACGTCGGGCGTCGCGATGGGCCCGATCTCCTTGCGGACATGGGCGGTCAGCTCCTTGCGCAGCTCGTGCGAAGGTTCGACACCCACGTTCAAGGTGACGTACGCGTAGATACCCTGGCCCTTGATCGGGTGCGGGAACCCCACCACGGCGGCTTCGGCCACGGCGTCGTGGCTGACAAGGGCCGATTCCACCTCGGCGGTGCCCATACGATGCCCGGACACGTTGATGACGTCGTCGACTCGGCCGGTGATCCAGTAGTAGCCGTCCTCGTCACGCCGGCATCCGTCGCCCGTGAAGTACAGCCCGGGATACTGGCGGAAGTACGTATCGAAGAACCGATCGGGATCACCGTACACGCCGCGCATCTGCCCGGGCCAGGGGCGCTTGATGCACAAGTTGCCGACGCCTTCCCCGAGCACGGGCACGCCGTCGGCGTCGATGATGTACGGCTCGACGCCGAAGAAGGGCAGCGTCGCCGCGCCGGGCTTTATCTTGGTGGCTCCGGGCAGCGGGGTGATGAGGATGCCTCCGGTCTCGGTCTGCCACCACGTGTCGACGATGGGGCATCGGCCCCCGCCCACGACGCCGTGGTACCAGAGCCAGACCTCGGGGTTTATCGGCTCGCCGACGGTGCCCAGGAGCCGCAGCGAGCTGAGGTCGTGCTTGGTGACCCACTCGTCGCCTTCACGGGCGATGGCCCGCAGCGCTGTCGGAGCGGTGTAGAAGATGTTGACCTTGTACTTGTCGACCACGTCCCAGAATCGGCCTGGGTCGGGATGGCTGGGGATGCCCTCGAACATGACCGAGGTCGCTCCGTTCGCCAAGGGGCCGTATACGATGTAGCTGTGACCGGTGACCCAGCCGATGTCGGCCGTGCACCAGTAGACGTCCTCGGGGTGGTAGTCGAAGATCATCTGATGGGTGTAGCTGACGTAGGTGAGGTAGCCCCCGGTGGTGTGCATGACCCCCTTGGGCTTTCCGGTCGAACCCGACGTGTAGAGGATGAAGAGCGGGTCTTCGGCGTCGAGCTCCTCGCACGGGCAGTCGTTCGTGATGCCGGGCGCGGCCATGTCCTCGTGGAACCAGGAGTCCCGCCCCTCGACCCAGCCGATGCCCTCGAGGCCTGTGTGGCGCACCACGATGCAGCTCTTGACGCTGGGGCACGACTTCATGGCCTCGTCGGCGGCCGCCTTCAGAGGCACGTTCTTGGCGCCCCGCAGCCCGCCGTCGGCCGTTACCAGGAGACTGGATTCGCAATCCAGTATGCGGTCGCACAGGGAATCCGCTGAAAAGCCGCCGAACACCACGCTGTGGATGGCGCCGATGCGCGCGCACGCCAGCATGACGATGGGCAGCTCCAGGATCATCGGTAGGTATATGGTGACCCTGTCGCCTTTCTTGACGCCCTTCTTCTTGAGGACGTTGGCGAACCGCGCCACTTGGTCGTGCAGTTCGCGATAGGTCATGGTGCGGGTCACGTCGGGGCAGTCACCCTCCCAGTGAAAGGCCACCTTGTCGGCCACCGACGTCTGGAGATGCCTGTCCAAGCAGTTGTACGAGACGTTGAGCTTGGCCCCTTCGAACCACCTGATCTTCGCGTGGGCAAAGTCGTGATTCTGTACGCGGTCCCACTTCTTGAACCAGCTGATGCGCTCCTCGGCCACCTCGGCCCAGAAGGCGTCGGCGTGGTCGAGTGAGCGGCGGTACATCTCCTCGTATTGGGGCATGCTGTTGATGAACGCGCGCGCCTGAAACTCGGGTGGGACGTCGAAGACCTTGCCTTCGAGAGCGTTCTCGTTCGCCACGATGACCTCCGCTCGTACGGTTCGTATCCTCTAGTGCAGCCGCGCGCGCCGCGACGGCGACGCGTCATTCTGAAACCAGTCCCAAGTGACAATACTAGCCGGCGGGAACGGCGGACAAACCTGTGTGGGCCGCCGCAGGCCCGCGGGTCACTCGTCGGAGTCGACCCCTCGCGAGCGCTTGAGGGCCGACCTGAGCTGCTTGTCCCTGCGCCGACGGGCCTTCGCCGCCCAACTGGGTGCTGTGGGCACTCGGCCGGCCTGCTGCTCGAGCCCCCGGCCGAGCACGGTCTCCAGCCGGGCGAGCGCGTCCTCCCGGTTGCGCCACTGCGAGCGTCTGCCTTGCGCGACCACACGCAGTACGCCGTCCTTGCTCAGCCGTGTCCCCAGGTTCTGCAGGAGTCGCTCTCGAGCGTCGGGGGGAAGGGAGGGCGACCGCGCCACATCGAACCGGACCTCCACCTTGGAATCGCTGGTGTTGACGTGTTGCCCGCCCGGTCCGCTCGCCCGGGAGGTGCGGATGTCGATCTCGCTGACAGGGATGGTGAGACCCGGCCCGATGACGAGGACCTCCCGGGTCACGGGCTCGTCGTCCGTCTGTCGCGCCTGTGCAGCGAGCCGCCGCTCCCGAAGCCGGCTGCCGGCCGATTGACCAAGTACGTGCCGGCGGCCACGAGGGCCAGCCCGACCCACAGAAGGAGCGGGAGACTTTCGCCAAGGAACAGGCCGGAGAAGATCACCGCGAACACCGGGGTGAAGAACGTGAAGGAGTGCAGGCTTGAGGCGTGAGTGCGGCCCAGCAGCCAGAACCACGCCACATACGTGATGGTGGCGACGACCACGGTCTGGTAGATGAGGGCCAGGGTCGAATCGAGCCGCCACTCCACCGGCCCGGCCTGACCCGCAACGAAGGCCGCCGCCAACAGGATGGGGGTGGAGAAGGCAAGCTGGTAGAAGAGCACCTGCAGGGACCCGATCCCGAATGGTTGCACGAAACGCTTCACGTATATGGTCGTCACCGCCCACGAGGCCGCCCCCAGGAGGCCGAGGATGTCGCCGAACACGTGGTGGGGCCCCGCGTCCCCGCCCGGTGCGCCGAAGACGGCCACCACCCCCAAGAACGACAGGGCGAGGCCCGACACCTTGGCGAACGACAAGCGGTCTCCATGCAGGAGCAGGTGAGCGCCCGCGGCGGCCCAGAACGGAGACGTGTACACGAGGAGCGAGACGCGGGAAGCCGAGGTGTAGCTCGCCCCGCCGTAGATGAACAGGAACTCGAGGGCGAAGAGCACACCGGTTGCGACGCCGTGCAGCAGCAGGCGTCGCGGCCCCCCCAGGCCTTGGCGCCGGGCCAGGGCGTAGGCTGTGACCAGCACGGTCGCGCCGGCCGAGCGGAGGCCGGCCGCCAGCAAGGGTGGGAAGCCGTGGTTGCCCACCTTGATGGCGATGAAGTTGAATCCCCACAATAGGCACAGGAGCATCATGATCGCCACGTAGCGGCCGGTGAGGGCCGCGGCCCGCGGGGGCGTGCCGTTGCTCACTGATCGCTCCTGATGCAGGGAAGTGCCGCCACAGGCGCGCAGTTTAGCAGAGAGCCTCGTCGACAACGGGCGCGTGTGAGAAGGTATGGGCGGCAAATGGGCGGGCCCCCCCGGGTCCTGGGCACGTCGTGGAGGTCGGGATGCAGCTGCAGGTGTGCGGAGCCGCTCGAGAGGTGACCGGGTCGTGCTATCTGGTCGAGACCGGTCGAGCGACGTTCTTGGTCGACTGCGGTCTTCATCAGGGTGGTGCACGCGAGGATCTGTTGAACCGCGCGCCCTTTCCTTTTGACCCCGTCGACATCGATTTCGTGCTGTTGACCCACGCCCACATCGACCACTCCGGCCTGTTGCCCCGGCTGGTCAAGGAGGGGTTCAAGGGCCCCATCCACGCCACCTCGGCTACCGCCGACCTGGCCGAGATCATGCTGCTCGATTCCGCGCACATCCAGGAGTCGGAGGCCGAGTGGCAGACGCGCCGGGCTCGCCGGGCGGGCCGCCGCGTCCAGGGGCCTCTCTACACCCGCGTCGACGCCGAGAAGGCGGCCAGGCTGTTGCGCCCGACCGAGTACGAGAAGGAGATCGAGGCGGGCCCGGGGGTGCGGGTGCGGTACCGAGACGCCGGTCACATCCTCGGCTCGGCGCTGCTCGAGGTGTGGCTCGACGGGGGGCGTGGCAAGGTCAAGGTGGTCTTCAGTGGAGACGTGGGCCAGCCGGACCAGCCCATCATCCGGGATCCGGAATTCGTGGCCGAGACCGATTACCTGATCATGGAGTCGACGTACGGCGATCGGACCCACGAGGCGATGGGAGACACCATCGAGCAGCTCTCAGCCGTGCTGGCCGAGGCTCACAAGACCGGCGGCAACGTGATCATCCCGGCCTTCGCCGTAGGCCGGACCCAGGAGCTCATCTACTACCTCGCCCGCATCTGCGAGCGCGGGTGCTATGACATGCCCATCTTCATCGACAGTCCCCTGGCCACCCGGGCGACCGAGGTGTTCCAACGCCACGCCGAGGTCTACGACCCGGAGACGAACGAGCGGATCCGCAAGAACGGAGACCTCTTCCATTTTCCCGGGCTCAAGTACACGAGCAGTGTTGAAGAGTCTCGCGCCCTCAACGACCGCCGCGGCGTCGTCATCATCTCGTCGAGCGGGATGGCTGAAGCCGGCCGGATCAAGCACCACCTCAAGCACAACCTGTGGAAACCCGAAGCCCACGTCGTGATGGTGGGCTTTCAGGCTCAAGGCACGCTGGGGCGGCGCCTGCTCGAGGGCGACAAGCGGGTGCGGATCTTCGGGGAAGAGATCGTCGTGCGGGCCAAGATCCACGAGATCACCGGCCTCTCGGCTCACGCGGACCGCGAGCAGTTGTTGAGCTGGGCCTCCCATATCCGGCCCCCGTATCTGACTCTGCTGTGCCATGGCGAGCAGCAGGCCGCCTTTTCCTTGAAGAAGGCCCTCGAGGAGCGCTACGGTTTCCGCGTGGAGGTGCCGGAGCCCCTGGAGGCTGTCGCGCTTGCTCCCCCCGTCCTGGAACACGACCCCGATCTAGCAGGGAGGCCTTCTTCGTGAGCATCGACCCCGTCTGTGGTGCAGCCGTCGACGAACGACGCGCTCCGGCGACAGCCTTCCATCGGGGCTGCATCTACTACTTCTGCTCGGTCGAGCACCGGGACATGTTCTTGCAGAGCCCCGATTCCTACTCGCCCCGGGTGCCCTGCGCCGCGCTCAAGATCGGCATCATGGGCTCGGCGTCGGGAGAGCTGCCCGTGCCGGTGCGAACCGCCGCGTTCAACCTGGGTGTCGCCGCCGCCGACAAGGGTCTGATCGTGATCACGGGAGCCGCTCCGGGTCTGCCCTGGGAGTCCGCGCGGGGAGCGCGGTCACGAGGAGGCCTCTCCATCGGCATATCGCCCGCCCTGAGTCTCGACGAGCACGTCAACTTCTATCAGTCCCCATCCGACGTGTTCGACGTCATCATCTACACGGGCTCGGGGTTGATGGGCAGGGAGATAGTGAACATCAGGTCGAGCGACATGGTGGCGATCGTAGGCGGCCATTCAGGCACCCTCGGCGAGTTCGCCATCGCCTTCGACGAGGGCAAGCTCATCGGGGTGCTGACCGGCAGCGGAGGGATAGCCGACATCGTGCCGGACCTGGTGAAGGCGATGGACAAGCAGACGGGTGCCAACATCCTATACGAGTCCGATCCCCGTACGCTTGTCGACAGGTTGGTCGAGAACTACGTCCAGGAGCACTTCCAGAAGCCCTCGGTCTTCGTCCGCAACTCTCATGGCGGCGAGGCGCGCCTTCCTGGGTGATTCGGCGGTCGGGGGCGGCCGACATCGGGCAACAAAAAAAGCCCCTGCGGGCTCTCCTTGCTCTGGGCCTTCAGCGGCCCCGTGGCCGGTGGCGGGGTATTATGCCGCCGCCAATTCTACTGCCGGATGACTCTCTCCTCGAGTGACGTCGCCCACCCAGCTTCCGCAGTGGGGGCATATCCACTCGTGGAGGGATATCTCCCGAGCGCAGTGGCCACACGTTTGCGTGGTACGCATGTGCTACCACCTCCTTCCTGGCCTCTCTTCGGCGGATATACCACCGGGGCCACATCGAAGTATACAGTATCCACCTCGCTGAGAAGGCGTGTACTCGGCACGGGTGGTGGTATATAGGTAGGCGGCGCGGGTACCCCGCGCGCGAAGAGGCCTCCACCGGGGGCAAGGAGGGGCAGGTGGCGATCACGACTGTGGCTACGTTCGGCGTGGAGCGGGTCGAGGTGATGGATCCGGAGGGCGTCGTCGACGAGGCGCTCATGCCCGACCTGTCGCCCGAGCGCATCACGGAGCTCTACGGCTGGATGGTCCTCACCCGGCGGTTCGACGAACGGATGCTCAAGCTCCAACGGCAGGGACGCCTGGGGACGTTCGCTCGGGTCACGGGGCAGGAAGGCGCACACGTGCCGGCGGCCTTCGCCCTGCATGACGAGGACTGGATGGTGCCCGCGTTCCGCGAGGCGGGGGCCTTTCTGGTCCGCGGTGTGAAGATGGAGGACTTCCTGCAGTATTGGGGCGGCGACGAGCGCGGCAATCTCATCCCCGAAGGGGTGCGCATGCTGCCGACCGCGATCCCCGTGGGCACTCACATGCTTCACGCCGTGGGCATCGGGTGGGCCCTCAAGCGCCGGGGGGAGAAGGCCGCCGTGCTCACGAGCTTCGGCGAGGGGGCCACCTCCGAGGGCGACTTCAGCGAGGCCATGAACTTCGCCGGGGTCTTCCAGGCTCCGGTGGTCTTCTTCTGTCAGAACAACCAGTGGGCCATCTCCCTCCCGTATTACAGGCAAACGGCTGCCTGCACGGTCGCGCAGAAGGCCGTGGGGTACGGGATCCCGGGAGTGCAGGTCGACGGCAACGACGTGTTCGCCGTCTACCGTACCGTCGCGGAGGCTCTCGAGCGGGCATGCGGCGGCGGAGGGCCCAGCTTGATCGAGGCCGTGACGTACCGCGTGACCGATCACACCACCTCGGACGACGCTCGGCGCTATCGGGCTGAGGAAGAGGTGGCCACCTGGAAGGCCAGGGACCCGATCGAACGGCTGGCCAAGTTCATGAAGAAGAGGGGGCTGCTGGACGACGCAGGCGAGGCCGCCGTCGCGTCCGACGCGGACCAGCGAGTGGCCCAGGCCGTCGCCGCGTTCGAGGCCGTCGATGCACCAAACCCGGACGAGATCTTCGAGCACGTGTTCGCGGAGCTGACCGCACCTCTCGCCGAGCAGCGTGAAGCGCTCCGGCGGCGCCTGGCTAAGGAGGCCTGAGGTGGCCCGCCTCAACCTGGTCGAAGCCATCGACCAGGCGCTGCTGCAAGAGATGGAGCGCGACGCGGACGTGATCGTCCTTGGCGAGGACGTGGGGAGAGACGGAGGCGTGTTCCGCGTGACCGACGGGCTGGTGGAGAGATTCGGCGAAGAGCGCGTGATCGACACGCCCTTGGCGGAGTCGGGCATCGTGGGCATGGCGATAGGGATGGCCATCAGCGGGTTCCGCCCCGTGGCCGAGATCCAGTTCTCGGGTTTCGTCTATCCGGCGTACGACCAGTTGGTGAGCCACGCGTCCCGGATGCGCACGCGCAGCCGGGGCCGCTTTACCGTCCCCTTGGTGGTGCGGATGCCGTACGGCGGGGGCATCCGCGCTTTGGAGCACCACTCCGAGAGCATGGAGGCCGCCTTCGCGCACGTCCCCGGCCTCAAGGTCGTCATCCCGGCCGACCCATATGAAGCGAAGGGACTTCTCACCGCCGCCATCCGCGACCCGGATCCGGTCGTGTTCTTCGAGCCTGCCCGCGTGTACCGGGCGATCAAGATGGATGTGCCTGAGGAGCAGTACGAGATCCCCTTGGGGGTCGCGCGGGTGGTGCGCGAGGGGCGCGACATCACGGTGATAGCCTGGGGCGCCCAGGTACGGGTGGCGCGGGAGGCCGCCGAGCGCTTGGCGGCCGAAAACCGCGCCGACGTCGAGGTCATCGACCTGCGCACGCTGTCGCCCCTCGATTCGGCCACCCTTGTGGCCAGTGTGGAGAAGACGGGGCGGGCCCTGGTGGTGCACGAGGCTCCCCGGAGCGGGGGGTTCGGGGCTGAAGTGTCGGCCCAGCTCATGGAGAGGGCCATCCTGCACCTGCAGGCTCCCGTGCGGCGCGTCACGGGGTTCGACACGATCCCGCCGCTCTCCAAGCTCGAGGACTACTATCAGCCCGACGCGGACCGGGTGGTGGACGAGATCGTCGGTATCATGGAGTTCTAGTAGGCTGTTGAAATATGACTTCTCGCGGCGGAGGTGCGCTGGGAACGCGCCAGACTTGGACACAGGGAGCGCGGATAGCAGCGCTATGCGCGTGACTGAGGACGACGTATGGCGCCTCCCAGTGCGCTTCGGCCGCCGGGACTTCGTTTTTCAACAGCCTCCCAACGAACACGAGATGGGGTGCGTGCGATGACCTACGAGTTCAAGTTCCCAGATGTGGGGGAGGGGATCACCGAGGGCGAGCTCCTCTCGTGGAAGGTGGCCGAGGGCGACCTGGTGGTCGAGGACCAGACCCTCGCCGAGGTCGAGACCGACAAAGCGGTGGTCGAGATGCCCTCGCCTCGCGCGGGCCGGATCGCCCACCTGCATGCCGCCGAGGGTGACGTCATCGATGTGGGGCAGGTCCTGGTCACCATCGAGGAGGGCGACGGCGAGGGCGCCGCACCGGCTCCCTCGGCGACCAAGGAGCAGGCCCCTGCGGCTCGGCCCGACGCGCCCGTCGCTCTGCCTGTGGGTCAGGAGCCTCCGGCCACCCCCATCGCGGCGGCTCCGCCGCCCCCTCCCGTGAGCCAGGTGGTCGAAGAAGAGGAGTTCTACACCGGGTCGGTGATCGGCCGGCTGGAGGAAGCGCCTGAGGATTCCTCGCCCGCTCGGACGTCTCAGTCGGCTGCGGCTGCTTCGCCGGCCTCCGCCGCTGCGACCGGTCGGCCTGGGGCCGACGGCACCGGGGTGAAGGTGCTGGCCATGCCCTCGGTCCGGTCCTTGGCCAAGGAGCTCGGCGTCGATCTGACCGGCGTGCACGGCACGGGCCCCGAAGGGCGCATCCTGCGTCAGGACGTCGAGGATCACGCGGAGTCGGCCGCGTACGGCAGGCTGGGAGTGGCGGCGCCTTCGATCGCTCCGAGCGGGGTGGAGCAGGGCGAGCCTTGGATGGGCGGCCGCCTGGAGCAAGACCAGTTCGGCGTCCTCGAACGGGTCAGCTTCCGCGGTGTGCGGAGGACCATGGCTCGAAGGATGTCGGAGGCCCTCTCCAAACAGGCGCAGGTGACCACGACGGAGATCGCCGACGTCTCGGTGCTGCGGCGCATCCGCGAGAAGGAGCGCACCCTGGCCGCCGAGCGGGGCATCCGCCTGACCTACCTGGCCTTCGTCATCAAGGCGTGCGCAGCCGCCCTCCAGCGTTTCCCGCGTCTGAACGCCGTACTCTCCGAGGACTGTGGGGAGCTTCTGCTCAAGCGCTACTACAACATCGGCATAGCGGTCGACACCAAGGCCGGGCTGGTGGTGCCGAACCTCAAGAACGTCGACGATAAGAGCATCTTCCGCATCGCCGAGGAGATCATCGACCTGGCTGAGCGCGCTCAGACCCGCAGCCTCGACCTCGCCGAGCTTCGGGGGGGCACCTTCACCGTTACGAACTACGGCGCTATCGGAGGCATCTACGCCACTCCGGTCACCAACTACCCGGAGATCGCCGTGCTGGGCATGGGCCGGGTCCGAGACCTGCCGGTGGCACGCAAAGGTGAGGTCGTGGTCCGGCAGACGCTTCCCTTGTCGCTGACCTACGACCACCAGGTGGTCGACGGGGCGGAAGCGGCCCGCTTCCTGAATCTGGTCATCAGCTATCTCGAGGATCCCGATCTCATGCTGCTCGACGGCGCCTAAAGACCATGGACCCGTCGTCGCCAGGGAGCGCGTGTGGCCGGCTTCAAGGAGCCGAGTTGGGGGAACGCCTCGGCCGGCTCGAGGTGGCCCTTCTCGCGGCGACCGCCGGTGAGGCCGAGACCCTCGTGCGCGCCCTGGAAGGGGCCGAGGAGTTCGAGGTGGCCACCAAGCGGTGGTGGTCGGGCATCCTTTCTCATCCTTCGAGGCAGGTCGAGGCGGCGGTCATAGTCACGGGTTACGACAAGGTGAACGCGGCCCATGCGCTCACCTGCCTGCTCATGGCCTGCAGCCCATCGCTGGTGCTCCAGGTCGGAGCCGCGGGGGCCTACCCGGGAGCCGGCCTGGCGGTGGGTGATCTGGTGCTGGCGACCGAGGAGGTCTACGCCGACACCGGTGTCGAGGGTCCCGACGGCTGGCTCTCGACCGAGGCGATAGGTCTGCCCCTGGCCCAGGTGCGCGGGACCGACTACTGGAACGTGTTCCCCTCGGACCCCGGGCTCGTCGAGGCCGCCGCGAGGGTGGTCGGAAGCGTCGCTTGGACCGAGCCCCGGCCCCGGGTGGTCACCGGGCGTTGCCTGACCTCCTCGCTGGTCACCGGGGCGACGGCGGCCGGTGAACGGCTGGCCCAGCGTTGGGGAGCCGTGGCCGAATCGATGGAGGGCGCCGCCGCGGCCCACGTCTGCGCTCTCCATGGCGCGCCGTTCCTGGAGGTGAGGGGCATCAGCAACCTCGTCGTCGACCGAGACCGGTCGAGCTGGGACCTTGCGGGCGCGTCCGCCCGGGCGGCGACCGCGGCGATCGCCGTGTGCGGACGTCTGGACGAGGTGCTGGTGGCCACCCGCGGCGCCGCCGATCCGGACGATTCGCTCGGGGAGGACTGTTGAGGCCGGCTCCGTCCGCCGCCGAGACGTCATGACCGGTGCTCGCCTGAAGCTGGCCTTCTCGCCCTGTCCCAACGACACGTTCATCTTCCACGCGTGGGTCCAGGGGCGACTTCCCGGCGCTCCGCCCGTCGAGACCGCCCTGGCGGACATCGACATGCTGAACACGTGGGCCCTGGCCGGCGACCCGGACGTGGTCAAAGTGTCGTTCCATGCCTTCGCCCATCTGCGGACCCAGTATGCCCTCCTGCACTCCGGAGGGGCACTCGGGCGAGGCTGCGGACCGTTGATCGTGGCACGCGACGCGGCGATCGAGGACGCGGAGAGTCTGACCTCCGCCCGCATAGCCATCCCCGGATCGCTGACCACCGCCGGCCTTCTCCTGCGGCTTTTCGCGCCCGGGGCCGTAGACGTCCGGGTAATGCCCTTCGACCGGATCATGCCGGCGGTCGTGGCCGGCGACGTGGATGCCGGGGTGATCATCCACGAGAGCCGGTTCACCTACCCTGCCTACGGGCTGCGCGAGGTGGTCGACCTGGGGCGCTGGTGGGAAGAATCGACCGGCCACGCCATCCCCCTCGGCGCCATCGCGGTCAGGCGAGCCCTGGGACGCGAGGTCGCCCAGGCGGTCGAGAGAGCTGTGCGGGGGAGCTTGGAGGCGGCATGGGCGGATCCCGCCGCGTCCGGAGACTATGTCAGTCGTCACGCCCAGGAGATGGACCCGGTGGTATGCGAGCAGCACATCCGGCTGTACGTCACCGAGTTCTCCCGGGACTACGGCGCCGAGGGCGAAGCCGCTATCCGGCACCTGCTGAAGGCGGCCGAGACCGTGGGCGCCGTGCCGCCGGCGGAGGGCCTGGGCTTGTTCTGGGACGAGTAGTCGGCGGCCGCGGAGGGCGGCCGCGGTACACAGGGCGCGTCCCCGGGAGAGGTGCTTCTCAGCGCACGGCCCCGCCCGCCACCAGCACGAAGTAGGCCAGCAGCAGCAGGACCGCGGCCGGGGCCACGACGATGCCGATGGACCACAGGCCGAGTACCGAGATCACCAGTAGCGCTCCCGCTACGGCCAAGAGGATCCATAGCCGGCGCCGGATGGCGGCCACCAGGCCGAGGCCGGTCAGGGATACCAGGACGATCGCCCACGTCCTGAAGACCGCGTCGTTCTCGTGGCTGGGCTCCACGCGGCCCTGCCAGGTGCTCGTGACCCAGCTACCGTTCACCATGTTCGCCGAGCCGCCGGCGGAGACGCCGGAAGACTCGACTCGATAGAGGTAGACGGCACCGATGAGTGCGGCGGCGAACGCCGCCGCCGCCAGCCCGGTCCCCACGCGCAGGAGCCAGGTCCGTTCACCCGTTCCGTCGACGCTCGTCCAGGTCACGTCTTGCGCTTCTCCCTGCTCGCGGGCTCGGAAGCTCTGCCGGCCGCGCGACAAGTGTATCCTTTACCGCATGTTGCATCTTATCGAGCTCTCGAAGTCCTTCGGCGCCCAGGTCATCCTCGACCAGGCGAGCCTGCACATCAAGCCGGGCACTCGGGTCGGGTTGGTCGGCCCGAACGGTGCCGGCAAGAC
The DNA here is from genome assembly GCA_021802965.1 of Actinomycetes bacterium. Lineage (GTDB taxonomy): Bacteria > Actinomycetota > Thermoleophilia > RBG-16-64-13 > RBG-16-64-13 > JAJZQZ01. Next base: position 20,494 of record JAJZQZ010000030.1, read on the forward strand.
CACGTTGCTGCGCATCATCGCGGGCGAGGAGTCGCTCGACGGGGGTGAGATCAACGCCCGCAAGGACCTGCGGATCGGCTTTCTGCCTCAGGAGATCGAAGAGATCGCCGACCACAGCGTCATCGACGAGGTGCTCGCCTCCTTCGCCGAGATCTTGGACATGGAGCACCGCATGAAAGACCTGGGCCGGCTCATCGGAGAGGCGTATGCCGACCCTGCGGGGCCCGGGGCTCACGACCCCGATGCGCTCCTCGAAGAGATGGGCCACCTGCAGACCGCATTCGAAGCGGCCCAGGGCTACGAGCTGGAGGCCCGTGCGCAGAGCATTCTCCGGGGTGTGGCCTTCCGCGACACCGCTTTCGAGCGGCCCATCCGTGAGTTGTCCGGCGGGTGGCGCATGCGCGTGGCCCTGGCCCGCCTGCTGATGGAGCAGCCCGACCTCTTGCTCCTCGACGAGCCCACCAACCACCTCGACCTGGAAAGCCTGCTCTGGCTGGAAGGCTTCCTGCTGGAGTGGCCCGGCTCCCTGGTGTTGATCAGCCACGACCGCTACTTCCTGAACCGCATGGTCACTCACATCGCGGAGCTCGAGCGGGGCAACCTCGACATGTACACAGGCGACTACGACCACTTCGAGATCGAGAAGCGGCAGCGCTACGAGGCTCTCGCGAACGCGGCCAAGAACCAACAGCGCGAGATCGAGTCGGCGGAGAGCTTCGTCAAGCGCTTCCGGGCTAAGAACACCAAGGCCAAGCAGGTGCAGCAGAAGATGCGCCAGCTCGAGAAGATGGAGCGCATCGACGCTCCCAGTCTCGAGCGAAAGCGCATCAACTTCCGGTTCCCCCAACCCGGCCGCACGGGTCGGGTGGTGGCGGATCTGAAGCGGGTGCGGAAGGCCTATGGGGAGAACGTCGTGTACAAGGGGCTCGATCTCGTGATCGAGCGGGGAGAGAAGATCGCGCTGGTGGGGCCGAACGGGGCCGGGAAGTCGACGCTGCTGAAACTGTTGGCGGGCGTCATCCGCGC
>JAJZQZ010000030.1:21529-22775 GCA_021802965.1 Actinomycetes bacterium
GGAGTCGTGAAGCTGGGTCACAACGTGCGTCGGGAGTATTTCGCCCAGCACCAGCTCGAGGTCCTGGATCCCGATGTGAGCGTGCTCAAGACCATGGAGCAGGTGGCCGCCCCCGTGGACAAGCTCTTGTTTGTGCGCGGCTACTTGGGCGCGTTCCTCTTCACGGGTGACGAGGTCGAGAAGAAGGTGGGCGTGCTGTCCGGGGGGGAGAAGGCCCGCCTGGCCCTGGCGCGCATGCTGCTCGATCCGGCCGGCCTGCTGCTCCTCGACGAGCCGACGAACCACCTGGATATGGTCTCCCGGGAGGTGCTGATCGAAGCCCTGAAGCAGTTCGAGGGCTCGGTGGTGTTCATCAGCCACGACCGGCACCTCATCAACGCCATCGCCACCAAGGTCATCGAGGTGCAGGCAGGCCGTGTCACTCAGTATCTCGGCGACTGGGAGTACTACACGTGGAAATCCGGCCACGGCCAGGGATGGAAAGGGCCGGAGCAGCCCCGCGAGTCGGCGGGGGAGACCGTGCCGCCGTCTCGGCCCGAGTCTGTCGAGGCGGCGGCAGACACGGCGGCGGTCTCGGCACGTTCGCGTTCCAGCGCCACGGCCACGCTTTCCTATCGGGACCGGAAGGAGCTCAACCGTCGTCATCGGCAGGTCGAGAAGCGGATCCTGGCGCTCGAGGAGCGCCAGTCCGAGTTGGGACGCATCCTGGCCGATCCGGCCAACGCCTCCGACTACGAGGTGCTGTTCGCTGCGGGAGAGGAGGCCGAGCGACTCAGGGACGAGCTCGAGGGCCTGTATCCCGAATGGGAGGACCTTGCCGCGCGGATGAGCGACCTCGAGACGGCCCCCTGAGAAGCCCGTTCGGATCGGACCACTGACGGTCACTCTTGTGCCGTTCGGCGGAGATCAGTGCCGTTCATCGCCCGTTTATTTACGCTTGTCGACGCCGATGGTATTTTTCTATCGCATCAGAGCCTGCTACTCGGGACAACGGATGTCCCAGTGCCGCAGGTGAGGCGCAGCACCCAGGTGCTTGACGGAGCGGTAAGGGTCCTGACGGGGGGATGGACCAGAAGGCGCTCCGGAGCGGTCTGGTAAGGGCACGGCGTCTGGGGGGACGTGCGGTGCTCGAGGTGCGGAGGTGAGCGGCAATCGCTCCTTGCGCAGCCGTCCAGCCGCCAGAAGGGCTCTGTCTTGGGGGAGATAGTGACCCTTCGAACGTTGTGAGGCCTCCCTTCCCGCCCGG
>JAJZQZ010000255.1 GCA_021802965.1 Actinomycetes bacterium
CGACTATACGGGGCTGCTTGACTGGAAGCCCTGCCCCTCGTACGAGCCCAAGGACGGCCACGACCTCTTCGCTGTGAACTACAAGGTGGCCTGTCACACCTTCTCGCACAGCTACTTGAACCCCCTCCAGCTGGAGATCGGGCACACCTATCCCTGGATCTACGGTCTGCCCATCCACACGAAGACGGCGGCTGAGCGCGGCATCAAGGACGGCGATGAGGTCTGGGTGGAGTCGGAGTTCGGCTACCGGGTGAAGGCCAAGGCTCACGTGACCGAGGGCATCCACCCCGAGGTCGTGGGGACGGCGGGATTCGGCGGGCGTCTTACCCACGGGGAGAAGAAGGGGAGGCTGGTCGGCCCGAACTGGAACAGCCTGATCTCGACGAAACTGGATCGGATGGACAAGATGAACAGCTCCCTGGACGCCTGCGTCCGGGTCAAAGTCTACAAAGCCTGAGGAGGGTAGCCATGACCAAGTGGGGTATGACGATCGACCTCAAGCGGTGCATCGGCTGCCAGTCGTGCACCATGGCCTGCAAGACCCACAACGGCACACCCGCAGGCATCTTCTTCCGACGCGTGGTGGAGAAGGAGTTCGGCACCTACCCGAACGTGCGCCGAACATACACACCGGTCAACTGCATGCACTGCGATGACGCACCGTGCGTGGCCAACTGTCCGGCCGGAGTCTTTTCCAAGCGAGACGACGGCATCGTCGAATACGACGCGGGCAAGTGCTACGGCGCCCGGGTCTGCCGCATGGTCTGCCCATACAACGCCGTCTCGTTCATCGAGAAGATAGAGCCGTACGACGGCGAGGCCTTCATCCCGCCCGAGAAATACTGGTACGAGAAGTATGAAGCGGGAACCGCGGTGAAGTGCACGTTCTGTGCCGATCGCCTGGCGGATGGTCTCAAGCCTGCGTGCGTGAAGACCTGTCCGACCGAAGCCATGGCCTTCGGCGACCTGGAGGATCCGGAGAGCGACGTGTCGAGGCTCATCAGGAAGCGCGGAGGGCAGCCGCTGCACCCCGAACTGGGCACCAAGCCGAACGTCTACTACCTCTCATGACGGGCGAGGGAAGGAGCGGCACATGACGAACGCAACCGAGCAGAGAGTGGAGCGACTCCCCGTCGGGGCCGGCTGGATCCCCGATTCCTTCGAGGCAGGGTTTCTGAGACAACGAGACTGGAGACTCTGGGAAGTGCTGTCGTTCTACTTCGGTGGCCTCGGCACAGGTCTCTACGTCATCTCGGCGCTTCTGGACTCCCGGGCGTCCGGCGACGCTCCGCGGGGCACCATCGTGGGGATGATCCTAGGTTTTCTCCTAGTCATCGTCGCCAAGAACGGCTCGCACCTCATGGCTTCGACCCATCCGTCGAAGGCACTACGCTCGATGAGCAAGCCGGGGAGTTCTTGGATAAGCCGTGGAGCGGTCGCGATCTTCATCTTCGGGGTATTCGGAGCGCTGGACATCGTTGTGAGACTCGGCTGGATACCGGGTGATGGGGAAACCATTGGCTGGATCTTCGCGATCATCGCCTTGGCGTCGGCGTTCGTGGTGATGGTGTACATCGGCTTCGTGATGGCCGAGGCCCGCACGATCGCGCTCTGGCACACGCCGCTTCTGCCGGTCATGTACCTCGCATTCTCCCTCGTCCTGGGCAGTGCGCTGGCCACCGGGATCTTCAACCTAGCCGGTATCGAGTACGACACCGCCTTGCTGCGGATCATCCTGCTCGTGACCATACCGGTCACGGTCTTCTTGATGCTCGCCCACTTGAGCTTCCTCGGTTTCTCCAACGAGGCCGCCCGGCTCTCGATGCAGATGCTGACCAAGGGGGAGGTGGCCGCGAGTTACATCGGCGGCGTCCTCGTCGTGGGCCTCGTCGCTCCTCTCATACTGACGGCGGCCGCCTACGGCGCCGACGGGGCGGCACGATGGGTCTCGGTGATAAGCGCCGTGCTGATGGTAATCGGCGGCTACCTGTTCTACAGCTCTATGTTCAGGGCGGCGGTCTTCAGCCCGGTCGTACAGCCGGGGGCCCGGTCGGTCGTCGTGGTGCCTTAGCGCCGCGGCGACAAGGGGCGGGCCGTGCGCGTGTGAGCCCGACCGGACGTCCGACACGGCCGCGCGGAGCGCGAAGCGAAGCAGGTGTGGTGCGCCTACCGAGAGGGGCACGCCCCGGCCGGGTAGGGCGCCGATCGACGTCGGGGGTCCCGGTGGTGGTCGGGTCGGGGTCGCGCGGTGGGATCAACCTCCGCCGAGTGCGGCGGCTTCCATCACCAGGATCTGGTCGCCCTCTCTCATCGCCTGACTCAGCACCCCTTGCCGATCCGCGCGGATCTTGCCGTTGAGACAGAGCCACTTGTCGACCCGGATGCTGCCGTCCTTCGTGACGATCTCGTACAGCGTACTGCCGTCGTTTCCTGTCCACGGGGACCCGACAGGAATGCCCGCAGCCATCGTCAGAGCCTCGCGTACGGTGGCCCCATCGCCCAGTTCGAGGTACTGTTCGCCCCAGCCCAGCCTCTGCCGCAACGGGCCCCAGCTTCGAACAGTCACCCTCACTCTGGCCTCCAGAATAGCGTGGTCGACGATCGATTCCGAACCTTCGGCCCCCCCTCGGGTGCAGCCGATGATACCAGCTTCATATTGCCCCGCAGACACCCCAAGGCTTGATGCCGCGGGCGCCGCCACGGCATCGGGATCGAACGCCGACCCGCACCGGTTGCAGAACCGAGCGGTCGCCGGGTTCCGAGTGCCGCACGACGGGCAGACTAGAAGCGCGCGCTCGCAAAATAGTTGAGGCGGCACGAGGCCGCCCCAACTACTTCAAGCAACAGCGCGAGTCACGCTCAGCTATCCAGGATGCGCTCCGCTTCTTCCCGGCCCGCGTCCATCACGTACGAGATGCCGGAGACCTTGGACGCGTCTTCGGTCAGGGCGACCAGGTCCTGGCGGTTCAGGGTGTCCAGGCGGAAGCTGCGGGCCCCGGCCATGAGCTGAGTGAGGCCGGTACGCAGCTTGTCCACGAAGGTGTAGATGGCGATCGCGCCCAGAGGCATGGTGTCGATCTTGTCGCCGTACTTCTCCTTGAGGGTGGAGTAGGTGACGAAGATCTCCTCGGGGGTCTGCCCGAACTTCTTGACCGGGGTCGGGAGCTCGTTCCAGAGGCCCCGGCGGCCGTTCTGGCGGACGAGTCCCTCGATGTTGGTGCCCACGAAGCCGGGGATCATCATGGCCCGGCCCATGCAGACGGCCTTGAAGTACGGGGCGCCCATGGCCAGCACCTTGAAGACGTGGTCCTCGGTGGAGAAGCCGCCGCCCATGGCCAGGTCGGGCGTCCACTCGCCGCGGGTGGCCAACCGCTTGGCGCACTCATAGGCCATCGACTGCAGGTAGAAGGTGGGGATGCCCCACTCCTCCATCATGCGCCACGGGCTCATGCCGGTGCCGCCGCCCGAGCCGTCGATGGTCACCAGGTCGACCCGCGCCTTCGACGACCACTTGATGGCCCGCGCCAGCTCCGGATAGCCGTAGGCGCCGGTCTTCAGGGTCACCCGCTTGACGCCGGTGTTGCGCCGCAGGTACTCGACCGTGCGCAGGAAGCCCTCTTCGTCGATGAAGCCGAGGCGGGAGTGGCGCTCGAACTCCTTGATGGCTCCGCTCCGGAAGGCCACGTGGTTCGAGGGCAACGCCGGGTTGGGCGTGATGATGTATCCGCGCTTCTGCAGCTCGATGGCCCGCTCGAGGTCGCGGATCTTTATCTCGCCGCCGATGCACTTGGCCCCCTGGCCCCACTTGAGCTCGACGGTCTCGACCCCGAGCTTCTCGACCACGTAATCGGCCACGCCGAAGTTGGTGTCCTCGACGTTCATCTGCACGATGACGTCGCCGTGGTCCTCCTGCCACTCCTTGTAGAGGCTGATGCGCCGTTCCATCTCGGGGGAGCGGGTGATGCGGCCCGAGGAGTCGAACTCCGCCTGGGGGTCGATGCCGCACACGTTCTCGCCGCAGACGCCAGAGATGC
>JAJZQZ010000031.1 GCA_021802965.1 Actinomycetes bacterium
ACTCGTCGACCGGATCATGCAGTACATCAAGAACTATAACGAGGACGCGACTCCGTTCTCATGGAACTACACCGGCAAGCCCCTGACGGTGTGACGTCTATATGTCACTTCAGGAACGTGACACTAGAGCGGCGGCGCTCGGGATCGCTCGCCCCTAGTCCAGCGGGGACTCCCGCGTGTCGACCCGCCCTCGCCGGGGTCTGATCTCCGAGAGGATGGGCCGGAGGGCACCTCGGCCTCGAACGAGCAACACCGCCGCGATGAGCAGATACAACGCCGAGAAGAACAGGCGCACCTCAGGCTGCGGGAACGGGAACTGCAACGCGAAGAGGGCGAACAGGGCGATGCCCTCTTTCAGGCTGCAGCGCAGATTGGAAAGGATGGCGAAGCCGAGGACGGTCTGGGCGGCGGTCAGGAGCACCTCCTCGGTCTGACGTCCGTCGAGCCCGAGGGCGAACCCGCCGCCGCCCAGAGCGTACGCGATGGGGATGGTGCCGATGAGCAAGGTCCACTGGTTCACCTTCGAGGAGAGCAAGGTCCCCATGGCGGCGTCCTGCTTCAGCCGGGCCGCCCACAAGCAGGCGACGATGAACTCGGGGGCTTCCGAGGCCAAGGGCGCGAGCCATTGCACCAGGAGGAACTCGTTGATGCCGAACTGGTGCCCAGTCGCAACGAGTCCCTCGGCGAAGGGCTCGGCGGCCGCGAGGATGGTCGCCGCGGCCGCCACGAAGAGGGCACCGACGACTGTGCGGCGACGGCTCCGCGGGAGTGCGGCAAGCACGGCGGCCACCCCCATGAACTCAGGATGAGTGCGTGGTTGGCGGGCGGCGCCTCGCACATACAGCGCGAAGAGCGTCAGCAGGATCACGGAATCGATCAGGCTGAGGCGCCGGGTCAGCGGGATGACGAACGAGTAGACGCTCGCCACCGCCAGAAAGCCCAGCTCGAGCCTGCGCCGCGGGGCGAGCTCGATGGCCGACACACGGCGTCCCTTCCGCCGACTGGCCACCACGAAGACCAGCACGACCAAGGGCCACCCGAGGCCCAACAGCAACCGGTTCGCCCCCGTCATGTTGGCGGCGGCGTATTGGGCGAACTCGGGCTTGCTGCCCGCGGCGAAGGCGAAATACAGGTCGACCGCGTATTCGGGCAGCACGGCGATGAACGCCAGCACCGCCACTGCCAGGCTGGCGGAGACGTCGGCCTCGGCGGTCTCGGCGGCCCAAGCGAGCAAGAACGCGGCGGACACGACCCCGGACCCGAAGACCAACACAGCGACCAGAGGTTCAAGCTCGATGCCGCTCAGACGGAGCACGAGTCCGGGCAGGCAGGCCATCAGCGCCACACCGATCTTCAGTCGCCAGTCCACCCGCATCCCGGAGCCTCCTCATGTCGGGCCGGGATGCCTCGAAAGCGGATGCGAGACCCGGCCAGGATCACCTGGTCGAAGTCTCATCCGCCTTCCGGAGAAGGTGGGGGACCGGGCCCGCGGGCCGTGATGACGATCTCCCCGGCGCCGCCGAGCGGCGGCGCGGATTACTCCCTTCGTGTCTCTAGACTACCATCGTCGGCCGGGCCGTGCACGCGAGAACCCGGCCGGGGCCCTCAGTCCTCCTCGATGACCTCGGTCCATCCGTAGGGATCCTCGATCTCCCCGTACTGGATGCCGGTGAGCCGTTTGTACAGCTCGGTGGTCTTCGGTCCGGCGACTCCGGGCTTTCCGTACGTGTAGATGGTGCTGCGGTACGTGATGGACTCCACCGGGGTGATGGCGGCGGCGGTGCCGAGGGCTCCCGCCTCCTGGAAGGTGGGCAGCTCGGAGACCTCGACAGGGCGCTGCTCGACCGTCATGCCCATGTCGCGTGCGATCTGCTGCACGCTCATGTTGGTGATGCTCCCCAGGATGGAGGGGCTCGCCGGGGTGACGAAGGTGTCCCCCTTGATGGCGAAGAAGTTCGAGGAGCCGGATTCGTCGATGAACTCCTTCTCGCGCACGTCGAGATATAGGACCTCAGAATAGCCCTCTTCCTTACAGGCGATGGTCGCCCGCATGCCGGCCGCGTAGTTACCGCCCGCCTTGACGTCGCCCACGCCCCCGGGCGCGGCGCGGTCGATCTGTTCCTCCACCTTGAGCCGCACGGGGGTGAAGCCGGCCTTGTAGTACGGCCCCACCGGGGTGACGAAGACCAAGAAGAGGTAGTCGCGACTCGGTTTCACGCCCACCTCGGCGCTGACGCCGACCTCGTAGGGGCGCACGTATAGACTGGCCCCGCTGCCGTAAGGAGGCACAAAGCGCCTGTTGGCGCGGACGACCCGGCGCACAGCGTCGCAGAAGACGTCCTCAGGCACCGGCTCCATCAGCAACTTGCGCGCCGACCGCTGCAGGCGGAGGGCGTTGTCGACCAGCCGGAAGGTCTGGATGCGGCCGTCAGGGCGCTCGAACACCTTGAGCCCCTCGAAGATCTCCTGGCCGTAATGCAGACACACCGCCGCCATGTGCAGGCTGATGTATTCGTCGCCGGTGAGCTCGCCCTCGGACCATACGCCGTCCCGGAACCAGTAGCGGATGTTCGCGTCGGTCTTCTGATACGCGAACGGCAGGTGGGCGAAGTCCAGGTCGGCACGATCCATGATGGTCCCCTCTAAGTACGCTGGCGGATGCATAAGGCTATCGGTCTGGAGCGAGGCGTGCAAGTGGCGGCGCCTACTCCGGCCATCCGCCACATGCCGTGACTCCCGCATGCGGGCGCGGTACGATCGATTCGTGAGCGACCACGGAGGGAGCGCCATGACCACCGTCCTCGACCTCAAGACCGACCTCAAGCACCTGTATCTGCCAAAAGCGAAGCAGCCGGTCCTCGTCGATGTGCCCCGGATGCGCTTCCTGGCTATCGAAGGCGCGGGGCCGCCCGGGGGCGACGTCTTTCAGGAAGCCATGCAGGCACTGTTCACCCTGGCCTATTCGGTGCGTTTCGCGGCGAAGAAACGCCTCGACCTCGATTACCCCGTGATGGCTCCCGAGGGCCTCTACTGGGATGCAGACGGAGGATCGCTCACCCCGGGGACCCCGCCTGAGAAGATGGCCTGGAGGCTGCAGATCATGCTGCCCGACGCCGTGCCGGACGCCTTCATCGAGGAGGTCCGCGCCGACGCGGCCGCCAAAGGCAAGGGCGGGTCGCTCCTCGCCCGGGTGCAGGGGCGTTGGTTCGACGAAGGGCTGAGCGTGCAGGTGATTCACGTCGGTCCCTACGCCACCGAGCCGGCGACCATCGAGCGGATGACGGAGTTCGCGCGCGAGCAAGGCCACCGGGTCACGGGGACACACCACGAGATCTACATCGGAGACCCGAGGCGGTCGGCCCCTGAAAAGCTCAAGACCACGCTGCGCCTCGGCGTCGAGCCCGAGGCGTGACCTACCCGACAGGAGACCGCGCCGTGTCACGCCCCCTCTGGATCGTCGACGCTTTCACGTCCTCCCCGTTCACCGGGAACCCCGCCGGGGTATGCGTCCTCGAGGGCCCGGCCGAACCCGACTGGATGCAGGCGGTGGCCCGCGAGCTCGGGCTCTCCGAGACCGCGTTCCTATGGCCGGAGGAGGTCCCGCCGACGGTGCGAGACAGTGGCGAAGACGCCCCATTGACGGCCCTTGCCGACGGCGACGCCGGTGGCCCCATCCTGCACAGGCTGCGCTGGTTCACCCCGGTCGTCGAGGTCGAGCTGTGCGGCCACGCCACCCTGGCTTCGGCGCATATCCTCTGGACCGAGGGCTTCCTAGCCCTCGACGCCCCCGCCGCCTTCGAGACCCTGAGCGGCCGGCTTGGAGCATCCCGCGACGGTGAGTGGATAGAGCTCGACTTTCCCGCCTTTTCGACCGACGCGGCCGACGCCCCTCCCGGCCTGGCCGAAGCCCTCGGCGCCGAACTCGTGAGCGTGCGCCGGTGCGGCGACGACTACCTGGTGGAACTGGCCGACGAGCGGACCGTGCGCACCTTGGCGCCGGACATGCGCCTGCTGCGCGAGCTCCCCTTGCGCGCCGTGATCGTGACCGCCGCCGCCGAGGCCGCGCCCGAGCGCCCGAGTCACCCGGCGGACGCGGAGGCCGACTTCGTCTCCCGGTTCTTCGGCCCCGGCTACGGCGTCGACGAAGACCCGGTCACCGGCTACGCCCACTGCATCCTAGGACCCTACTGGGGCGCCCGCCTCGGCCGCGAGAACCTGCTCGGCTATCAGGCATCCCGCCGCGGAGGTCACGTCCGCGTGGGGATGCGTGACGGCCGGATCGCCCTCGGCGGGCAGGCCGTCACGGTGGTGCGGGGCGAGCTGCCGGCCTGATCCTCTCGGCCGCCCCCGCTCGCCCCGCTCGCGGCCGTACGACAGCCGATCTCCTACTTCACAAGCGACTGCACCCACGGCAGCACGAACGTGAACGCGAACGCGACGCTCGCCACGTACATGAACGGGTGCACCTTGCCGGCTTTGCCCCGGAAGATCTTGATCAAGGTGTAGCTGATGAAGCCCAAGCCGATGCCGTAGCTGATGTTGTAGGTGAGCGGGATGCCCACGATGGTGAGAAACGCGGGAAAGGCCTCCTCGAAGTCCAGCCAGGGGATCTCCCGCACCGTGCGCATCATGAGGAAGCCGACCACGATCAAGGCTCCGGCGGTGATGGGATACACGTAGAAGGCCGATTCGGGGACGGTGAAGCCGGAGCCGGCGAGCAGATCGTACTGGTCGGCGCCCGGGATGCTGTAGCCGCCTCCGATCATGGCCACGACCGGGGCGAAAAGGGCCCCCAATGCGAAGAGGACCGCCGTGACGCTGCTCGTGAGACCCGACCGCCCACCCTCGGCGACGCCCGCCGCGCTCTCGATGTACGTGGTGATGGAGCTGGCTCCGAAGAAGCCGCCGACCGCCGCGGCCGCCGAGTCGACCGTGAGGATCCGCTTGACACCCGGCACCTTTCCGTCCGCACCCACGAAGCCGGCCTGCTCGCCGACGGCCACGACCGTCCCCATGGTGTCGAAGAAGTCGGTCAGCATGATGGCGAACACGAACATGAGCAGAACCGGGGTGAAGATCTGCGTGATCGCCAGGGAGCCCCCCACAGTCTGGAACGGCGCCGCAAAACTGCTGAAATCAGGCGCCGCCACGAGCTTGGAGGGAAACTCTGTGACTCCGAAGATCAACGCCGCCGCGGTGGCGACCAGGATGCCCCAAAGGATGTCGCCTTTGATCTTGAGCGACATGAAGAGCAGGATCGCCACGAGGCCGATGGTGGCCACCCACACGTAGGGCCGGGTGAAGTCGCCGAGCGACACCAACGTGATCGGCGCCGGGCGGATAAAGCCGCCCTCGTTCAGGCCGATCGTCGTGATGAACAAGCCGATCCCGACCCCGATCGCCCGCTTGAGGTCGACGGGGATAGCGTTCATGACCGCTTCGCGCAGCCCGGTCAGAACCAGGATGAGGATCACGATGCCTTCGGCGAAGATCACCGACATCCCCACCTGCCAGGGCACATTCGCCTGCTGGAACCCGATCACGGAGTAGGTGAGCACCGCGTTGAGACCCATCCCGGAGGCCAGCGCGAGGGGCCGATTGCTGACCAGGCCCATGCAGAGGGACATCAGCGCCGCACCGATCGCGGTGGCCGTTGCAGCCGCCCCAAAGGGCACCCCGGCCGCGGACAGGATGCCCGGATTGACAAAGATGATGTAGGCCATCGTCATGAAAGTGGTGAGGCCGGCAAGGACCTCGGTTCGAACGGACGTGCCCCGCTGCGCAAGGTGGAAATAGCGGTCGAGTACGTGCACTGAGCCCCTCCTTCGTCGCGCCTTGATCGCCACTGCGGCTCCCCTTCTGGAGCCGAGGCCCATCATATGTGGCGGAGGCGTCCCGACTCAAGAAGAAAGCGTGGCGTCGGCGACGTCCGGGGTACACTTGCAGTCTGACATCCATCGGGCCACGCGGAGGTCGCCATGAGCCGCATCGAAGCCAACGGGATCGGTATCGCCTGCGACTTCACCGGGCCCATGGATGCACCGGTCGTCGCCTTCAGCCACTCCATCTCGACGGACATGGGCATGTGGGCCCCCCAAGTGGATGCGCTGTCGGGGAGCTACCGCATCCTCCGCTTCGATACCCGCGGGCACGGGGCCAGCGGGGTCTCCCCCGCGCCGTACTCCCTGGACCAGCTGGCCGACGACCTCTATGCGCTGCTGCAGGTCCTCGATGTCGAGCGCACCCACCTGGTGGGCCTTTCCATGGGAGGCATGATCGGCCAGACCTTCGCGCTGAAGCACCCGGAGATGCTCCACGGCTTGGTGCTGGCCGACACCTCGGCGCGTATGGGACCCGAGAGCGGCCCGATCTGGGACGAGCGCGTCGCCACGGCCAGGACCCTGGGGATGGAGGCGCACGTCGAGCCGACCATAGGTCGCTGGTTCACCCCCGGCTTCATCTCCGCCCATCCCGAGGTGGTCGACCCCGTCCGGGCGATGATCCGGCGGACGCCGGTGGAGGGGTACGTGGGGTGCGGCCTGGCGATCAAGGAGTTGGACGTGCTCGACCGACTGCCCGGGATCTCGGTACCGACCCTGGTGATGGTCGGGGACCAAGACCCGGCCACTCCCGTCGAAGCCTCCCGAGCCATCCACGCACGCATCCCCGGATCGCGTCTCGCCACCATCCCATCGGCCTCGCACCTCTCCAACCTCGAGCAGCCCAAGGAGTTCAATCGGCTGTTGCTGGGGTTCTTGGAGGGGCTGAAGTAGGGCACTCGGGCGGGTCGGCAGCCAGGACTTCGGAGAGGACGATGGCGTTGAGGGCGATCACCCGCCGGCATGCTCGGGGCTGAGAAACCGCTCTCCAGCCGCTCCCAGCCCCTCGGCCAGAAGACTCACGACCAGCGTGTTGAGCGATACGCCCTCCCTCCGGGCCCGATGGACCAACGACTGGTGCAGCGACGCCGGCATCCTCACCCTGAATTGGCCGCTGAATGACGGCAACTCCAGGGGCGCCGGCGTCGGGGAGCCGGACTCCTCCAGAGCCTCGATATAGGCGTCAGCCGCCACCTCGATCTCGCGCGCCGCTTCCTCCGCCGTCTCTCCGAACGCGCTCAGGTTCGCCAACTCGGGAATAGTCGCTATGTAGCCACCGTCTTCGCGGCTCCACGCCATCGTCACGGAATATCGGAACGCCATCCGTCCTCCAGCAGGTCGTGGTCCTCTATCAACGTCACCAGTTGCCGCACTTGATACGGCTTCGCTTCTCCGCGACGCTCCTGCAGGTTCAGCATCAGCCAGCGGTGGCGTCTGTGGCCGAAGATGTGATGTGAGCCGCTCGTGCGAAGCTCTTCGAATCCGACCAGCCTTGCCAACCGAACGGCTTCTAGGAACGATACGTTCTGTGGATGCGCGCGCAGTCGCGCATACAGCTGGGCAGCCGCCGATTGTCGCCTCATGATACCATATTTGGTACCAGATGATGATCCCAGCTGTCTGTGCGCTCCGACATGATGAGAAGGATGGAGCACATGTGGGGTGCTCGCACATACACCCTTGGTCCGACCTTGGCAGCGAACAAATGTTCGCATATACTTGACTTTCCCCCTTTCCATCCGAGGGGCCTAGTACAGTAGCCGAGCGAACATACGTTCTCTGTATATGGAGCAATATATCGTGCATTTCTATATTTTTGCACATTACTTTGCTATACCCTGGAACCGGTCGGCTCCGCTTCGCGACGCCTGGATCGGCCTGCCCTCATGACCAAGCGACCTCTGGGCGACTTCCCTGCTCGGGGCTTGCCGCCTACCCACGACTACATCCGTCGCGACGGCGCGGGCCCCAAAGACGGCTGGGCCCGCGGTCCCGCCGATCCCGGGCCGGCCCCGGGGGCCGGCGACCCAGCCAGCGACGCCACCCCGCCTCCGCCGCACACACCCGGCTGCGACCCACCGCCAGTCCCCGCCTCGCCTCCGGCGCCAGTCTCCACCACCCCTCCACCGCCGCCGGCATCCACCCCCGAACCGCCGCCGGCGACCGACCATCACCTCGCCCAGAGCCGGGGTGCGCGTGACGACGCAGACCCGACCGGGACCGGTGGCGGGCAGACGGCGGATGGCGACAGCCCGTCCGTCCCGTCCCCCTTCGTGCATCTGCACGTCCATTCCAACTTCAGCTTCCTCGACGGGGGCAGCCGCATCGGCGACCTGGTCGATCGCGCCGTCGAGTTGGGCCAGCCTGCTCTGGCCCTCACCGACCACGACGGGCTGTACGGCGCCGTCCGTTTCGCCAAGGCGTGCGCCAAACGGGGAGTGCAGGCGATCTTCGGGGTCGAGATGTCCGTCGAGCCGTTGACGCCGGCGGCGATGTCCCCGGAGGGCACGTCTTCAGTACGGAGCGGGATGGCCGCGAGACCCGGCGGTGCGCCCCCGGCGGCGGGCGCGCCCGGCCGCCGCCCTCCTCCCCCCCCTCTCGCCACCTGGGACCACCCCTACCACCTGGTGCTGCTCGCGGAGACCCGGGAAGGCTACGCCAACCTCTGCCGCCTGGTTTCCGCCGCCCACCTGGCCGTACCCGACCGCGACCGCCCCCCCACGGTCACGGCCGCGCAGCTTCGCGAGCATCGGGAAGGTCTCATCTGTCTCACGGGATGCCGCCAGGGAGAGGTGGGCCGCCTGCTCGACGCCGGGCGGGAGAGCGAAGCCCGCCTCGCCCTCGAGCACCTGTGCGACATCTTCGGCCCCGAACACCTCTTCGTCGAGCTGCAACACTTCGGCTACGTGCCGCATCGGGAAGCGGAAGCCGGTCGTAACGGGGCTGCCGTCTACCAGAAGCACCGGGGCGACGACGGCCGCCTGCGCCACTTCCGCGACGACGGACCTCCGGCCGCCCGGGGCCGCGGACCTGGAGGAGGTTCTCGGGCGCCCCGTGATCCCGGGGCTCTGCGTCCGCCCCCATCGCGTGCCACTGTATTGCATAATTCTGTTTCTGCAAATTTTATTGCATTAGACCGGCGCCCCGTGCGCCACCCGCCCCCGCGCCCCGGCGACCGCGCGGATCTCCCTCAGGGGCAGCCACAGCGCCTGAATCCAGCCGACTACGACGTCGGCTTCCATCCCGACGGAGCCCCGTGGGCCCTCTCCTGCCTGGCCTACTGCGACCGCCTCTTGCACCTAGCCCGGGAGTACGGCCTTCCCGCCGTCCTCACCACCGACGCTCACTACGCCCGCCCCGCCGACCGCGACGTGCACCTAGTCTGCCGCGCCGCCGGGCGGGACTGGCCCCTTTCCGGATATCCGACGGCGGCTCCAGGTGCCCGCTGCCTCCGCCCAGGAACCGTGCTCGAGGCCGAGCTGAGGCCCCTGGTCGAATTGCATTGCTCCGTTACTGTCGGTGAGCCTCCCCCGCTCGCCGTCTCCCCCCTGCACACCCCGGCCCTCATAGCCGCCCGCTGCCGGGTCGACCTGGAGCTCGGCACCTACCACTTCCCCGAGGTCGCCATCCCGAAGGGCGAGACCGCCTACTCGCTGCTGGCCAAGCGCTGCTTCCGGGGGGTCGAGCGCTTCTACCGGCCGGTGCCGCCCCGGGCCGTGGAGCTCCTCGAGCACGAGCTTGCCATGATCGAGCGCATGGGCTTCGCCCACTACTTCCTGGTGGTGCACGACATCGTCCGCTGGGCCCGGGCCCGAGGCATCGCCTGCAGCGGGCGGGGTTCGGCCGGCAACTCCCTGGTCTGCTACGTGCTCGACATCACCGCCTCGGAGCCCATCCACCACAACCTGCTCTTCGAGCGCTTCCTCAACCCCAATCGCCGGGAGATGCCCGACATCGACGTCGACTTCTGCAGCACCCGTCGCGACGAGGTGGTCGGTCACATCTACGACACCTTCGGCGAGACCAACGTGGCCGTGGTGGCCAACGTCAACACCATGTCGCCGCGCATGGCCGTGCGCATCGTGGCCGAAGCGGTGGGCTTCGCCCCCACCGAGATCAACGCCCTGGCCAAGGACGTGCCCCGTCACGGCGACGCCGGGCGCATGCGCGCCTACCTGGCGGGCGAGTGGCCCGAGCTGGCCGGATCCCCGCTCCAGGACGAAGCCCAGTACGGTCCTCTCCTCGACCTGGTGGAGCGCCTCGACGGCTACCCCCTGCACCTGGGCACTCATCTGGGGGGGTTCGTCATCGCCGACCAGGCCATCACCTACTACGCCCCCCTGCAGTGGGCGGCCAAGGGGGTGGTGGTGATCCAGCTGAACAAGGACGACGTGGCCGACCTGGGTTTGGTCAAGATGGACATCCTCGGCCTGCGCACTCACTCGGCGGTCTCGGAGACCGTCCACCTGGTCCGCCGGCGCACCGGTCAAAAGATCGATCCCTACGCCCTGGCCCCTCGCGACCCCGCCGCCTACGAGATCATCTCCAACGGCGGTTCCATCGGCCTCTTCCAGCTGGAGTCGGCCGGGCAGCGCAACCTGGCCACCCGCCTGCAGGAGGAGACTTTCGACGACATCATCGCCGCTATCGCCCTCTACCGCCCCGGGCCCCTGGAGGCCGAGATGATCGGCCCCTTCATCGACCGCCGCTGGGGTTACGAGGAGGTCTCCCTGCCCCACCCCGCCATGGCCGAAGCCCTGGGCGACACCTACGGAGTGATCCTCTACCAGGAGCAGGTGCTGCGGGTGGCTCAGCTGGTGGCCGGTTTCTCCCCCGCCGAGGCCGACTCCCTGCGTCGCGCCATGACCCGCGACAAGAGCCGGGAAGAGATGGCCCGGATCGGCGAGACCTTCGTCAGCCACGCGATCGCCCGCGGCGTGCCCGAGGAATCGGCCCGCGAGGTCTTCCGCCAGCTGGAAGGCTTCGCCGCCTACGGCTTCAACAAGAGCCATTCGGTCTGCTTCGCCGTCATCAGCTACGCCACCGCCTATCTCAAGGCCCACTACCCGGCGGAGTTCCTCTGCGCCGTCATGAACAACCAGCCCATGGGTTTCTACACGCCGCGCACGGTGCTGAACGACGCCCGCCGCTTCGGCCTGGAGGTGCGCCCCCTCGACATCAACCTCTCCGGGCGGGGTTTTTCTGTTGAAGAAGTGGAGCCGCCCGACGCCGCGGCGTACGATCCTTTCGCACTCGCCTGGACCGCCGAGCACGACTGGGGTCTGACGCCCGCGGACCTGGCCGAGCTGGGAGCCATCCACGGGGTGGGCGGCGCCGACGAGCATGCGCAGGCCGGCGGGCCGCCGCCCGTGCCGGCCCTGACGCCACCCCTCCCGAGCGAGCCGCCGCCGGGGGATGGCGGCGCTGACGACGCCCTCCCCGGCGACCTGGTCCTCCCCCGAGCGCACCGCGCCCGGGCCCGCGCGGGCGTGGCTCCCGACGCCTGCCTGGCCCCCGCAGGCGCCCTGGCGCCCGGGGCCGGCGTGGCCCTGCGGGTGGGCCTGCGCTACCTCAAGCAGATGTCGGGGCGAGCCCTCAAGGCCATCGAGGCGGAGCGCCGCTACGCCCCCTTCGCGAGCTTCGAGGACTTCTACCTGCGCACCCGGGTCGAGTACCCGGTGGCCGAGAACCTGATCCGCGCCGGCGCCTTCGACTCCTTGGAGCCCGACCGCACCGAGCTCCTCTGGCGCCTCCCCCTGCTCCACGACCGCCTGGACGCCCTGGCCGGCTCCGGTGCCGGCCGGCGCGGACAGATGCGGGCCTTCCTCGCTCCTCCGGAGCGGGCCGGCCTGGAGCGGGCCTGGTCGATCGAGGACAAGGTCCGCGCCGAGCTCGAGCTCCTGGGGCTCACCGTCTCCTGCCACCCCCTCGAGCTCTACGAGCCCGAGCTCCGGCGCCTCGGGGTGACGATGAGCTACGAGCTCCCCACCCTCGGCGACGAGGTGCCGGTCCGGGTGGCCGGGGTCTACGAGCGGGCCCAGAACCCCTGGATGCGCTCGGGCAAGCGCACCATGTTCCTCACCCTGGAGGACGCCTACGGCCTCTTCGAGTGCGTGGTCTTCGAGTCGAAGCTCGCCCGCTACGCCCCCGTCGTCGCCCGGGCCACCTACTTCCTCATCCGCGGCCGCCTGCAGAACAACCGCAAGCGGGGCCTCGCCATCGTGGTGGACGAGATCCGCGACCTGGAGGAGGTGCTGGCGAAGACCGGGCGGTCGGCGCCCCGGATCGGCGACGCAGTGATGGCCGGCGCCGAGGTGGGCGACCCCGCTCTCACCGGCCCCGACGGCGCACCGGATGGCGGCTCGAGCCGGCGGCCGGCCCGCTTGGGTCAGATCGTGGAGCGCCCCACCTTCGCCGAGCACAAGCAGTTGGTCGCCGAACGCAAAGCCACCCGAGTGAGTCGCGAGCCCGAGGTGTACGGCATGGGGACGGCCGACGGGCGCAAGAGACCGCCCGGGGCGGGGACGGCGGCTATCCCCAAGAAGGTGGGTTGAGGAGCACGCGATTCATGATGTCGGTCGCCGGGCACGCCTCGCTACCGACCCGTTTGAGAGCGGGACCCGCATGTGCAGGGCTCAATGGGGCACAGTCGAACCCCGTGATGCGTCTCTCGTCGCCACATCCGGTCTGACCTGTTCCGATTCCGCACCACTCTCTCCCGGCTGCCACAGGTCTCCCAACGTGCCAGAGGCGGCCCGGCGCGCGGTGATCCCCCCACCCGAACCTCTGAGCACCCAGGCGAAGCCGACCGCGATGATAGCGCCGACGAGCGGCCCGACCACGTAGGCCCACCAAGCGGTGTGGTCGCCCAGGACAAGTGCAGGGCCCAGGGAACGAGCCGGGTTCATGGAAGCTCCACTCACCGGCGAGCCGAACAGTCCGGCGAGCGCGATGAAGCCTCCTACGCCGATAGCCGCGCCCCAGCCCACACTCTGCGCTCCGGAGGCGGTCCCCAGGATCACACTTACCAGCCCT
Source organism: Actinomycetes bacterium (assembly GCA_021802965.1). Classification (GTDB taxonomy): domain Bacteria; phylum Actinomycetota; class Thermoleophilia; order RBG-16-64-13; family RBG-16-64-13; genus JAJZQZ01. The sequence continues at coordinate 12,915 of JAJZQZ010000031.1, forward strand.
AGGGTAAGAAGGATCTCCCAGCCCATGGCCAGGGGTGTGCTCACGTCTGGTCCCGGCATGGTGAGTCCGGCGGTCCCCTGCTTGCCCAGAAGAATGACCAAGACCCACACGGCAAGGACGGCTCCCGCCAGCTGGGCGGCGATATAAGCCGGCACGTACTTCCAGGCGAAGTCGTTGCGAAGAGCGAAGGCGACGCTCACGGCAGGATTGAGATGGGCCCCCGAGACCGCCCCCATGAAAAGGATGATGCTCATCACCATGAGCCCGGGGGCCACCACTTGCGCCGCGTGTGGAACCGCGTCCCCGCCAAAGCGCGCGTTCACCATCCCGGAGCCCGCGGCCACCACCACGAGGAGGAACGTGCCGAAGAGCTCCGAGAAGAGCCGGCGAAGCAGGTAACGACCCGATCTGTCGAAGTCTTCGCGCCGACGCAGGGAGTGATCGGGGATGCCGAGAGCTTCGGCCAGGAGGTGAGGGAGCCCCTCCGATGAGAGTCTTTCACCGGCGTCTCGCTGCTCCGTCATGACCCTCAGTGCTCCTTTCGACCGTGACGCGTCAGCACGGATGTCAAGTGGGCGCACGTCCTCCTTCCTTCCTCGCGCCGCGCGCCTGGTCTGTTCCCGTTGAGGGGGCTCACTATGCAGGCCTATTGGAGAGACTCGCACGGGGGACGTGGGGTGAGGGGCACTCTAACCGGGCTGCACCCACTCGACATTCAACCGGTCGAAGTCCCTGTCGAAGGAACAGACGCTTTCGCCCCTGCCGCGAGCCACCTCGGCTAGATAGGCGTCCACGAAATCGACATTCGACGTAGCCATGGCCTCGCCTACACCTACTCGTCTCTCCAGGCAAGTAAGCACCGCTGCGTGCAGCAGACTGCGGGTCATGATACGCGTTGGAGATAGACCACCACGAACTCGGCGAAGCGGCTGAAGTCGTCGAAACGCCGGGCGTTGCGGTCCAGTTCGACGAGGTCGAGCTCGACGTAGTCATGCTGCAAGATGTTGCGGAAACCGGCCATGGGAGCCAACTGGCGCGCGAACTCGCGCGGCAGCACACCATGGTCGCCGAGCTTCTCGATCACCTCCCGGTACGAGCCGGGGAGACCCCACCCTTCAGCGGCCACGATGTGACTCCCTACGTCAAGCACCTGCTGGATGGCAAGGTAGAGACAGCGTTCGACAGCGCGGCGCTTCAACATATTCTCCGGAGCCGCGAGAGCGTCGCCGTCTTCCGGCAGAGCTTCTCGGAGCTCGCCCAGCACCTGTCGGAGGCCGTCGAGCCGGGCATAGATCAGATCGTCATCGAGCAACGAGCTCACCTCTGGCTACGCGCTCGCGCAGTGCATGCGCGTATTCACGCTCGAGCGGCAGGTGGTCCAAGTATCGGTGCAGCAGTTCGACCTCGAACCGTAGTCGGGCGGGAACGTCCGCCCCGACCACCATCCGGCCACGGCTCACAGCGCGAAAAGCCAAGGAAGATGGAGCCGAGTCGAGGATCACCACGTCGACCCGCGATACGCCAAGGACCGCCGGCAATCTCGCGGAGAGATCCGCGTGCCGCAGGCCCCCGAGCCGGCCGGCGCCGGCCGGCTCGGAACTATCGAGCAACACAGCTACATCGACGTCGCTCAACGGCCCCGCCTTCCCCTCCGCGGCCGAGCCGAACAGATAGGCGGCGACGATGTCGTCTTGGCCGACACAGAACGCCCGCAGGCGATCGGCAAGCACGTCGGCATCAGCGAGGGTCCCGCCTCCCCGAGGAGTCTCCGCCGGTCGCGCTCCATCCGCCGCGGGACGATCGCCACCGATCGGGCTCCGCAAGAACGACTTCAGGGCTTCTCGGATCAGGCCGCTCCGGGACTGGTGCTCGAGCCGGGCTCGCCGGTCAACGGACTCGGCCAGCTCCGCGGGCATGGTGATGTTGAATCGTTCGTCCATCCCTGTCGATTATAGGAGAACGGAGCTCATGAGTCAACACATCGAGTGTGTACTGCGTGTACCACGATTGGGGCTTTGGACCGACGGCTATTCCCGATAGGCTGGGTTGAGAGGCGAGCCCTGGCCGAAGCAGACGCCCTACCCCTGGAAAGGATGCCGCCACCGCAGCCCGGGAAAGCGCGCGAAGTCCCTGTCCGCGGTGATCCATTCGCACCCTGATTCGATAGCCAGGGCGGCAAGATAGGCGTCGGGGACGAGCGGGCCCTTGGCATTCGCATCCCCGCACAGGCGCACGAACAGATCCCAGTGACGAGAGCCGGGGGCGACCGGGACAAAGTTGGGCCGGCTGCGAAGAGCCTCGACCAGCGCAAGCGCCTGAACAAGCGGCGTGGGCGGTGAAAAGATGCGGGGGTGCGTCACCACGCGCAGGAAGCCGCTGAATACCACATCCGGCACGGCGAACGGTGCTTCTGCGGCGACCGCCCCTCGAGCCAGGTTCGGTAGGCTCCGTGATCAGGTGCATCCTCCCGGTGCGCATGCACAAGGATGTTGACGTCGACCATGATCACGAGCGGCCCTAGCGGAGCCGGTCGATACCGACAGACCGGTCCATGATGTCCTGAAGGGAGGCCGAATCGTCGATGTCCACTCCGGACAGGAGGCCCTCCCCGCGGAAGGTCGGCAGTGAGAAGGGCCGATGCTCGGGTTGCGAGGCTCGGTGGAGAGACTCCTGCAGCGCATCTTCCACCACTTGGCTCAAGGTCCGCCCGGATGATACGGCCACCCGCTTGGCTTCTGACAGTAGGCGATCAGAGATGCTCACCGTGGTCCTCATGCATCAATACATACACCTCCTGCATCTTGATGACAAGGCCAATTGCGCATCGGGGCCGCTCAGTATGCCGTGAGCGCGACCGTGACACGATGCGACCACCCCAACCGCCAATGTGAGCAGATACTCCTCAGGCGTGACGGCGGGCACGGGCGAGCCGGCGAAATCGCGCACGTTGCGGGTGGATCATCGGGAGTGCCTCTGCTCGCGGTGGCGGCGATACTCCCCCTCAACGTCGACGTCGCTCGGGACAAGACCCGTGATCTCTTCCAGGGCGGGCGATGGTGAGTACTGCTCGAGGGCACGCATGCGCCTCAGATGGCGATCGATCACCTCGGTGACGGTCAGGCCGTGAGCACGAGGGTACTCTCTGACAAACTCCACGTCCCGCCGCGGCAGACGAATGGTCAGCTTCGTTGTCTCCGCGGGCATCGTCCCTCCTTGTACGGCTCGGTTTCTACAATTATGCGGCACGTCTCGGCCAACTTCAGTCGCCCGCCGGATCGACCACCTCGATGCGAAAGTACTGCCCGTAACCCCGGTCCCTGGTGATCAAACCGAGCCCTGCCACGGCCGCGTGTGCTCCGATGAGGAAGTCTGCCAGCACACGCTCCCGAGAACCCCCGGCGCGGCGGTAGGTGCTGAAGGCCCTACCCGCGAGAAACGCGGCCTCCCACGGGATCGCATCACGACGGAACAGACTCTCGGGAACAAGCTCGTCGAGTTCCTCGATGGTATCCACCCACGCTCCCACCTCGGCGAAGATCACCGGATTGACGACGAGCGCCCCCACCTCAGCGGCCTCCTCGAGGACGAGGCGAGACCGATGCCCAAACTCGGGATCCGCGCCGAGGACATCAAGGATCACGTTGGTGTCAACAAGCCACTCCTTCATTGGCGAAGCAGCCGCATGAGCTCGTCGGTAGTGGCGCCGAAGTGCTGGCGCCCATAGAGACCGCGCACCGCCTCGGAGCGAGAGCCACCTCGGTGCACCAGCAGAACGGACCCGCTCTGCACGACGAATTCGACCTCGGTCTCCGGACCGAAGCCGAAGCGCTCCCGGATGTTCTTGGGGATCGTCACTTGACCTCTCTCGGTCACACGCATCGAGGGTCTCCCTTCGGCCGGCCGGGCCACCGCCTTCTGATACTCAGACGGCCCCTAGGTATGAATACGTATTCATATTCTATCATCGTTCAGAAACCCGAAACGAAGCAGATCGTGCGCGGGTCAAAGACCTTCACGTTCTCACCAATGGATCGATCTCGCGCATCTCCCGCTCGTCGAGGCACGCCGACGCCCTGCGGAACGCCAGAGCCCCGTTGATCGCCTCGATCGCGCACGCGTCGCGGTCGAGTTCCGCCGACCCCCCATGCCAACCATTCATCCAGGAGAGCACGTCCGCCCAACGCCACAGGCGACTCTTTCTCCGCCCCACGCGGGCGACAGGAATCGGGAAGCCGCCAGGGCCCCGCTTCCCGACGATCAACAGGCGCACGCTCTCTTCGGACCTCCGCAGGCGCTCGGCGAGGTCGGCGATACTCACCAGTGCGTCCGGCTCCACGCGCGCGACGGTCACTCCTTCAACAGCGCGCTCGACATCTCGGATGGCCGATCCCACGGCCCCGGCCACCCCAGCCGCCTCGCGGGAGAAATCGGCGTAGATGACACCGTCCCGCTCTCCGAACAGGGCATCGTCGCAGCCGGCATCGTAGAAGTCGTCTATGTGCCGCTCGAGCAGATCCGGCGGCCCGCCGGTCAGGACGAGCGTGAAGTCGTAGGCGGTCATGGCCGCCTACTCGCATCCGCAGTCAATGCCCACCGCCTCTCGAAGTAGCCACCCAGCCGTGCGTCTCCGCGAATCGGACTGCCTCCTCGACTTCCTTCTTCGGATGACGAGGACGGCCTTTCACCTGTTGGTATTATACCAACATAGCCGCCAACGGTGGCTTGAATCTCGCCTCTTCCGACCATCGAAGCACGCGATCCCAGGAACCATGCGAAGTGCCTCCCGGCCATTCTGGGCTGCCACCAACCTTCCGGGCGCACCCGAGCGGCCAGCGCTATGCATTTGTGGGCAGACCCAGGTTAGAATCCGGATCGGCGATGCACCATCAGACTAACGACCGACGTAGGCGCGACAGGTTGGAAGAGCAATGACCCAGGATCCCGCCGAAGCCCTCGCCCGTCTGCGCAGTGCCGAGCAGGAGCTGACCGCCCTCGACGTCTCGCGAGACAGGCTCCACCGGGAGATCGAGGACCTGCGCGCCCTGCTCGCCGAAGGTCACGGCCAAGGCGAACCGCGGACGACCGTCACTCGAGCCTCCCCTGCCGCCGACAAGATCGGCCTCTTCCGGGACCTCTTTCGGGGACGTGAGGATGTTTGGGCCCGCCGCTGGGAGAGCAGGAGGTCGGGCCGGTCCGGCTACCAACCCGCCTGCGCCAACGAATGGACAGCCGGACAGTGTGACAAGCGCCGCCATCGGTGCGCCGAGTGCGCGAATCGCGAGCTTCTGCCGCTCACCGACGAGGTCATCCGTGGCCACCTGACCGGAGCGGATCCGACCGCTCGGCGCAGCCCGGCTTCGCCCCCACCCGAGGACTTCGTCGTCGGCCTCTATCCCCTGCTCCAGGATGAGACCTGCCTGCTGCTCGTGGTCGACTTCGACAACTCGGGCTGGGATAAGGATACGCGCGCATTCCTGGGAGTGTGCCGCGAGCGCGGGGTTCCCACGGCCGTCGAGCGCTCCCGGTCGGGGAGCGGAGCCCACGCGTGGATCTTCTTCGCCGAACCAGTAACAGCGTCCGCTGCGCGCGCTCTGGGCTCGTTCCTGTTGACCGAGACCATGGAGACGCGACCCCAGGTAGGGCTCTCGAGCTACGATCGGCTCTTCCCCAGCCAGGACACCATGCCTCAGGGCGGATTCGGCAGCCTGATCGCCCTCCCCCTGCAGCGCCGAGCAGCCGAGCGGGGCAACAGCCTGTTCGTCGACGATGATCTCGTCCCGCACCCGGACCAGTTCGCATTCCTGTCGGGCCTTCCCGCATGGAGAAGGCAGACATCCTACGCTTTGCTGGGGAAGCCGCCGCCCGGGGTGGAGCGCTCGGCGTGCGCGCCGTGCCTGAGGACGAAACCGACGAACAGCCCTGGCTCATCCCACCCTCTCGGCGGCCCGGTGAGGCGCCACTCGCCGGGCCGCTCCCCAAGCGCGTGCAGGCGGTCCTGGCCAACCAGATCTACATCACCAAGGAGGGACTGCCGCCGGCCTTGCTCAATCGCGTCATCCGCCTAGCCGCGTTCCAGAACCCCGAGTTCTTCCGCGCCGAGGCCATGCGACTCCCCACCTTCGGCAAGCCGCGCGTGATCGGGTGCGCCGAGGACTTCCCCCAGCATGTCGGTCTACCTCGAGGGTGCTTGGACGACCTGGGCGAGCTTCTCGCCTCGCTAGGCATCGACCTCGAGGTGATCGATAAGCGCAATGACGGAGTCCCCATCGACGCACCGTTCGTGGGAACCCTTCGACCAGAGCAGGACGTGGCCGCCCGCGCGCTGGCGGCCCACGACACCGGAGTGCTCGCCGCGGGGACGGCCTTTGGCAAGACCGTGGTCGCGGCCCACCTCATCGCCGAACGCAGCCTCAACACTCTCGTGCTCGTGCACCGCCAGCAATTGCTGGACCAGTGGGTCGCGCGACTGGCGGACTTCCTTGATCTCGATCCCCGGAGCATCGGTCGCATCGGGGGTGGCGTCCGTCGACCGACGGGCATCATCGACGTCGCGCTCCTGCAGAGCTTGGGCCGGAGCGGAACCACCGACGACCTGGTGGCGGGCTACGGCCACCTCGTCGTCGACGAATGCCACCACGTGCCCGCCGTCAGCTTCGAGCGCATCGCGCGCCAGTGCCGCGCCCGTTACGTGCTCGGCCTCTCCGCGACCACCGGGCGCAGGGACGGCCACCATCCGATCATCTTCATGCAGTGCGGACCGATCCGCCACCGGGTCGACGACCGGAGCCAGGCGGTCCGGCGGCCATTCGACCACCGGGTCGTGGTAAGACACACGGAGTTCACGCTGGCAGGCGACACCGGTGGCGATCCACGCGGCTCATGCATCTCGATTCAATCGCTCTATGCCGCCCTCGTCGGCGATGCCCACCGGAACAGACTCATCGTCGACGACGTCATCGGCGCGGTCGACGCCAGCCGCTCGCCGGTCATCTTGACCGAGCGCCGGGAGCATCTAGAGCTGCTGGCCGCCGCCCTCGAGCACCGCGTGGCTCACGTGGTGGTTCTGCGCGGCGGGATGGGTGTGCGCCAGAGGCAGGCGGTCGCGGAGCGGCTGGCGACCATACCAGCGTCCGAGCCGCGCGTGCTCGTGGCCACCGGCCGCTACCTCGGTGAGGGCTTCGACGACGCCCGGCTGGACACTCTGTTCCTCGCGCTGCCCATTTCCTGGCGGGGAACGCTCGCCCAGTACGCCGGCCGACTTCACCGGCTGAACGACGCCAAGACCGAGGTGCTCATCTACGACTACGCCGACCTGCAGGTCCCAATGCTCGCGCGCATGCACGAAAAGCGGTTGCGAGGGTACCGGGCGATGGGGTACGTGGTGGGAGGATGAGGCGGGAAGGAGCGTTTCGTCTACTCTACCGTGATGTACTCGGCAGACGTATGCGATTCGAGGATAGGGAGATGGTCTTCGCGGAGGCCTCCGAGGTGCAGTTCGATGGTCTCCACAATGCGCCGTTCGGTCTCCTCGCGCGTGGCACCTGTGGCGACGCAGCCGGGGAGATCCGGCGAGTAGGCTGAGTAGGTGCCGGACGCGGTCTCTTCGATCACCACGAGGAAGGTGTGCATGACTACCTCTTCATCCAGCCTGCGTGAAGATGCTTTTCATGGTGCGGGCCGCGAGATCGTCGCCGAGGTTTCCGGCCACCGCACACGCCCCACTTTCACTGCGTGACGATACCGACGGTGACTTCCCTTCCACCCGACGACGAACCAACCGTCGGCGTCAGCCAAGGCGGCCTGCCGTGCAAGCGATAGCCCAGGCGGTTAGCTAGCTCAACGACTTCAAGCCAACTTCTTGCAGCGCCGCGAAGGTCTCATGAGAGTGCCGGCTTCCTTTCGGCATCCAGATCACCATGCCGTCCCGGCCTCTCGTAAGCAGCACACGGTAGGTGTTGAGGCGAAGCCGGTGCGGATCACGCGCCTTGTTCCGTGGGCTCGGGCGCGTGGCCCAGCGCCCATCGCTCCACCAGAGGTCCTTGCCCCAGCATACAATCGGCAGGTCAAGCTCGAGTCCTTGACACTGGAACTCCGAGACCGGCACGGAAAGCTGACAGCACGAGCGCACCTGGTCGGGACCGTCGTAGAACCACTTCTCGACCTGGACTCCCCGGCCCGCCAGGTATCCCGCATCGATTCCGTACTCCTCGAGTCTAGCTTTGGACGAGGCGATCAATCCGTACCGGCTAACTTCCTGAGCCGCGTACCGCTCACGAGCGTAGTGCTTGGCAGCGTCGAGGTCCCGCGTCAGGTACAGCACGAACCCCTGTGCGTCAAGGCGCTCGCTGACCGCTCCGGCACGATACAGATCGCCTTCCAGCACCATGTCGACCCAGGTCTGGACGTCCTCGGCCACGTGCGTTCGAAGCGACGTGGTGAGGTCCAGGTGATCATCGACCTGAAACGTGGTTGCCGCTGGAAAGCGTGACGCCAGCTTCGATGAGCAGTGAACGGTCCAACGTCCCCCTGCCGCGGCCATGGCGTCGTTCCATTGGCCCAGACCAGCTTCCTCGCCAACATGGATCTCCTGACCCTGACCCACGAGGCCCACCATCAATGCCCACGACTTCCGCCTGCCGATACGCAGGAAGTCCTCGGGCTCGCCGAACTCCCGATGCTTGCTCCCGGCCTGCTCGGCATCCCAGGCGCGCTGCGCCTCATCGTAGACCCAGACATGCTCCTCGGGGGTCACGCCCCCGCGTCCGCCATAGCTCTTGAGGAATGCATGCACGTCCTGCACGAACACCCTGCTCTTGAGAGCATACTGGAGGACCTTGACCAAGGGACCGTTACCGGACAGCAGCACGGCCGTTCGCTCGCTCCCCGTGTCGCCGAAGTGGTCCTGGTAGACAAACTGCAGCCCGACCAAGGTCTTGCCGGAGCCGGGCACCCCGGTTACCAGAGCCAGGTGGTGTTCGCCCCGTTCCCGAGCCGCCTCCGCTGCGCGGACCAGCGCTGCGACCGTCTCAGGGATGCCCGCGCTCTCAGCGCGTTTGATGCGAGGCAAGGGTTCGTGATCGAAGATGAGGCGCGCCGCACGCACCAGCGAGGGCAGCGGCTGGTAGTCCGCGGCAAGCCACTCCTCGGCACACACGGGTTCTGCTGGGGCACGAGCCTCCAATGCGAGTATGACCCGCCCCAGCGCGGCCGGACCGGTAACGGTCACCTCGTAGGGACTCGGTTCAATTGCACGGGGATCGAGCACCGCCTCAGGCTCTCCCCGGCTTTCGCGCCGACACACCTCCACGCTCGCGCTGCGAGTCAGCACCAGCACTGGATCGACCAGCTTGTCGTGCGACTCCGCATGGTACTCGGAAAGGTCGCGTGAGTACGCGGCTACCTGATCGACGTGAGCGAGCTGTTGCCTCTCGGCGTCCTTGAACTCCAAGACGATGACCTGTGAGCCAGTGAGAAGGACGACA
>JAJZQZ010000032.1 GCA_021802965.1 Actinomycetes bacterium
ATACCCACGCCCTGCGGCCCCAGGAGCCCCTTGTGCCCGGGAAGGGCCAGCAGGTCGATGGCCATCGCTTCCACGTCGAGGGGGCTGGATCCCCCGGTCTGGGCCGCGTCGACGAGAAAAGGCACACCCCTCTCTCGGAGGGCGGCCCCGACTTCGGCCACCGGCATGAGCGTACCGAGCACGTTCGACGCCGTGGTCAAGGCCACCAGCGTGGTGTCGGGTCGCACGGCGGCCAGGATGTCGTCGGGGTCGGTGGTCCCGTCGGGGGAGCAGGGCACTCGGGTGACGGTCACTCCGCGCGAGGCGAGGGCGGCCAGCGGGCGCATCACGGCGTTGTGCTCGACGGACGACGTCACGACGTGGCCTCCGCTGGACAGCAGCCCCTTGAGGGCCAGGTTGAGAGACATCGTGGCGTTCATGGTGAACACCACGCGGGATTCGTCCCGGATGCCACACAGGCGGGCGACAGACCGGCGGCCTCGCAGGAGGACCCTGCCTGCTTCGAGAGCCGTGTCGTACGCCCCGCGGCCTGGGTTCGCGCACACCGAGGTGAGAGCATGCTGCACCGCAGCCACCACTTCGGGCGGTTTGGGGCATGAGGTGGCGGCATTGTCGAGGTAGATCATGCCATCCGATCCGAGGGTTCGAAAGGGCTGTGAGATTGTACCAAGAAGCAGGCAAAGTCCTTCCGGACCGCCTTACTTGATCGCCTGATCCAACACTCCGGTCAGTGCATCCCGGGTCTTCCACGCGCGGTCGCCGCGGATCAGCAGGCTCAGTCCTTCGTCGACGAAGAAGGTGAAGGTGGTGCGGTCGGGCATGACCACGGTGAGTGTCGGCCGGAGGTCCTCGCCGGTCGTGCTGGTTGCTGTCTCGGGCGCTTGGACTTCGCCGGCCGCACCGAGGGCCGCGATCAAGGGTGCGAAGCCCGCATTGTCCCGTGAGACCAGGTAGCTCTGATAATCCCCGTCCCTGAAGAGGGTGAGGCTGACGAACTTGGCCTGGGCGAAGCGGGCGAAGTCGGGGGAGTCCGAGGCTGCCTCGCTGAAATCGTACGGGGAGTTCGATGTCACCGCCGCCGCCGGGAGCGAGGTGGTCACCCCCGTTCCGACCCTGTCGGAGCGGACGAGCAGCGCGGCCAGCACGCCCGCCAGGATGAGGAGGAGCGCCATAACCGCGGCGAGGCGACGCGAGCGGCTCACCACCCCGCCGCGCCCTGTGTGTGCTTGAAGTTTCGGGTATGCCGCACTAGACTTACGCCTCTCAAAGGCTGTGACGGGAACGAGTACGCGCTTCTCATCCGCGAAGCGAGCCGGGGTCGGTGCGAGCCCGGCCGGAACGGACGCCGAAGATCCTCCCCGAGCCGCCAGCCGAACAGCCGCCGCCATGTCGAGGCAGCCACCCTGGCCGCCCTCCGCGGGCCCAGCTTACCCCAGTGCCGGGGTGGGCGCCAGGCGCGGCTCAGTAGACCTGGCCGGGTCCTCTCCGTTACAGGAGGAGGGCTTCGCCGCCCGGCTCCCCGCGAGCTGAGGCGATCGGCGCCCGTGAGCGGGCCGCCCCGATGGCGGCCAAGTAGGGTGGTACCGCGGGCCAACACCCCGTCCCTACGGCGGAATCCGGCCTTGGCCCTTTAGCCGAGGTCGCCGCGTCGCGGCCTCGAGCCGCCGGCGCGGTCCTGCCGGGACGGGGTGTATTTTGTTTGAGGCGCCGGCGGCGCCGGAAGGAGAGCTGTATGACCGAGCACGGACGCACTTGCTGGCACGACGCCGACCGGCTGTACCGGCCCGTCGATCCTGGTCAGAGCTTTCCCGCCTTGGAGGAGAACATCCAGGCCTGGTGGAAAGAGCACGGCATCTTCGAGAAGAGCGTCGAGCTCCGCCGAGGTCGACCCGAGTGGGTCTTCTACGAGGGGCCGCCGACGGCCAACGGCCGGCCGGGCGCCCACCACGTGCTCGCCCGCATCTTCAAGGATATCTATCCACGGTTCCGTACCATGCGCGGCAACTTCGTAGCGCGCAAGGCGGGCTGGGACTGCCATGGGCTGCCCGTCGAGCTCGAGATCGAGAAGCGCCTGGGTCTCAAGAACAAGGACGACATCGAGGCCTACGGCATCGCCGAGTTCAACCGCCTGTGCAAGGAGTCGGTCACCGAGTACGTCGAGGACTGGAAGCGCATGACCGAGCGCATCGCTTTCTGGATCGACCTCGACGACGCCTACTGGACCATGAACGACGAGTACATCGAGTCGGAGTGGTGGATCCTCACTGAGTTCTGGAAGCAGGGCCTGCTGTATCAGGACTACAAGGTGGTGCCGTACTGCCCGCGCTGCGGCACCGCGCTCTCGTCTCACGAGCTCGCGATGGGCTACAAAGAGGTCACCGACCCCTCGATCTTCGTGCGTTTCCCCCTGGTGGAGGACGGCGCCGACGAGGTCACGGCGACCGTAGGTGGTGTCGCCACGGCGCCCGCTCCCGAAGGCAGCAGCCTGCTGGTGTGGACCACCACCCCTTGGACCCTCATCTCCAACGTCGCGGCGGCAGTGGGTCCCAAGATCACCTATGCCCGGGCCCGCCTGGGCGACGAGCACCTGGTCCTCGCCGCCGAGCTGGTCGAAAAGGTCCTCGGCCCCGAAGCCGTGGTCGAGCAGACCTTCCCGGGCAGCGAGCTCGTCGGCCTGCGCTATCGGCCCCCGTTCCGGTTCGTGACGCCCGACAAGCCCGCCTGGAGGGTGGTGGCGGCCGACTTCGTCAGCACCGAGGAGGGCACGGGCATCGTGCACATCGCGCCGGCGTTCGGCGCCGACGACATGGCCGTCGGCCGGGCGAACGACCTGCCGGTCGTGATGCCCGTGGACAGCGAAGTGAAGTTCACGCCCGAGGTCAGCGACTACGCGGGCACGTTCGTCAAGGACGCCGACCCGCACATCATCCGCGACCTCGAAGCCGCCGGGCTGCTGCATGCCCGCCAGCCCTATTCCCACAACTATCCGCACTGCTGGCGCTGCGACACCCCGCTCATCTACTACGCGAAGTCCTCGTGGTACATCCGTACCACCGCGCGCAAGGCCGACCTGCTCGCTTCGAACGAGGAGGTGACCTGGCACCCCGAGCACATCAAGCACGGTCGTTTCGGCGATTGGCTCGAGAACAACATCGACTGGTCGCTCTCCCGCGAGCGCTACTGGGGCACGCCCCTGCCGGTGTGGCGCTGCGCGGAGGGGCACGACAAGGCCGTGGCTTCGCGGGCCGAACTGTCCGAGCTCAGCGGGCGTGACGTCACAACGATGGAGCTTCACCGTCCCTACGTCGACGAGGTCACCTTCCCCTGTCCGGAATGCGGGTCGGAGGCTCGGCGGGTGCCCGAGGTCATCGACGCCTGGTTCGATTCGGGCTCCATGCCGGTCGCGCAGTGGCACCACCCTTTCGAGAACCAGGAGACCTGGCGGAAGCGCTTCCCCGCCGACTTCATCTGCGAGGCCATCGACCAGACCCGGGGATGGTTCTATAGCCTGATCGCCATCAGCGCCCTCCTTTACGGTCACTCGAGCTATCGCAACTGCGTGTGCCTGGGCCATATCCTCGACGCCGACGGTCGCAAGATGTCCAAGCGCCTGGGCAACATCGTCGATCCCTGGGCGATCCTCGACAAGCAGGGTGCCGATGCTTTGCGCTGGTACCTGTTCACGGTAAGCTCGCCCTGGTATGCGCGCCGTTTCAGCGCCGACGCCATCGACGAGGTCATCCGCAAGTTCACGCTGACCCTCTGGAACACGTACTCTTTCTACGTGCTCTACGCCAACATCGACGGCTTCGACCCTCGGGCCCAGAGTATCCCCCCGGCCGACCGGACCCTTCTCGACCAATGGATCCTAGCCGAGCTGCATCAGCTTATCCGCACGGTCACCGAGGGCCTCGACGGGTACGACGCCTTCTCCACCGGGCGGGCCATCAACGAGTTCGTCGACGAGCTCTCCAACTGGTACGTGCGCCGGTCGCGGCGCCGCTTCTGGAAGAGCGAGTCCGACGCCGACAAGGCCGCCGCCTACCTGACCCTGTATGAGTGCCTGCTGACCGTCTCCAAGCTGCTGGCCCCATACATGCCGTTTACGGCGGAGGAGCTGTACCGGAACCTGGCCGGCGAGCGCTACTCCGACTGTGCTGAGTCCGTCCACCTGTGTGACTGGCCTGACGTCGATACGGCCCTCATCGACGAGGACCTGAGCTTCCGCATGGGGGTGGCCCGCACCGTGGTCAACCTGGGCCGGGCCGCTCGCATGGCCGGCAAGCTCAAGGTGCGCCAGCCCCTGGCCGCGGCTCTGGTGGCGTGCGACGCGTGCTGCCGCGCTGCGGTCGAGAGCTTGGCCGACGTCGTGCGGGAGGAGCTCAACGTCAAGGCGATCGAGTTCGTCGAGGCCTCGGGCGACCTCGTCAGCTTCAGCGTCAAGCCCAATTACCGGACTTTAGGTCCCCGCTTTGGCAAAGCGATGCCCGAGGTGGCGGCTGCAGTGGCGGAGCTCGATGGGGCGGTGGTCGCCGCCCGGGTCGCCGCGGGGGAGCCCGTGGAGATAGCGGTCGCGGGCCTGCCGGAGAGCCTGGCTCCGGACGATCTCCTGATCGAGACCCGCCAGCGTGAGGGGTATGCGGTCGAACAAGAGGGCGACGTGGCCGTGGGTCTCTCGATGGAGCTCTCCCCAGAGCTTCAGCGCGAAGGACTCGCCCGGGAGCTCGTGCACCATATCCAGAACACGCGCAAAGCCGCGGACCTGCGCATCGAAGACCGGATACGCCTCACGATCGAGGGCCCGGCCGAGGTGGCGGACATGCTGGCCGAGTTCGGCGAATGGGTGCAGCGCGAGACGCTGAGCGTCTCTCTGTCGGTCAACGGTGAGGCCGCTGCCGGTTCCGATCGGGAGCAGGCGGTCGTGACTGGAGGCGCCGCCGACGGAGACCCGGCCCGTACGGAAGAATTGAGCGTGAACGGGCTGCCGGTGACGGTCACGCTGGTGAAAGCGTGAGACCTTCGGAGCAGGAGCCCCTGGCCTTGGCCGTGGAGCTCGCCTCCCCGGAGCGCGGCGAGCGGGTGCTCGACCTCAGCGGGCGCGCAGGGGCGGTCGCGCTCCAGGTCGCGGCGACGGCCGCGTCGGTCGAGTCGATCCAGCCGGAGGAGGAGCTGGCTGCGGAGGGCCGCCGCCTGGCCGTCGTGATGAACCGCGAGAACGTGTACTTCCACTCCGGTCCGCTGCACGCGATCCCCTTCGATCGCGCCCAGTTCGGCCTGGTGCTCTGGTGCCTCGGCCTGGCCCATGAGCCGCGTCCGCTGGCCACTCTCGCCGAGATCCGCCGCGTGCTGACTCCATCCGGACGACTGGTGCTGCAGGAGGTCACGGCCTTCGGACACCCCTCCCTGGACCTCAAGGTGTGGGAGCTCGAGCGGCGCCGCAACCCTCGGCACATCGTCTACTACACGCGGGCCCAGCTGGAAGTCCTGCTGAACCTCTCCGGCCTGCGCGTCGAGAGGGAGGAAACCACTGCGGTGACGCAAGGCTTCGACTACTGGGTCGACACCGCGAGCGTCTCCTCGGAGGAAGCGGCCGGCATCAAGCGGATCTTCTTCGACCTGTCACTCCCCGACCAGGACCTGCTCGACCTGGTCCTGGACGACGGGGGCATCTCGTTCACCTACCGGGTGACCACCCTCACTGCCCGCCCCGAGTAGAGTCGCCCGCACGCCGATCGTCGAGCTCGATCAAGAGGATGACGTAGCGGCCGGCGTCGTCGAGGAGGGGCTGGCAGTCTGTAGGGCTTTGACCGCCCGGTCGATCACCACTCGGGCCCCCTCCGGTACCGCGGCGCGGCCCTGCTCGAGGACGGCAAGGGCCTGACTGTCGAGACGGCGGCGCCAGAGGATCTCGGCGAGGTTGAGGTACGGCGCCGGGAGGGCCGGGTCTGTCTTGAGGGCCGCTCGGTAAGCCTTCTCGGCGCCGACGAGGTCGCCCTGGTCGCGCAATACGTTCCCTAAGCGGTTCCGCACGACGGGGTCTTCGTCCTGCGCCAACAGTGCCTCGTAGAGGGCCCTCGTCTCCTTCAAGCGGCCCAGGTTGTAGAGGGCGAGGCCCAATCGGCGACGCGCGGCAAGATCGTTTCCCTCCGCCTCCTTTTGCAGCCGAGGAAGCAGGGCTTCCCACTCGCTGCGCGACTGCGTGTCGCGGGGCAACGGTACCTGCCCGGGCCCGGGGACTTGGTCGCCAGCCTGAGAGTCGACCAGGCTGACCACCTCGCCCGGCGGAGGGCTATCCCGCGCTTGCCACAGGGCGAGCGCCGCAGCCAAGACTATCACCAGCGCGAGGGCGAGCCCCACGACGAGCAGCGGCGGCGCCGGCGACCCCCCTGTGGGGCCGCGAGGCGATTGATCGCCTCCGGGCGGCGGGGCCTTCAGGCCCGCCGCCCGGAGGCGTTTCTCGGCCATCTTTGCGCCCCGCCCGGTAGGCGACGCCTGTCCCTAGGTCGTGGCTGTCTTGGACTTCTGATACTCGGCTTTGATGTCCTTCAGCCGTTTCTGGTCCTCGCCGGTGGTCTTGGAGATGCCCTCATCCAAGGTCTTGTAGGCGGCGTTGGCCTGGTTCTGCGCGAACTCCACCGCGGCAAGATTGATGTACGCGACGGTGAGGCTCGGATTCCCCGCGAGTGCCGTCTGGTATTCCTTGATGGCGCCGGACACGTCGCCCGAGTCGCGGAGCACGTTCGCCAGGTTGTTGTGATAGGTGGGGTCGTCCTTGATGGCGATCATCTGCTTGTAGGTGGCGATCGCGTCCGCGTACTTGGCGGTCTGATATTGTGCGATCGCGAGTTCCTGCAGCGCGGCTAGGTCGTTCGGCTTGCTCTTCGCGGTCTCCTCGAGCGCCGGCAGCGACTTCTCATACTCCTCCTTGGTCTTGCCGCCCACTGGGACCGTCTGCACCATCGAGGTGTCCGTCGACGGCGTCTGGATCTTACTGGGGTCGATAGTGATAGAGGGAGTGCTGCCTGAGGGCTTCTGAAGGCCGGTGATGGGAGTGGTGACTCCCGGCACCGTCGTCCCTCCCACCGACGTGGTCGTGGTCGTCTTGTCCGAGCAGCCGGACACGGTCACCATCACCGCGATGGTCGCCACTCCGGCGGCCACGGCCAAACGTCCACGCAGCGGGACCCCCTGCTTTGCCGATAACGACATCATCCAGCTCCTTTCGTGATCACTCTTGATCGACTCGATCGTTGCGCGCCGCCAGGACCTGCAGCGCCCCTTGCTCTATCTGTACGCTGACCGGCAGCCTGCCCGCCAGCTCGCCGTCCGTCTGATACCAGACTATGGCGTCGTCCACCACCAGCCTGAAGTCGACGCGCGCCCCCTGCAGGTACGTGACCCCGGGATGGTGGATGTGCCACTCCAGGGGCATGCTCGCCCAGAACAGGGCATCTCGGAAGAAGCCCCGCCCTTCATAGACCAGCACGTCGAAGAGCCCGTCGGTGGGGTCGGCCCATTTAGCCACGCCGAAGCGGCCTCCATAGTAGCGGCAATTGGCCACGACGGCGAAATTGCCGACGGTCGCGCGGCCGTCGACCTGCACCTCGAAGTCGGGCATGGGGTTGCGGGCATACGCGCGCAACCCCGAGGAGATAAAGGCCGCCTCCTTGAAGCGTCGCTTTGTCCGCGCGTCGAGCTCCCGAATGGCCAGCGCGTCTATTCCTGCCCCCATCATCAGGATGAACCGGCGTCCCCCCGCCTTTCCCAGGTCGAGGGCCGTCTTCTGCCCGTCGACTATCACCGCACAGGCGGTCTCGACGTCGCTGGGTATGCCGAGCTCCAGCGAGAGCACGTTGACGGTGCCCCCCGGGATGATGCCGAGGGGTACACCCGTGTCGGTAAGCCCGTTGATCACCTCGTTGACGGTCCCGTCTCCCCCCACTGCCACGACCACATCCACGCTCTCGGCGAGCTCCCGGGCTATCCGCTCGGCCTGTCGAGGCGCCTCTGTCTCCCGCACGATCACGTCGACCGCGTGCCGCCGTAGGCAGTCCTCCGCCTCCCGCACCACTTTGGCCGAACGCCCTCCCCCCGCGTCCGGGTTGCAGATCAAGCCGACATGCATGCTGCCGGTCCTTTGCGGCGCGGGTCTGTCCGTAGAGGGACGGCCCTGGGTCGGACCCGCTGTCCCGGAGACTGCTGGTCGAGCCTGGCGTAATGGGTGTAGCCCGCGGACCGCGCAGCCTCCACGGCACGTTCGAAGTCGCGGCCGACGTGAGCGGGCGCGTGTGCGTCGGATCCGAAGGTGATGGACACTCCGCATCGTCGCAGCCGCGCCAGTATCTCGGCCGAGGGGTAGAGCTCCCCGACGGGCTTGTGCAGTCCGGCGGTGTTGACTTCGACGATCATGCCCTGATGCGCGATCTCCCGCCCGAGCTTGTCGATGGTCTCGTCGAGGTGCAGGGACGTCCTGTAGCCGAACTTCTTCACCAGGTCCAGGTGCCCCAGGATGGTGAAGGCGCCGCAGGCCACCGCCTCACGCACGGCCTCGTAGTATGACCGGTAGGCGTCGTCGACGCCTCGGCTCTCGAAGTGGTCGGCCTCGCGAGGGTCGTCGAACCCCCAGTCGCCGATGAAGTGCACCGAGCCGATCACGTAGTCGAAGGGATGGGCGGCGAGGAGGCCCTTGACCTGCTCTATGGTGTCAGGACGGTAGTCGGCTTCGATCCCCAGGAGCACGTAACCGGGATACCGCCGCTTGAGCTCGAGTACCTCGTCGATGTAGCCTTGCAGCTGGTCGAGGCCCATGGACAGATCGGGGTCTTGCGTGTGCAGCACGGGCAGGTGGTCGCTCACCCCCAACGCCGAGAGCCCCGCTTGCTGTGCGGCCACCACGTACTCGGTCGCGGAGCCCTCCCCGTGGCCGCACCGGCCCGTGTGCGTGTGGTAGTCGGGAAGACCCATGACGTCTAACCGCCGCGTCGTTGCACCAGCCACCGCTAGAACACCCGGAGTCGTGCGAGAGGCCAATAGATCATGAAGACCTCGCCTTTGACCGCGTCCCGGGAGAGAAAGTCCCACTCGTGGGAGTCCACGGAGTTGTTCCGGTTGTCTCCCAGTACGAAGAGGCGCTCCTGGGGCACCGTGACGGGCCCGTAGCGGTATTTCGGCTGAGCGGCTCCGGCGACGTCGAACGGCCGGCCGTTGACGTACACGGTGCGGTCCTTCACCTCCACGGTGTCCCCAGGCACTCCGATCACCCGTTTGACGAAGGGCACGTCGGAGTGCAGGAACTCGGGGGGGTCGAATACGATGATGTCTCCGCGGTGCACATCGCGGAAGTGGTAGATGAAGCGGTTGGTGAGGACCCGGTCGGAGGGTTGGATGGTCGGGTCCATGGACGCGGTGGGGATCTCGTAAGGTTTTGCCACGGTGGCCTGGATCGTCAATGCGAGCACGACCGCCAGCACGAGCGGCATGATCAGCTCGCGCAAGACGAACCGCACCACCTTTGGCGGTCTCACGGGCGTCCCCCGGCATGCGCCGTCCCGGAGGCGGCAGAGGTCCCGGGCAGCAGGTCGCTGTCCAGTATCAGAGTGAACGGCCCGTCGTTGACCAGAGAGACCTCCATGTGGGCGGCAAACCGGCCCGAGGCTGTCGGGATCCCGGCGGCCCCCAAAGACTCTCCGAAGACGGTCACCAGCTGCTCGGCGGCCACCGACTCGGCGGCCGCGGTGAACGACGGGCGTCGCCCCTTGCGCACGTCGGCGTAGAGGGTGAACTGGCTCACCACCAGCACCTCTCCCGCGACGTCTAGGAGGGAAAGGTTGGTCTTGCCGTCGGCGTCCTCGAAGATGCGCAGGCCTGCTGTCTTCTCGGCCAGAGCCCGGGCGACCGCGGGCGTGTCATCGTGGCCGACACCCACCAATACCAAGAGACCCGTGGCGATGCGCCCCACCTCGACCCCCTCCACCGAGACGGCCGCCTCCCTGACGCGCTGGATCACGGCGCGCATATGGATCCTTCCCATCCTCCGTCGGCGTGGGGTCGTTCCGGCCGGACCCGTACGAACGTGTTGACGGCGGTTTGTTCTGCGTTCACCAGTACCTCGAGGTAGTTGCCTGTCAGCGCCACGAGGCGCCCATCGGAGGAAGTCTGCTTCAGGACTAGGGCTTTTAGCTCCCGACCTGTGAACGCCTGCTCGAATTCGCGGCGTTTCTGCGAGCCCAGCGCGCGTAGCCGCCTGCTCCGGTCGTCTATGACCTCAGGCGGGGTCTTCGACGCCGCCTCGGAAGCCCTGGTTCCCGGCCGATCGCTGTAGGCGAAGACGTGGAGGTACGTGAGCGGCACCTCGCGTACGAGGGCGACTGTCTCTTCGAAGTGCTGGTCGGTCTCTCCCGGATAGCCCACGATGACGTCGGCGCCGATGGCGGCATCGGGAAAGGCGTCGCGTATCGCCCGGACGCGTCGGGCGTATTGCAGGGCGCTGTAGGGCCTGTGCATGGCCCGCAGTATCTCGTCGGACCCGCTCTGAAGGGGCACATGGAAGTGGTCGGCGAAACGTCCGTTCGCCTCCCGCATGACCGCCAACACCTGGTCGTCGACCTCCATCGGCTCGGTCGAGCTCAGCCGATACCGCTCGACCGCCGCGTCGCCGGCCAGGGCTTGAAGCAGGGTGGCCAGACTCCCTTCGCCCGTATCCCGGCCCCAGGCTCCGAGGTGGATGCCGGTGAGGACCACCTCCCGGTAACCCTCGCCCGCGAGGAGACGTACCTGCGCGAGCACGCTGTCAAGGCGCATGCTGCGTGAGGGCCCGCGGGCGGCCGGGATGACGCAGTACGAGCAGCTCGAGTCGCACCCGTTCTGCACCTTCAAGAACGCTCGCGTGTACCCGCTGAAATGAGTGAAGGCCTCGCCCTCGAACACGCTCCGTCCGCCGCCGTCCGAGTGGTAAGGGGTGACCGAGGTGATCGGCTCTGTCCGAGTCGTCCCCAGGCCGGCCAGGTGATCGGCCAGCCGGGCTTTGTCGAGATTCCCCAAGACCAAGCTCACCCCGGGGATAGAGGCCACCTTCTCGGGCGCGACCTGAGCGTAGCAGCCCGTGACGGCCACAAGGGTGCCCGGGTCGCGGCGCATGGCGCGGCGTATCTCGTGCCGGCAGGTCCGGTCGGTCTTGGCCGTGACCGTGCAGGTGTTGATCACTCGGAATGTGGCCGAACCGTCCCACGGCACCACACTGTAGCCTCGGGCGGCGAGGGCCTCTTCCATCTGGGCGGTCTCGCACTGGTTGAGCTTGCACCCGAGGGTGCGAAAGGCGACGGAGCGCGTGATCGTCGGGGCGTGTGCGCCCGCGATGGAAGGCCGGCCAGACATCAGAAGGTTAGTCGCGGACGAAGACGGGGGTGCCGATGGGCACCGACTGGGTCAGCTGGAGGATGTCCTCGTTCCTGAGGCGCACGCAGCCGTGGCTGGCGTCCTTGCCGATGCTGGCTGTCTCGAAGGTTCCGTGGATTCCCTCTTGCCCTCCGTTCGGCCAGTCGGGCAGCGCCTCGGAGAAGGCGCTAATCATCATGATCACGTCGCCGTAGACGTTCCTGGTCTTGACCGGCTTCGCCTTGAGGGTGACGTAGTAGTCGCCCGCCTCGGTCTGGGTCGCCTGCTTGCCGACCGCCACCGGGTAAGAGGTCTTCTTCTGGCCCAGCTCGTACAGGTCGAGCCGGTGCTCGGACAGGTCGATCCGGATGTCGTGCGTGAGGGGCACGGGGGTCACGTCACTCGCCAGAACCCAGCCCGTGCTGCCGTTGGGCCGGATCGGCAGCCTGATGTGGTACCACGCGCGCCCGTCTGGGTCGGTGGCTTCGCCGACGGCGAGGAAGGTCGAGGAGATCTGCTTGACCCCCGCGCGAGGGAAAGTGAGCTTGAGGGTGGACCCCGGCGGCACCTTGTCGTAGATCTTGAGCTGCTCGACCGCCGCCGATACGGCTAGGTACCCCCCGCTGGCTGTGGCCTTCTGATAGGCGGTGAGAAGGGGGATGGTCTCCACCGGGCCAAGGGTCACCCCGTGGGCCGGCGTGGCGGTCACGGCGACGGTGCTCACGCTCTGCGCCTGCTGCGTCGCCGAGGAATCGTTCCTCAGGATGGTGAGGTACATGACCACGAGGAGAAGAGCACATCCCAGCACGATCTTCGCGAGCGTCATGGCGACCACCGCGCGCGTGGAGCGCTTGCGATCTGCTGCTGCAGGCTGGGGGGTGGAAGGCTCCGAGTCCACGGCGACTCCCTGCTCGTTTTCCGACTGCGGCCGGGGGCCGCTGGGATGGTAGCACACCGGGGAAGCACAAAGGGCGCCCGAAGGCGCCCTTTGTCAGCCTCGTATCCCGGTTGGAGATCAGCCGGTCGGAGTGTTCTCGTCGCTCGGCGCGAGGGTGGTCGAGGTGGTAGGAGCCACCGTGGTGCCCGTCGTCGGCGGAGCGGTCGTCCCGGTCGTCGGGGGAGCCGTGGTGCCCGTCGTCGGCGGAGCGGTCGTCCCCGTCGTCGGGGGAGCCG
Source organism: Actinomycetes bacterium (assembly GCA_021802965.1). GTDB lineage: Bacteria > Actinomycetota > Thermoleophilia > RBG-16-64-13 > RBG-16-64-13 > JAJZQZ01. Next base: position 12,547 of record JAJZQZ010000032.1, read on the forward strand.
TGGTCGGCGGGGCGGTGGTGGACGGTGCACCCGTCGTGGTCGTGGCGGCCGCGTGGCAGCCGGTGCAGTTGGAACCATGGGCTGCGGCTATGGTGGTGACGCCACCGTGGCAGCCACCGCACTTCGTGATGTCGGCGGTGCCCACCCCCGGGGTCCCCGTGTGGCAGTTGGTGCAGTTGCCCATCAGGCCGCTGTGCGCGGACACGTTGTGCGGGAACTTCGCGCCGCTAGGACCGTGACACGCCTGGCATCCGCCGGTGAAGCCCGCGGCGAAGGCCGACGCGTTGTTGCCGTCGACCGCTACCGCGACAAGCACGGCAACAGCGACGATCACCAGAGCGACTACGATGATCGAAACTTTCTTCATACCCACCTCTCTCCCTGTGTTGACTACGTCTTGCGTCCCTACATGGGGCTCACGCCGAGCTGGACGACCTCATCTCGGAGCACTGACCGGCACAATAGGCAGTGGCCGGTCTGCACCCCATCATAGCGGGCTGAGGTTCGCGCCGCAACACGTGGAGTCATCGGACATAGTTCTCCGGCGAGGGCGAGAATCATGCATCTCCAGCGAAAAGCCGACGTTGCGCGGGTGAATTGTACGGCATGGGTCGGACGCCGCGGAGCCCTCGCAGCCCCCTCCAGACGGCCCGTGGTAGCATATGCGACGTTCTTCGAGCTCTGTCCGATCCACCAATGAGAGCGTGAGAGAGACAGCCACGCATCCCCGGAACAGCAGGTCTATCGTTCCCGCCGAGCCCTGGCGCCGTCGTTTCGTGCCGCGAGCCCTCAGGAGGGATCGGTTGGCCGGTCAGGCGGTCCGTTTTGGGTTGGTGGGCGCCCTCAACACGCTGGTCGACTTCGGCATCTTCAACCTGCTTGCCTTCGGCCTGGGCGTGTCCATCGTGGTGGCCTACCCGATCTCGGTCGCCGCCGGTATCGCTAACAGCTACCTCTGGAACAAGCTCTGGACGTTCAGTGCCGGTCGCAGCGGGCGGGTGTCCCGCGAGGCGACCATCTTCGTCCTGGTGAGCTTGGGGGGACTGCTCGTCAACTATGTGGGCTTTCTGATCCTGCACTTCCTGATCGGGGAATCGTCACAGCTGATCGTCAACCTCGAGAAGCTCGCGGCGTCGATCGTGTCGATGGTATGGAACTTCCTGGGCTACCGTTTCTTCGCCTTCCGGGCTCACCGACGGGAGGAGAGCGCATGAGCGGGGGCGCTGCGGCCCCCCGCATCTCCGTCGTGATACCCGTCCACAACGAGGCTGAGATCCTTCGGGGAGAGACTCTCAGTATCGTCGGCGGCCTGGAGGAGCAAGGACTGGACTACGAGCTCCTCCTCTGCGAGAACGGCAGCACCGACCTCACCGCGACCTTGGCCGACGAGCTAGCGGCGGCCAACCCACGCATCCGGGTGCTGCGTTCCCCGGTCGCCGACTACGGGGAGGCGATGCGGCTCGGTATGGCCCGCTCTCGCGGGGAAGTGGTGGTCAACTTCGACATCGACTACCACGACGTGGCGTTCGCGGGACGTGCCCTCGGGCTATCCGACCGCTACGGGATCGTGGTCGGCAGCAAGATGCACGCCGAGTCCGAGGATCGCCGCTCACCCTTTCGCCAGCTGGTCAGCCGGGTGTTCACACTGACGCTGCGCGTGCTCTTCGATCCGCATATCGACGATACACACGGGGTGAAGGCGTTCCGCCGCGATGTCGTCGACACCTACCTTCCCCGGGTGGTGATGGGCAAGGACCTCTTCGATACCGAACTGGTCGTCCGTGCCCGCCGCGGGGGCGTCGCGGTGACGGCCCTGCCCATCGTCTGCGAGGAGAAGCGCAAGGCCCGCTCGAGCATCGTGCGGCGTATCCCCCGATCGATCTTGGGCCTGTTGCGTTTGCGCCTGGTCCTGTGGAAGGAGGCTCTGAGTGGCGGCTGACGATCGTGAATCAGACTCGGGCGAGCTGATCGGGGCGCCCGCTCCGGGCGCCGACGAAGCCGTCGCTCCCGTGGTCGAAGAGCCGGCCGTCGCCCAGGTAGGCGGGCTGGACGCTGCCCGCTACGACCCCCCGGCCCGGGCGACTTCCGAGGACAGCGACCTCGAGGCTCCCTCCAGCACTCTATCGGCGGAGGCTCCGTCCCGCGCCGACCGCCTGTCCTGGGGCCGCATATCGACCGCGGCTGTCTTCCTGGTCATCTACGGCACGCTTCTCTACTTCTTCCGGCCGAACCTGCTCTTCAGTCTCACCACCACGGCCGGGGGCGACACGGGGGCGCACCACTACCCGGCCTCCTACATGATCAACGAGCTTCTGCCCCACTTCCGCCTGACAGGCTGGGCTCCGGGTTGGTACGCGGGCATGCCCATGCTCACCTTCTACTTTCCGCTGCCCTTCTTGCTCATCGCCATCCTGAACGTCATCCTGCCGTACACCCTGTCGTTCAAGCTGATCACGGTGCTTGGCACCTTCCTGCTGCCGCTGACGGCATACGCGTTCGGTCGTCTGCTGCGCTTCCGAACACCGTTCCCCCAACTGGCGGCTGCGGCTTCGGTCGGGTTCCTCCTGATGGAGAGCTACTCGATCTACGGCGGCAACATCCTGAGCACGCTTGCGGGAGAGTTCGGGTACTCGCTCAGCTTCGCCTTGGTGTGGCTCTTCCTGGGCACGTTGTACCGGGGGATGGAGCGCAGGCGCTATGACTGGCTCTTCGCCCTCAACGGCCTGATCCTCATGGCCCTCGTGCTCTCGCACATAGTCACCACCATCGCCCTGGTGGCGATCGCTCCGGGACTGCTGCTCATCGTCCGACGCTGGCGCGCCGCCGTCTACCTGGTGGCCGTGTTCGTCCTGGGCTTCTGCCTGACCGCCTTCTGGGGTCTGCCGTTCATAGACAAGCTGCCGTGGACCGCCCACATGGCCTGGAACCAGCTGAGCCAGTTCAAGGACCTGCTGCCCGTAGACTTGCGGCCGGCCGCGGCCATCGGGGTCCTCGGGATGGCCTACGCGGTCTCCCGCCGCGACAGCAAGACGCTGCCGTTGTTATGGACGTCTGTGACCATGGTGGTGCTGTTCTACGTGCTCCCCGACGGCCGCTTGTGGAATGCGCGCCTGCTCCCCTTCCTGTATTTCTCGCTGTTCCTATGGGCCGCGTATGGCGCCTCTTGGCTCGTGCGGCCGTTCCTGGTCATGGCCGAGGACCTCCTGGCTCTGCCGCCGCGGGTCTCGCGCTGGTTGTACGCGCCCGGTTGGGCGGTCATCGTCGCCGCCGTCGTGATCATGGCAAGCACTACCGCGTCGGGCTGGATCAAGTGGAACTACTCGGGCTACGAAGGCAAGCCCACGTGGCCCGTGTACAAGCAGATCAACGACTTCATCGCCACTCTTCCCCCGGGCCGGGTGATGGTGGAGCACTCCGACAAGCTCGACAAGTTCGGCACACCCCGGGCCTTCGAGATCATCCCCTACTGGACCCCGCTGCCGACCATGGAAGGCACGCTGATGGAGGCGTCTTTCACCGCGCCCTTCCACTTCATCAACCAGGCGGAGCTATCGGTGCAGGCCAGCAACGCCATCGTCGGAGTGGACTATCCGGGCCGCGACACCAAACGGGGGCTCACGCACCTGCAGCTGATGAACATCCCCTATCTCATGACCATCACACCGGAGGTCACAGCCGAGGTGACCGCCGACAAGCGTTCCGACCTGCTGGCGAAGTTCGACGAGATCAGCATCTTCCGCATCAGCGGAGCCACCGGCTATGTCGAGGTGATGAAGAACAAGCCGGTGCGCGTGAAGGCGAAGGACGCCCAGGAATGGCGCGACCTGGCCGTCCGCTGGTACAAGGACGAGCCCTCCCTGCGCGTGCCCATCATCTGGGATCGGGGGGAGAACGCGCTGTCGAGTTTCACGGCGATCACCCCTCAGCAGGCCATCAACCCACCCGTCGAGCCGATCAACACCGACGGAGAGGTGCAGATGGAGCAACTCGACAACGAGAAGCTCACGTTCCAGACGACCGCTATCGGTGTGCCTCACTGGATCAAGGTCTCGTACTTTCCCAACTGGAAGGTCCAGGGAGCCGACGGGCCCTTCGTGGCTTCGCCTTCACTGATGATGGTGATCCCGCGCCAGCGGGAGGTCACGCTCACCTACGGCAGGACCGCTTCGAACTGGGTGGGCCAGGGCCTCACCGTTCTCGGGTTGCTCGTGGTCATCGTGATGGGCGTGCTGGAGTTGCGGCGATGGCGGCGGGAGCGGAGGACTACCTAGCTCCCGACGGCGGCGGCTGGCGCCGTCGCCATGCCGATCCGCTCGTCGGCGCGGGCTACGGGACCGGCTGCAGCCGTCCCACCAGGATCAGCGCCTGCTCGCGCGGCAGGTCGGTGGAGACCAGGATGGAGACACCCCGCTCCTCCCAGCGCACCAGGAGCACGGGGTTCATCTCGACGATCTCTCCCGGCAGGCCGCGGACCGTCACCGGCTTGGCTTGCGGCAGCGGCGGCTTGGTGCCGAGGGGCTCCTGGCTGATGGTGACGTAGTCGTCACCGCGCTCGTAGGCTACCGCCACGAAGCGTTCGCCCCCGTGGGTCTGGGTGTCGACCGCGGCAAGCTTCCACTCCGGATCTCTCAGACCGAGGATGCCGAAGCCCATCGAGGCGGCGGCGGTGGCGAGCCGCGACGTGAGGTCGGCTGAGACCGCCGTCGAGAAGGTCGAGGCGGGGCTGGTGGGGGGCGTCGTCCCGGCGGTGGGGGCGGGTGATGTGACCCCTATCGTCGCGGTGGGCGTCGGGGCAAGGCCCGCGGTGGTGGAAGTCGATCCCGTCGTGGTCGTGGTGCTTGTCGCATCCCCGGGCGCAGACGTGGGCGTCGTGGCGGAAGCGCCGCCGGGCGACGGCAGGGATGACGCGGTAGTGCTCCCCGCCGACTGCTCCGCCCGTCCGGGGCCGACGTATGCCGACACGAGCGCGAGTGCGAGACCAAGGGCGCAAAGGGCGACGCCGCCGGTCAATAGGACGCGGGGCCGCGACAGGTCCACGTCAGTCGGGGGTCAGCGCGCTCCGGGTGACCTCGAGCCAGACACGGCGGGTGCGCGGCCCGTCGAACTCGGCCAGGTAGACGTGCTGCCACGTACCCAGTTGCAGGCGCCCTCCGCTCACGGGGATGGTGACGTGGTTGCCCACGAGGGCGGTCTTGACGTGCGCGTCAGAGTTGCCCTCCACATGGTGGTAGCCGGCGTTGAGAGGCGCCACCTTTGCCAGCGCCGTGACGATGTCGCGGGCCACCGCGGGATCCACGCCCTCGTTCAACGTGACTCCCGCCGTGGTGTGTGGCACGAACACGTGGCATACGCCGTCCTCGGCGAACCCGCAGCCCTCGAGGGTCTCGTGGATGCGGGACGTGATGTCGACCAGGAAGTCACGGGCATGGGTTGTCACTGTGAGTTCGAGCATGCCGTCACCGAGACGAGAGTGGGCGGAAGATGGACGTAAGATTCTAGCAGAATCAACAAGGGCCGCCGACCAGCGCCCTTGTTGATTCTGCGAAAGGGCCGAGGCGGGTGGCTCGGCAGGCGGCCTCGACGTCGCCCCCAACGCGATCACCGTACCGGGTCAGGCTACCGGGTCAGGCGTACGGCCACCCTACGACGGACGCGCGTCGGAGACCGGTGCAGGCACGCTCCGGCCGCTGCGGGCTTCGGCGCCCGCAAGGGCGATCCGGGCCGCGATGCCGAGCGCCACCAGGCCCACGCCCCAGATGAACAGATAGCTTTGGAAGCCCCGCGTCGCGACCACCCGCCCGGCCAAGGTCGTGCCCAGCGCTCCACCCCCCATGAACGCGAACGCCACCAAGCTCATGGCCACCCCCCGATGTTGGGCGGCGAGTTCAGTCGCGATGGTGAGCACACTCGAGTGGGCGAGCATGAAGGCGGCTCCGAGCGCGAAGATGGCGACCAGGCTGAGCGGCAGGTTCGCCACTTGGGAAAGCACGAGCGCCGCCACACCCCCCACAAGAAGGGCCAGGCCGATCAGGTTCACTCGGCCGATACGCCCGGCCACGCGGCCACTCAGACGTCCGAAGATGACCGATGCCGCCCCGAACGCGGTCAGGGATAGACCGACGCCCAGTGGGCCAAGTCCGTGTCGCTCGACCAGCAGTGCGCCCAAGTAGCTGAAAAGACCGAGAATAAAAACCCCCTCCCCGAAGGCGACCAGGTAGATACGCAGGCTCCGCCAGCGGCCGAGCAGATGTCGGTAGGGACGGATAAGCGGGCCGCGACCAACGGTCGGCTCCGGGGGAAGGCTCCTTCCCTTCCGCACCAGCACGCCCATTACGAGGAGGCCGACGATGCCGTAGGCGATGAACACCCATCTCCAGCCTGCGAAGGCTGCGATGGTGCCCCCGACGGCCATGCTCATTCCTTGTCCAAGGAACGAGATGCCCAGGACCGAGCCGCCCATGGTGCGCGCAATCGAGGGTAGCAGGGGCGAGACCACCCAATTGTCGGCCATGACGATCAGGCCCGCGAGACCCAGCACCAGCACGAGCGGCGCCCACGGCTCTTGACCCCGAGGTGTGTTCACGTGCCCTCCTGATTCGACGGTCTTCGAACTTCTGGCCAGCATACCCCCCTGCGTATAGAATTTGCAGGGCGCCGCCGAGGGTGTCTTCGCCAACATGCCTTGACGAAACTCGCGAGATGCGTCATTCTGCTAGATGCAAAACATACCTAGGTGGGTATAGCAGTCGCACGAGGTGGGAAGGCGTGGAATCACAGGACAAGGCGGTCACGTGCAAGGACGGCTCCATCGAGACGCCTCCGTGCTGCAAGGCAGCGGGTGGTGGGCCCTACCGCGCCACCGTGCTCACCGCCGCGGTGATGCTGAGCATCGCTGATCACTCGGCGCACGGCTACGAGTTGCTCGAGACAGTGACGTCTCTTGTGGGCAACATGGTCGTCGTCGACAAAGGGTCGGTGTATCGCCTGCTCCGCTCCTTCGAGGAGGACGGGCACCTATCGTCGGAGTGGGAACCCCAGCCGTCTGGTCCTCATCGCAGGGTCTATCGCCTCACAGAGAGCGGCGCCAACTGCCTGCAGTCCATCTCCGATGGCCTGAAAATGCGGGCCGAGTGCCTGAGGCAGCTGGCCAAAGAAGCCGACGAGCGGCTCGTGCGCATGTTCGCCGAGCAGCGAGCTGAGGCGACGGTCCAGGAGTGGTGAGCGCGTGTATGTCGAGCACGAGCGAAGGGGCGGGTGCCTCCGATGACCGCGGCGACCACGGCGCCCTGGCTGGCTTGGCCGGCCTGCGCCGTCCTCGTCTACGCGCTCGGGGCCTGGCTGTGGTTCCGGCTCGTCTCTCCCGTTCGCTCCGGCTACCTGTGCTGGCCCCTCTTCGTCCTCTTCGCGACCTACTGCCTGATCTGTCCCCTCCTGGCGGTCTTCGTCGTCGAGCCGTACCGGTTCATCCGATTCCTGTGGCTCGATTCACGGAGGACGTGACCGTGGGACCAAACGATGAGCTTCACCGCATGATTGCCGACCAGGCCTGTGGTTGGCACGGAGGCTGCGCCACACACTGACCCATCTCGACGGAGTCATCCGTCTCACCCGAGCGTCTTCGCATGGAGCGTATGTAAGCAAGTATGCAAATAGAAGATAAAGCAAAGACATCACTTCTCGACTTGCGTCCGGTGTATCGGATGCAGGCCGAGCTCTGCAAGGCGCTTGCCAGCGAGCAGCGGCAGGCGATCCTTCACGTGATCGGCGACGGAGAGAAGTGCGTGGGCGACCTCGCCGCCGAGATCGACCTGCCCATCCACAACGTCTCCCAACACCTGCGCGTGCTCAGAGAGGGCGGGCTGGTCGTGTCCCGTAAGGAGGGCCTGAACGTCTACTACCGCGTGGCCAACATGAAGTTCATGCAGGCGTGTGCCCTCGTCCGCGAGGCGTTGCTCGAGCAACACCTGCAGCACGGAGAGTCCCTACGGGCAGCTGATCTGCTGCCCGCCCTGGGAGAGGAGGCGGCCACAGGTTAGTGGGATCGATCGGAGAGCGGGCCTGGGAGTCGGCTGCGGCTTCTTGCGCACAAGAGCACAAGCAAAACACAGGAACAAGGAGAGCATCATGTCGGATCTCAGCACCATCACAGTAGAGAAGGTCGTCGACGCCCGTGGCACCTCCTGCCCCGGTCCGATCCTGGCCGCGAAAAAGGGTATCCCCGGTGTTTCTGTGGGCGGCGTGATGGAGGTCCAGGCGACCGACAGCGGCACGACCAAGGACCTCCCGGCCTGGTGCAAGAAGATGGGCCACGAGTTCCTGGGCGTCGTCGAGGAGCCCGGGTTCCTGAAGCTCTACGTCCGGAAGATGAAGTAATGACCGCGATCACGAGCGAGGATCGGGCGCTGGCTCCCCGGATCCTCGTTTTCTCCACGAACAACATCTCGGATCCGGGCATCGACCTGGCCGGCAGCTCTCACATGCACTACTCGCCGAACGTCATGGTGATCAGTCTCCCCTGCACCAGCGGCATCAAGCCCAGCTGGATCCTCTACGCGATCCAGCAGGGATTCGACGGAGTCTTCATCGCCGCCGACGGCGAGGAGTGCGCCTATCTACCCGACTGCGCCGAGCGCACCGCGGGCGTCATGTCCGACGGGCAGGCGCTTCTCTCGGACAACGGCTACCAGCCCCAGCGGGTGCGGATGGCCGCGATCTGCTCCGTCTGCGCCGAGCCGTTCACCAACTACATGCACGAATACTCCCAGTTGCTGGCGAATCTGGGACCATCGAGGAAGGCGACCGCATGAAGTACGACGCTCTGGTGGTCGGCAGCGGCATCGGCGGGATGGAGTCGGCCCTCAAGCTCGGGGACATGGGCTACAAGGTGCTCGTCGTCGAGAAGGAGGCCAGTGTAGGCGGCAAGATGATCCTGCTCAGCAAGGTGTTTCCCACCTTGGACTGCGCCAGCTGCATCTCCACCCCCAAGATGGCCGCGACCATCCACCATCCCAACGTCGACGTGCTCACGTACGCCGAAGTCGAGGGCATCCGAAGCGACGGCAACGGAGGCTATCACGCCCGGATCCGTCAGAATCCCAAGTTCGTCGACGCGGCCGCGTGCACCGGATGCCGTCTCTGCGAGATGGCCTGCAACGTGGCTGTGCCCGACGAGTTCAACGCCGATATGGTGTCTCGGCGGGCGGCCTACATCGCCTTCCCCCAGGCGGTACCGAAGAAGGCCGTCATCGACCGCGCCGGCGTCTCGCCCTGCAGCTACGAGTGCCCGGCCGGCATCAAGGCCCACGGCTACGTGGCCCGCGTGCGCAGCGGCCAGTACGACCAGGCCTTCGACCTGATCCTCGAGACCACGCCGCTCGTGGGCAGTCTCGGACGGGCGTGCTACGCGCCCTGCGAGGAGCAGTGCACCCGCGGCGAGCTGGAGGGGGCGCTGACGATCCGGCGCCTCAAGCGCTTCGTCGCCGACCAGCGGTACGGCCGGGCGGAGCACGGCTCGGTCGCTACCCCGGAGCCCAACGGCAAGAAGGTCGCCGTGGTGGGATCCGGGCCCGCCGGCCTCACCGCCGCCTGGCAGCTGGCTCTGAAGGGATACGGGGTCAAGATCTTCGAATCGGCTCCCGAGCCCGGCGGCATGCTGCGGCTGGGCATCCCGGCCTACCGACTCCCGAACGAGGTCATCGACGCCGATGTCGGCAACGTCACGGCGATCGGCGTGGAGATCGCGACGGACACGAAGATCGACGATGTCGCGGCGCTCCGCGACCAGGGCTTCGACGCGGTGCTGGTCGC
>JAJZQZ010000256.1 GCA_021802965.1 Actinomycetes bacterium
AAAAAACCGGCCACCCCTCGGCCGGTTGCACTATTGGCTCCCCCCGGGCCAAGTGCCCAGATACAGCGCCGGGGTTCATTGCCTCCGCCTCCCTGTACTCTCCGGCGACACCATATCGTGCCGCATATCAAGGAGTCAAGTACTTCTTTAGGGAAGCTTCTTCGACGAAAAACGCTGCATGCGCGACGGTATGGCCCAAGCGACGCCCGAAGGAGGCTTGCAGGAAGACCCGATGCCGTCTTCTACTGTGACGAAAAATTGCGCGAAGAGCGGAGAGAACCGGGCTCTGGTCCCGACCTCGCCCGAGTCTGCTCCCTCGGCGCGCACCGCGCCGAGGGAGCAGCGCCCCGAATCACTCCACGTTCAGTGACAATATCAGGAGCTGGTCGCTGCTCTTCGCCTTCTGGATCATCTCGTAGGTCACGAGGTCGCCCTCTTCGGCCACCACTTCTCCGCTGGGGCTTTCTATCCGTCGAAGCACGCGCTTGCCGATCAAGAAGTGACGTTGCTGCGTGCCGAAGCTGTCGTCGGACGCAGCCGCGGGAGCCTCAGCGGCCGCCGCGACCTGTTGTGGCTCTTCCTGGGCGGGTTCCGGCGCGATCTCCGGGGCGGTCTCCTCGGATAGGGGCCCTGCCGCAGCCGGCGCCTCGGGCTCTTCGAGAGCGGGAGCGTTCTCGATCTCAGCCGTGACGTCCTCGATGGCCGCGGCCTCTGCCACCGGCTCGGCGGCCGGCTCCGCGGCCGGCTCGGCTTCGACCTCGGTGACCTCCGGCTCCGCGAACTGAAGCTCGCCTTGTGTGGGCTCCTCGGCAGGGGGGGCGGCGGATTCGTCCACCGCTTCTCCCGAGACATCCGCCGGCACGGGCTCGAGCTCCGCGTCCGGCTGAGGCTCGGGCTCGGGCGCCGCGTCTGACACTGGTTCGTAGATGGCCTCGGGCTCGGCCGGCGGTTCCACCACGCCCTGGTCGGCCTCGGCGGCCGGTGCGCTTGCCGCCGGTTCGGCCTGGGTCTCGAGGGCGGGCCCGCGAGGCGTGATCGTCATCGTGCCGGTGTCTTCCCGATGCAGGCGCGCCAGGGAGGTCGCGTCGCGCTGCAGGCGCTGGTGGTAGTCGTCAGCCAGCACGATTATGTCCCGGCCCAGCCGGATCACACCGACCGTGGGAAGGACACTGACATCGGCGTGGTAGCCGGTCTGCTCGCTGGCGATGAACTCCATGCCCTCGATCGCGCCCGTCGCCGTGTCGACGAAGAAGTCACCGATGATCCCGACCGTCTTGCCCGACCGAGTGATCGCCTTGGCGTCGGAGATGGTGATGTCCTTCTTGGCCAGGGCTTCGAGAGCGGCGTCGGCGGTGACGGACTTGAGGGCGGCGGCGCTCGGCACGATGATGGCGTCGTTGCCGACGGACGACGCGGAGGCGAAAGGCAGGACCGAGGCCTCATAGAGGCCGAGGTCGACCAGGAAGCCCGCCACAGCCATGGAAGCGTCGTCGATGATCAGACCGTCGACCTCTCCGACGATCGAGGCGTCCTCGAGCGAGACGATCTGCAGTCCGAGCAGCTCGGTGTCGATCCGTGCCATCTGTCACTCCTCCTTGTCGAGACCGGGGTCTCCGGTTTCATCGTTTGTGGTACCTGCGTTCTCGTCCGAGCCATTGGCCGGGTCTGGTCCGCCCCGCGGCTCGGTCATCTCCGCCACCGTGCGCGCCAGGTGCTCCTTGAGCGCGTCGTTCTTAGTATATTCGTCCGCCTGCATATAAGCGGCCGCCGCAGGTCCATATCTGCCTTGGGCGCGGAGGGCGTTGCCGATCTCGACCAAGAGCTTGAGCTTGGCCTCGGGGTCGTCGGTCAGGGACAGAGCCTTTTGGAACTCTGCGACCGCGTCTCCCAGCAGGTTGTTCGTAAGGTACTTGAAACCCAGCTGCACGCGGAAGTTGAAGCTGACCTGTTGAAGGCCGGAGCTCTCGGGAGGCGATGTCCCCGCTGCCGTCGCGCGGGTCTGCTGTTCGGTCCCGGTGCCCGCCGGAGGAGATTCCTCTTCGTCTTCTCTTGTCTCACCGGTTTCTTCGGCGGCCGCAGGTTGGTCGGCGTTCTCCGAGACGTCGGCCTCGACGTCTTCCGCAGCCGGCGCTTCATCGGCCGGCGCCTTGTCAGCCGCCACTTCGTCAGGCGCGATATCGGCTCGCGGTTCCGGGACTCGTCGAGTCGCCCCTAGCTCGGTGGAGATGTCGGTCTCCAACGGCTCGTCGATGAACGTCTTGGCATTGTCGGGCCCCTCATCCTGCGCATCGCCCTCGGCCCTGACTGCGCTATCGCGGCGGCCGAGCACTACGGACAGCACGATGAGTGCGACGCCCAAGACCACGAACACCCCGGCGACGACAAGGACGGCGGTGCTCACAGCGGCGTAGCCTCCGGATCGCCGATCAAGGGCACGCGACCCGCCGGTCTAGAGGTCTTCGCCGGACGAGACCGCGTTCGCCTGGAACCCCGCGCGCACCATGAGAAGGTCGGCGCCGATTCGGACCACGTCGGCGATGGGGAGCACGTACACGGTGCCCTCGTCGCAGTCGTCTTCCTCGTCCACCACGACCTCGACTCCCTTCAGGGCGCCCGAGGCGGGATCCACGAAGTAGTCACCCACCACGCCGACGATGTCTCCCTTGTCGGTGATGGCCAGCGAATCGCACGGGTCGATGTCGCGTTCCGCGATCTCCTTGAGCGAGGAGTGCTGAGAGATCGGTTTTACGACCCCCGCGGAGTCGATCATGACGGCGTCGTCGCCCACATTGAGGACGTCGGCGTACGCCACGACCTTGGCCTCATAGATGCCTAGGTCGATGATCAATCCGGCCACCGCGTTCGTCTTCTCGTCGACGATCAGCCCGTCGACCTCGCCCACCACGGATGCGTCCTCGAGGCTCACTACCTCAAGGCCCAAGAAATCCTTGTCTCTACGTGCCATGGAAGTCGTTTCCTCCTTGAGATCGGGTCCGCGGTGCTGCTGTGGGCGCAACGCCCTTCTTGAGGCAACGATACTAACAGAAGGGGTATCGCGATGCTAAACGCCCGGCGGCGTCGGCGACCAGGGCCGGGGTACGTGTTCGAGGCGTGTGATGGTGTGCTTGTGAGATAATGAACCACTTGTAGCCACTCTTTCGTCGCGGCGCCGGGTCGTCGTGAAGCGGAGGGCGAAGTGTCGTCGAAGCAACTGATACTGGTCGTTGGCCTGATCCTCATCCTCGGCGGGGCAGCCATCGTCGCCGTCGCCCTGCTTTCGTCACGCGAGGCTACGACGGTGACGACGCTCGCCGTCAGCACCACCAGCACCCTTCAGGAGAGCCTGCCGGGGGTGGCCGAGCTGCAGCGCGGCGATATCGCCGGGGCTCAGGCGAAGGCCAGAGCCAACCTCGAGAAGAATCCCGACGACCTTGCCTCGTGGTTCTTCCTCGCCCGGACGTACGAGCAGACGGGCGATCGGGACGGGGCGATGAAGGTCTACGAGCAGTTGCTCGAGGCAGATCCCAACAACTTCGAGGCCTACTTCCACATCGGACAGCTCCGCCTGGCCAAGAAGGACCTGGAGGGGGCAGCGAAAAGTTTCGATAAAGCCCTGCAGATCAACAATGACTTCACGGCTGCGCGCGTATCGCTTGCCGAGGTGGACACTCAGCTGGGCAACACCGACAAGGCCATCAAGCTTTACTTCGAGGTGCTCGACATGAGACCGATGGGCGTACATCTTGATACCATCCGGGTGCCTTTGGCGAAGCTGCTGATCAAGGTGAAGCAGCCTGATAACGCCGCCATCCAGCTGAACAAGGCGGTAGCGGAGAATCCGGACAACGTCGAGGCCAAGGAGTTGCTCGCCGAACTGGATAAATCGGGCGGTTCTACCCCTGGTGCGGCAGAGACGACCTCGACGACCGGAACG
>JAJZQZ010000033.1 GCA_021802965.1 Actinomycetes bacterium
GTCTTGCACCAAGAAGAACAGCGCCTAGCGAGGCGCCGTTCGGAGCGACGGGGTCACCCGGGAGGTGCCGCGGTGACCCGCATCGTCAGCCGCTCCCGCCCTTCCGGCCGCGGCTCGACAGAGATCACCGCGCGCAAGGGTCCCTCGTCCTTGGAGGCGCCGGCGAGAGGACCTGACTCTCCATTCGCAGCCATCGTCCACCCCCGTGAGCTCAGATACGCGGCGATGCGTTCCGCGGTGGGGCCGGCGGTCAAGCCTTGGCGCCCCGGCTTGATCTCCAGGGTTCCTATAGCGACGTACTTCGCCGCTTCGGGCGCACTCAGCGCGTCGGCCGCCCGTAGTGACGGCAGGCCCCCTGCCTGCCATCCATACCCGTCGTCCGCGAGCGTCGTCGCGAGCCCCTTGAAGTCGTCGGCGAGCAGGCGCAAGGGCTCCCGGTAGCGGGTCGCGGCGGCTTCCAAGCCGGACACCTTGACGTTGCCGATGTACGTGACGTCGCGGGTGAACCACCAGGCGAGCGAGAGGACCAGGATGGCCGCGGCGACAAGCCGGAAGTACAAGCTCCAGCGCCGAGGGAAGCGGCGTCCGAACACGCGCCAAGCCGTCGTGTCCAGCCGCGGGTCGAGGCTGGGGCTGGACCTCCCGTCGTCGGACTCCACAGCGCTCGACTCCGCCGCGGGGCCCTCTTCTGGGTGTCGACTAGCGGGGTGTTGATAAATGACTGCTTCGCCCGCGGGGTGCGCTGGGTATGCGCTAGGCTAGGACGCAGGGAGCGCTCGTAGCAGCGCTACGGGCGCGACGGAGGACGACGCATGGCGCCGCCCAGTTGTGATCCGCGGGCCGATGTATCGTTTTTCAGCACCCCCCTAGCGGGCTGCGTGAGGCTTGAGGAGGAATCCGCCTATGATGGACCCCGCGAACCCGATCACCGTGTAGACCAGGAACGACGGCAGGTCGACACGGAGAAACGCGAAGGCGGCCTGCGACCAGAGGATGATGGCCGCTATGATGAACAGCAATCCGACGAAGTTCACGAAGTCGAATCGGGAAGTCACTGTGCGGCCTCCTTATGGCTCCCGCGCCTGGCGGGCCTGTTTGCTCGTAAGACGGGGTGGACAGCCTCCGTTCGGATGCTATAGTAACAGCCGCGGGCCGCTTGTGAAAAGTGTGCTTAGCTTCACTGAAGCGGTGATTGCCCCGTGAGATAGTATTGGCGAAGCCCCGGTACTGCCCCCCGGCGCCACAAGCGCACGTGGACCGGTCGGCTTGGCCCCGACGAGAAGGAACGCATGAAAGAGCCTAACCCCCTGCGCTTCAGGGTCTACGACCGCAAGGGTCGTGCTGTTCGGATCAAGAAACGGTATCTCATCCTTGTAGTCCTGGGACTTGCCGCGGTCGCGGGCGCTGTCCTGTTCGTGCCGTTCTACATCACGACGACTCCCGGCTTCTGCTACAACTGCCACATCATGGAGCCGTTCGTGAAGTCGTGGGAGCACTCGACCCACAGCAAGTTCGGCTGCGAGAAGTGTCACGTCAGGCCCGGCGTGATCAACCACGTCGTCAACTCCGTGATCGTGAGTGAGAACGTCTACCTGAACTTGGTGGGCAAAGCCGAGATGCCGGATCAGATCCGGTCGGCCACGAACGAGAACTGTCTCCAGGCCGAGTGCCACACGACCAACCGCATCGCCTCCACGTCGGGCGACCTCAAGATCCCCCACCGGGAACACGTCGAGATGCGCGACCTGGAGTGCAAGGACTGTCATTTCAACGTCGTCCACACCGCCGACGGGGGCACCCCCGTGCCGCCCATGGGGGTGTGCGCGATGTGTCACGACGGCGAGAAGGCCCCCAATTCCTGTGACACCTGCCACACCAAGCCTCCGACCGCCTCCGAGGGACACGGGGGCATAACGGACACGGCGATGAAGGACCACGGGACCATCGCCAAGGGCCGGGAGAAGGATTGCTTTAAGTGCCACCACGCCGATACCAGTTTCTGCGCGCAAAGCGGCTGCCATTCTCCGAGTGAGTTCCAGAAGCTAACCGATGAGCAGCGCATGAAGGAGAGGTTCGGCCAATGAGATGGCCCAAGTTCCTTCGGGTCTATGACGAGAGCGGCCGTGCGGTGCGCGTCCGCTACCGCTACATCGTCCTTATCGCGGCGGCGTTCGTCTTCATCGGCATCGCGGCCATCTACCTTCCGGTGGCGATGACGTCCACTCCTGATTTCTGCAGTAACTGCCACGTCATGCAGGAACCCAAAGACATGTGGGAGAAGTCGACCCACGGCAACGTCAACTGCATCATGTGTCACGTCGATCCGGGCTTCGTCAAGCAACTCGAGCACAAGGTGCTGTCATACAAGGAGATCTACACGCAGATCTTCAAGGGCGCGGAGATGTCGCCCGACGTCAAGCGTCCCTCCAATGCCAGCTGTCTCCAGTGCCACAGCCTCGACCGGGAGGTCTCGACGGGGGGCGACATCAAGATCCCTCATCGCCAGCACGTCGAGATGCAAGGCCTCAAGTGCGCCGATTGCCACTTCAACGTCGTTCACACCCGCAAGGGGACTCCGGGTGGGCCGCCTCCGATGGATGTCTGCTACATGTGCCACGACGGCGTCAAAGCGCCCAACGCGTGCGGCACCTGCCACGTCACGCCCCCCGATAAGACTCAGGCTCACCCCACCGACGCGGTGCAGAACCACGGCAAGCTCGCCCGGGAGCGCATCGAAGACTGCCAGCGCTGCCACAGCGAGCAGTCAGGTTTCTGCAAGAACTGTCACAGCAAGCCCCCGCTGAGCCACCAGGACACCACCTGGCGATACACGCACCGCAAGCAGGTGGAAGCTTCGGGCAAAGACACCTGCTTTGGCTGCCACCAAGAGGACTTCTGCGAGAAATGCCACAAGGTCCAGCATCCTCCGAATTGGGTGCAGACTCACCCGGAGTTCGCCCAGGGGGGTGGGGAGCCGTGCCGTGTGTGCCATTCGCCGGCGTTCTGTGAGCGCTGCCACCTTGCAGAAGGCGTGACCACCAACTAGAGGAGGTACGGACTGGTGGGAGGGGATTTGAATAGTGCGAGGCAATTAGCGAAAGAATTCACGTGCTCGAAGCGGGCGGCTGCTGCCGCTGTCCTGGCTATTGTCCTTGCCATCGTCCTTGCTTCCGCCGCTCTGGCCGCCTCGACCACCACCCTTTTGCCGGCCACGACCAACACCACCGCCCCCTCCGGTTCCGATCAAGCCGCCGGATCCGAGGACCTGACTACGCGCTGTCTCACCTGCCACTCCCAGGAGTACCTGGGCACAGTGCAGGATGACAAGGGCACGCAGAACCTCTACATCGACTCCGCGGCCTACCACGACTCGGCTCATGGGCTGCTGCCCTGTAACGCGTGTCACACCGGCTTCAGCCACGACCCGCACAAGATGGTCAATAACGCTGAGTTCTTCCGGCAGACGGCCAACGAGGCCTGCCGCAACTGTCACGACGACCAGTTCGAGATGTACAAGCAGAGTTACCACGGCACGCTGAGCCGCGGCGGGACGGCCGCCGGCGAGAAGGCCCCCATCTGCATCGACTGTCACGGCACCCACGCCATCCAGAAGGTGGGGACGCTCGAGTACAAGCAGAGTATCTCCGATGTCTGCGGCAAGTGCCATGGCGGACGGGAGGCGACCTTCCTCGACACCTATCACGGCAAGGCGATCACCCTGGGACGTGAGTCTGCCGCTACCTGCGTCGACTGCCACGGAGCGCACAGCATCCTACCGGTGAGCAACCCGCAGTCCACGCTCTCCGAGGCTAACATCCTGCCGACCTGCCAGAAGTGTCACCCTGACGCGTCCAAGGGCTTCTCCACCTTCCTCGTGCACGTCAAGCCGACGTCCACGAAGGCTCCTTTGATCGTGTTCGCTGTGGCGGTGTTCTACTTGCTCATGATCATCGCCGTCTTCGCCTTCGGCGGCATCCACACGTTGCTCTACATCTATCGAGGACTGAAGGACGGCATGTACTTCGGCAAGGGAGGTGGGCACTGATGAGCGCCGGTACCGACGCCAAGGAAGGCATGCGCCTGGTCTACCACCGGTTCAGCCCCTTTCACCGGTTCAACCACTATCTCGTGATGATCAGCTTCTTCGGTCTGGTCCTCACCGGTCTGCCCCTCAAGTTCAAGACGAGCTACTGGTCTCAGGTCCTCATGGACGCGTTCGGTGGGGTGGCCGCGGCCGGGTTCGCGCACCGAGCGTTCGCGGTGGTGAACATCCTGTATTTCATCCTCGAGGGCTCCTACATGGCCTACTTCGTGCTCGGACGCAAGGGGCCGATCTTTAGCGACGACTCGATCGTCCCCGGGCTCAAGGACTGGCAGGACATGAAGGGCATGTTCCGCTGGTTCTTCGGCAAGGGACCCAAGCCGCTGCTCAACCGCTTCACGTACTGGGAGAAGTTCGACTACTGGGCCCTTTTCGCGGGCACGGTGCTCATCGGCGGTTCGGGGCTCATGATGTGGTTCCCGGAGGCTACCACTCGTGTCTTGCCGGGCATCACGCTGAACCTGGCGCTGGTCTTGCACTCCAACGAAGCCTTTCTCGCCACCGGTGTGATCTTCATCTTCGTGCACTTCTTCTCGGCACACGGGCGCCCGGAGTCATTCCCCGCCGACGAGGTCATCTTCTCCGGGTATCTTCCGGTGGAGCACTACATCCACGAACGTCCGCTCGAGTACGAGAACCGCCTGAAGGCCGGCACGCTCGATCAGGTCGTGCGGCCCGCCCCCTCGAAGGCGAAGCGGCGGATGTTCGGCTGGGTGACCGGGATCGTGACCGTGTTCGCGTTCCTGGTCGCTTCGTACACCCTACTGTTGATCATATGGCCGCTTTTCTTCTAGGCAAGGGGGACAAGATGTCGGATCGGAGGCCTGGCTCGGCTCGACCTATCCTGCCGGGTTCGCACGGCCGAAGAGCCGTCCTCGGCTTCGCGGCGCTCGTCGCCGTCACGATCGCCCTCGTGCTCGTCGTGGTCGGTCCGGCCATGGCGGCCGACCAGGAAGGCTGCCTCATCTGTCACAGCGACCCCAACTTCACCAACCCCACGCCGAAGGAAGGCGAGCCGACGTCGCTCTACGTCGATCCCCAGAAGTTCGCCGCCTCGGTCCACGGGAAGAACCAGTGCTCGAGCTGCCACAGGGGATTCGTCAACACGATCCCCCAGCATCAGACTGACCCCACGAAGGACTACAAGCAGATAGCCATCGAGGCGTGCGAGAGCTGTCACCCGAAGGAGTTCGCCGCCTACCAGACCTCCACGCACGCGAAGCTGTTCTATCAGGACGCCGCGGGCCCCATCTGCATCTCCTGCCATGGATCCCATGAGATCCGCCGCGTGAGCTTGGGCAAGGAGACGGCCGACTTCAAGATGAGCATGGCCCGCGACTCCTGCGGCCGCTGCCATAAGGAGAAATTCGAGAAAGCCAGCCACGAGTTCCACTTCAAGGCCCTATCCCTGGGCCTTGCCGACGCGGCCACGTGCTTCGATTGCCACGGCTTTCACGAGAACCTGTCGCTGAAGTCGGGTGACCCGCAGACGGTCAAGCAGTGTCAGCAGTGTCACCCTGGGGCCACGAAGGGGTTCACCTACTTCCAGATGCACCTGAAAGCAGGTTTCGAGGATGCCTGGTGGGGCGTACGCGCCGTTTACCTCTTCTTCTCGACCTTGCTGATCGTCGTACTGGTCACCGGCATCGCCTACACCACGGTCCACCTTCAGAAGGAGACCCGCATAGTGCTGGGCGTGGCTGGTAGAGGGTTCGGTAGGTTGTTCGGATTCATCCGGGCGCTCGAAGAGGAGACCACCCAGCGTCGCGAGGACGAGGGTCCCGGGCCGGAGGGTCCGCCTTCGGAAGGCGGGGCGGGTACGCGTGAGCACCGGAACGGACGTGGGGGGGACGAGTGATGGCTGCCCGTAAGGACTACTATGTACGCTTCAGCGTCTACCATCGCTTGAGCCACTTCGTGATGATGGTGACCTTCATCGGGTGCACCCTCACGGGGCCGCCTCTCAAATACAGCTATGACTTCTGGGCTCAGTCGATGATGAGCTTTTGGGGCGGCGTGCATAACGCCGGCCTGGTCCACCGGGTCATGGCCGGCTTCATGGTCGCCGACTTCCTGATCCATGCCCTGTACCTCCTGTACTGGGTGTTCATCAGGAGGGCGAACGTCTTCGGCCCCGACTCCATCATGTTCCGCAAGAAAGACATCGCCGACCTTGTGGGTATGATCAAGTGGTTCTTCGACCGGGGTGACAGGCCGAAGTTCGAGCGCTACACCTTCTGGGAGAAGTTCGACTGGTTCGCGGTCTTCTGGGGCATCGCCATGATCGGCACCTCCGGGTTCGCCCTTTGGTTCCCGACGGTAACCGGTCAGCTGGTTTCGGGCATCTTCCTGAACGTGGCCCGCATCATCCACGGCGACGAGGCGATCCTGGCCATCGGCTGGATCCTCTTCGTCCACCTCTACAACTCCCACCTTCGGATGAACGTCTTCCCCATGGACCCTGTGATCTTCACCGGGAAGATGCCGCTGGAGCATTTGAAGCACGACAAGGCTGCTTGGTACGAACGTCTGGTGCGTGAGGGCAAGATCCAACCCGAGGCCGAGTAGTGATCATGGACTCGCAAGGCCGGAGGGGTGACTTCCAGCAGCGCCATGTGGTCGGGTCTCTGGGGATCCTTCTGCTGATCGCAGGGCTCCTGGTCCTGGTGGTCGGCGGGTGCGGGGAGACCGCACAACCTCAAGCCCAGACCGATCTGGGAGACGCCATCACCGCCGCCGAGGTCGCGGCGGAGGATGCGGAGCACGGAGTCGACCCGGTCGTCCAGACCGGTGCGCCGGCTCCTCCCTCCGCCGACAATCCGGCCGCCTTCATCTCGTTGTGCGCCAACTGCCATGACAGCCTGGACAGGCCGCTGGCGTGGCGCAGCGAGCGCAAGCTCGTCTTCAAGCACGAGGCGCATTTCGCGAAGGGAATACGCTGCTCCGCCTGTCACAAGGGATTTCCACACAAGCCCGGGCGCATCGAGCACGTACCAGTAGAGACCTGCTTCGAATGCCACGGTACGACCCACGGCAATCAGGGAGTGCTGGCGCCGACAGCTTGCTCGACGTGCCATACGCCGGACATACCGAAGGTCACCGCCGACCATTCCCAGAAGACCTGGCTGCTCCAGCCGGGCTCGGGTGTGGCCCGCCACAGCCGCACGGCGCTGCAAAGGCGGCTCTACTGCAAGATGTGCCACGAGGGGTCGTTCTGCGACGATTGCCACAAGATGGAGATGCCGCACCCCGAAGGCTGGATGCAAGGTGGACACGGACAACAGGCCAAGTCCTCGAAGACAGCCTGCCTCAAGTGTCACGAGTCCATGAACTTCTGCAACGACTGTCACCACGAGAGCTTGCCCAAGCTGCCCGATTGGGGCAGCCAGCACAAGCAAGTGGTCGTGGCGCAGGGCACGGGTGCCTGCTTCAAGTGCCACACCAAGCCTGAAGAGTTCTGTTCGCCTTGCCACGTGAAGACGGGCAAGCAGAGGGGGGTCCTGGGGGAGTGACGTCGGTGACGGCTCGAAGAGAGGAGAGCGCACTGTGGACGGACTCCATCGCCGCGCCCATCAGCTGCTGAGGGCGGCGCTCCTCGGCGCGGGTCTGATCGCCCTGGCTCTGCTTGTCGGTTGCGGCACGGGGGGAGACGAGCCTGCGGCTACCACCACGACGACGGCCCTCGTCATCCCCATCGCCAACGACGCCTGCTTGAGCTGTCACACCGACTTTCAGAAGAAGACCGCGAGTGAGGACGCGAAGACGTTCTCGCACTCGCTGCACCTCTCTCAACGCATCTCGTGCTCGACCTGCCATGTCCAGGTAGGCCATGCCGGGATGGCGATCCCAGACCAGAAGGTGTGCCTGGAGTGCCACGGCATGCAGATGCCGCACCCCTCCGACTTCGGGACGTCTCACGGTCAGACCGTGAAAGCGAACGGCGCCGAGGTCTGCGGACGGTGTCACAACCTGACTCAGCACTGCCTGGAGTGCCACGGCATCCAGATGCCTCACCCCGCGCAGTGGACCGAGAAGCACGGGGCCATCGCACTCCCGCAGATGGAGGTCTGCACGCGCTGCCATGAAAAGTCGTTCTGCCTGCAGTGCCACCCCGTCGAGATGCCGCACCCCAAGGAATGGACGCGGACTCACGGCTTCTCAGTCGCGACCAAGGGCTCCAAGATGTGCACCAACTGCCACAAGCCCGAGCTGTGCGTGAGTTGCCACGGTATGGCCATGCCGCACCCCTCCGACTGGGGCACCCAGCACGCCGTGGTCGCGAAGGAGAAGCCGGGCGAATGCGAGCTCTGTCACCAACAGATCGACTGCGACTCGTGTCACCAGATCCATGTCACCCACGGCAAGGGGGGTGGATCGTGATGCGCAGGCACCCGCGCCTGCTCTTGCTGGTCGGCGTCCTCGTGCTTCTCCTCGCCTTGGGCGCGATCGGAGCGCTCGTAGCGGTGTCGAGGGCTGAGGACGGCTCATCGAGCAGCACGTTGTCGAGTGAGGCCGCGAACATGCGCTCCGTGGGTGACGAAGACCTGGCGAAGGTACAGGGTGCGCCGAACGAGGTGGGGGGCGAGCCCTTCCGCACCTGCACCTTGTGCCACGCCGACTATCTGCAGAAGCCCGACCCGAGCGGAGATCTCATCTTCTCTCACAAGACTCACCTGGACAACGACGTCAAGTGCGTGACCTGTCATCAGCTGCCCCTCGGGCACTTCAACACTCCGGCGCCCATGATGATGACGTGCCTCGAGTGCCACCAGGGCGAGACCGCGCCCAACGACTGCAAGAACTGCCACCGTAAGCTCGAGGAGATCGCACCCGGTCTCGGGGTCACCACGGTGCACCTCGATCCCGACGCGAAGACCCGCAAGACCTGCGAGAAGTGTCACGACGTCAAGGTGTGGTGCGAGAAGTGCCACGGGGTCGAGATGCCCCATCCGGCTACGTGGCGGGGCGATCACGGAAAGTTGGCCCTGGAGCAGGCGGATGTCTGTGTGAAGTGTCACCAGTCGAAAGACAAGACCTTCTGCATCAGCTGTCACGGGGTGCAGATGCCGCATCCCGCCTACTGGTATTCGGGCCACGGAGATATAGCCAAGCGATCGCCCGCCACCTGCTACACGTGCCACCCCGGCGGCAAGACGTTCTGTCAGGATTGCCATCATGCCGGCTTCTCGCCCACAGCGGCGTGGCCCAGTGCCCAGCACGGGCGGGTAGCGAACGAACGTGGGCAGGAATCCTGTCTTGTGTGCCACCAGCAGTCTTTCTGCACCGATTGCCACACGAAGACCGGCTCGGGACCGAGATGAGTAGTCTTGCGCCCCCGAAAGGAATAGTAGAGAATCGGCTCGCATAAGTCGGTTCGCAAGCCTTTTCACAATGGCGACACGATGAGGGAAGGAGGTGATTTCATGTTCGTACGCAAGGAGAGAGTAGCTATCCTTCTTCTGGTTGCCGTCGCGCTTGTCATCGGCATCTTGGCGCTGAGCGGCTGCCAGAAGGCGGGTACGTCCACTACCACGGCCAGCGCCGTAGCGCCCAGCACGACTGCGGCCGCGCCCAGCGGGGGCGAGACCACGACCACCGGGGAGACGGGCGCCACCGGCACGACCGGCACCACCGCGCCAGGCACGACGCCGACCACCTCTGGGGCCGAGTCAGTAGCGCCGGTATCGGAGCAGTTCAAGATCTGCACCGATTGCCACAGCAACTTCAACGCGTTCCTCGCCGGTCAGAAGGTTCTGGTGCCGACGTTCAGCCATGCGCTGCACCTCAACAAAGGCATCAAGTGCGAGGATTGTCACGTGGTCCCGACGCACGGGCCCGACAAGATCACGCGGCCGCCGATGATCAAGTGCTTCCAGTGTCACAGCCAGGAAGCGAACGCGATCGCGCCGGGCGCATGTTCAGCGTGCCACCCGAAGGACTTCCCGCTCGTGCCGGCCAATCACACTGCCGGCGGCTGGCTGCCCGCGGCCAACCAGACCGGGGTCAAGACGGTCAGCGCCAAGCACCCCGACGTGGCCAAGCAGGATGCGGCCTACTGCAAGATGTGCCACGCGCAGTCGTTCTGCGACAGCTGCCACAAGACGCCGATGCCGCACGCCGCCGATTGGCAGCAGACGCATCCGCAGACGGTGGCCAAGAGTGGCAAGCAGATCTGTGCCCAGTGCCACCCGCAGGAGTATCTCTGCAACGACTGCCACCACACGGGATACAAGAACGACGGCACCCCCTGGAAGGCGCAGCACCCGCCGATCGTCAAGGCCAACGGTGCGGAAAAGTGCTTCCAGTGCCACAACCCGCTCACGTGTGCTCACTGCCACATCACGGGCGAGTTCAAGCAGGTCGAGCCGGCCGCGCCGTCTGGCGGTGGTTCGACCACCCCGACGACTGCCGGCGCCACGACTACCACGACCTCGGGCTAGGTCCAACTGACCAGCTTTCGAGGCCGAGCAATCCTGGCGGCCGGGACCTCATGGTCCCGGCCGCCATGTCTTTCTCCGGGTTCCGCTGTGCGATATGCTGTCCGCGGCCTTCGCCCCGGTGAAATGGTTCACAGGTAAAGGGGGAGGCTCCGAGGGCCGATAGATGCCTGGGCGAGCTTTCGCTAGGCTGCTCCAAGGGAAGTGGGTGGTGGTGACCGCAGAGACGGCCACGCCGTGGCAAGACCCCCCGGACGCATCGGAGGGTGAGCCGACAGAGAAGAAGAAGCGCTCCTTGCTCGGCAAGCTCCTGCTTGCCGCGTTCCTCGTCATCGTCCTGATCCTGCTTCTCATGCTGCGTTCCTGTTCCTACCTCAGCCTGGTCACCTTCGTGCCGCCGGCCGTTGGAGGACAGACGAAGGACTGCTTGACCTGCCACCCGGACCAGATGCACGCGGCGACCTCGCACGCGAAGGTCCCGTGCCTGCGCTGCCACACCGAGCACCCCCTCGACGGCACCGCAAAGGGGTCGTACCTGGTGGCCTCCCCGAAGGAGCTGTGCGCCGTCTGCCATGGCAGTATCGGCAAAGGCTACAACGACTCCCACCAGCATCCGCCCTTCGCGCTTGGGGAGTGCAGCGTGTGCCACGACGTCCATGGCACTCCGTACCCATGGTTGCTGGTCCAGCCACCCAACCGACTGTGCGTGACCTGCCACTACATCGCGGATACCATCCTCTCCCACAATCTCCACGACCCTTTCCAGCAGGGTGACTGCATAGCCTGCCACTCACCGCACGCCTCGAACTACCCGGGCATGACGAAGGAGCCTCAGCCCGATGTCTGCGTGGCCTGCCACACCGAGATAGAGCTGCAGCTGTCCCTCGGATACGCCCACGAGCCCGCGGGGGTCGAGTGCACGAAATGCCACATGCCGCACAACGCGCCGTATGCACCCATGCTCAAGCTTCCGCCGCCCGAGCTCTGCTACACCTGCCATGGGGGGGTGCAGGGCGTCTTCGAGAAAGCCTCTCACCACCCGGTGCCCAGTCAGATCAACTGCACCGGCTGCCACTATGTCCACGGATCGGCGTACCCCAGCCTCCTGCACGCGACCGGCAACGGTGTGTGCGCCGAGTGTCACCCGTCGAAGGTCGCGTCGCTGGCCGACACCCCACATGACTCGGCCTCGCGCAACGGTCGTCCGCCGGGAGACTGCCGCAACTGCCATTTGTGGCACGGCTCTGACTACGGGCCTCTCTTGCAGCAGAGGGAGGTCCCGCTCTGTGGAAACTGCCACGAGCGCAAGCTTCACCCCAGGGAGAACCACCCTCACGATGCCCCTTACGTCGATCCCTGGCACAAGCAGACCATGCGCTGCTCGAGCTGCCATGACCCGCATGGCACCCCCAACCCGAGCATGGCTCGCAAGGCTAAGGACGGGCTCTGCTTGACCTGTCACCCAGGCGTCGGAGTTAAGTTCTAGGAGGCTGTTGGGCCTTGACGATCCCGCGCCCATCGCGCCTCGGCCGTATGTTGCTCAAGCTGGCCGGTGGAGCCGCCCTGGCCGTCTTCGTGATCGCGGCCGCGGTCTTGGGCGTCTACTACTGGTTGTTCGTGACCGTGCCCGCGCCCATGCGGCTGGCGTTGGGGGACACCCGGGTCGTCACCGCCGACGGGACGGTGCTCGCGGTGTTCCTCGCACAGGAGCACGCTCAGCCTGTTGCGTACTCGTCCATCTCGCCGGCCGCCGTTCAGGCGGTGGTCGCCAAGGAGGACGCCCGGTTCTTCGAGCACGACGGCGTTGACTACGGCGCACTGATTCGGGCCGCGATCGCCGACGTCAAGGCAAGGAAGGTGGTGCAGGGGGGCAGCACCATCACGCAGCAGTACGTCAAGACCACGTTGGACGACCGGTCGCGGAGCCTGACCCGCAAGGTGCGCGAGCTGCTCATCGCGCGAAAGGTCGAGGGGGCCCTCTCAAAGGAAGAGATCATCACGCGGTATCTGAACTCGGTGTATTTCGGGCGGGGCGCGTACGGTATCGAGGCCGCGGCGCGGCGGTATTTCGCGGTCGAGGCGACGCAGCTGGACTATCCGAAAGCCGCACTGCTCGCGGTGCTCATCAGCGCCCCAAGCCTGAAGGACTCCTCCGTGGAGCCGGCGGAGCTGAAAGCCCAGAGGGACGCGCTCTTGAAGCGCATGGTCGAGCTCGGATACATCGCTCCCTCCGGTCTCAAGGCGGCTCAGGACACGCCCCTGGGGATCGTCGCTGACCGGGGGGAAAAGGACGTCCGGCTGCCGTATGTGGTCGACTTCCTCAAGAAGGAGCTCCTGGAAGTGCTCCCCGCGGAGGTGGCATACGGGGGCGGGTTGACCATCGAGACGTCGATCGACCCGCGCCTGCAGGCCTACGCGGAGCTGGCGGCGTACGGCCGACTTCCCGACACCGAGGGATTGGCCGTCGCTTTGGTCTCCGTGGAGCCCTCCACCGGCCTCATACGGACCATGGTGGCGGGTCGGGACTACGCGAAGAGCCAGTTCAACTTGGCGACGCAGGCTCACCGCCAGCCCGGGTCGGCCTTCAAGCCGTTCGTCCTCGCCGCGGCGCTCGAACAGGGGTACGATCCCCAGACCACCACCTTTCTGGGTGCCACTCCGTTCACGGTCAGCTATCGTGACGCGACCAGCGGCCTGGACAGGAGCTGGAGCGTCAGCAACTACGAGGACGAGAGCTATGGGACGGTCAACCTCGTCGAGGCGACAGTGCACTCGGTGAACACCGTGTACGCGCAGCTGATCACGAAGCTGGGAGCCGACAAGGTGGCCGACTTGGCCAAGCGGGCCGGCATAACCTCTCCTCTTCGGGCCGACCCGGCGATCGCCTTGGGCGGCTTGAGCGTAGGCGTCAGCCCCCTCGAGATGGCCTCCGCCTATGCCACCTTCGCCAACGACGGCTACCGGGTGGAGCCCCACATCATCTCGCGCATCACGGACTCCGAAGGCGCGGTCATCTACCACTCGCCCCACAAGGAACAGCCCGTCTTCTCCCCAGACGTGGCCTTCGGAGTCACGCAGATCCTTCAGGAGGTCGTGCGGCGGGGTACGGGCTTTCGCGCTCGGCTCGACCGGCCGGTAGCGGGCAAGACAGGAACATCCCAGGGCTTTCGTGACGCGTGGTTCATCGGCTACACACCCCAACTCTCCACGGCCGTCTGGATGGGTTACCCGGACGCGGCGCGAAGCATGGAGGAGACCTTGGGCAAGGTCGCCGGAGGGACGATCCCCGCCCAGATGTGGCACGATTTCACGTCGGCAGCCCTTGAGGGCAAAGATGCGGTGCCGTTCCGGCGCATCGACGTCGTGATGGTGAGCATCTGCCGGGCGTCGATGAAACTCTCGGTGCCTGCGTGCCCGGACAAAGAGGTCCTCGCGCTTGAGAAGAACCAGGTGCCCACCGAATACTGCGACATGCACAAGTGAGAGGAGCCTAGAGGTGCTGGCTCCCCTGTTGGGCGACGTTGCCGTGCGAGGCTGCACCGGACTGACGGCGTTGCTTCGCGCGGTAGAGGCTCGCGTCGGCCTCCTGTAGCAACTCCTCGCTCTCTCGTCCGTCGACCGGGCACGACGAGTACCCGACGCTCACCTGCATCGCGATGAGGCCGCCGTCGACCTTGAGCTTGGTCTTGTGAAGAGAGTCGGCGATACGGCGGCCGACCACCTCGACCACCTCTTTCTCGGTCTCGGGCATCAGCACGACGAACTCGTCGCCGCCGTAGCGGCAGGGGATGTCGACGTCGCGCACGTTGACCTTCAGCAGCATGGCGAGGTGTCGCAGAGCGGAGTCGCCGGCCGGGTGCCCGTGCGTGTCGTTGACCCACTTGAGGTTGTCGAGGTCGAGCATGAGGAGCGAAAAGGGGTGACGGTAACGCTTGAAGATCTCGACGTGGCGGTCGAGTTCCTGCCCCATGTAGCGCCGGTTGTACAATCCGGTGAGGGCGTCGGTATGGGCGAGGCGGTCGAGCTCGTTGCTCGATCGCAGGTAGTAGGCCTCGGTGGAAGCGGTGGTGATGCCATGCAGTCCGCTGCGGAGGCGGACGACCAGTTCGAGCAGATCGCGGTCCTCCTTGCGAAGGGCCTGCACCAAGAGCTCCCAGATGCTGTTCTCCAGGGCCAGCATACTCTGGGCCAGCGATACGAGCTCTTGACTGTCGCCCACGCCGATGGACCCCAGGACCGCCGCCCGTTCGTAGTATCGGCCCCCCGGCTGGAACTCCCGCAGGGCGCTTTCATCGCGCAACACCAGCGCCAGCCCCTCGACCAGCTCCACGGCGATACGGATGCTCTCCTGGGTCGGGAAGGCCTCCAGGGTGGAGAGATCGTCGATCTGCGAGATGAGCCGGCTGAGCCAGCCCTTGGTGATCTCGAGCTTGTGAGTCTCGAGGACCGCCTGCGCCTTGATGAACAGGGGCTTCGAGTCTGATCGGGCCTCGTCAAGACTGCGGGGGGTACTATTCGACAAGAGCGCTCACTTCACCCGAGGTGCAAGAATTATCTCTCCACTATAAAGAACGCAATCCTGCGATGCAACAGGAGCCTGAGGGCAGAAAATATGCGCGTCCTGCACGTAAATAAGCGGTATCCGCCCCACGTGGGGGGGATCGAACGTCACCTGAGGGAGCTCGCGCAGGCCCAGGCCCGGTTGCCGGGGGTCACGGTGGATGTCGTGGTGGTGGCCGAGGGCCCGCCTGGCATCGACCAGGATGGGCCCGTACGGGTGCGCCGGGTGGCTGAGTGGGGCACCGTCGCTTCCAACCCGGTGTCCCTCGACGTGGCACGAGTACTGGCCGCATCCGCCGCGGACCGCGAGCACGATGTGTGGCATTTCCACTATCCCTTTCCCACGGGCGAGCTGTCGTTGCTCTGGCGTCGGGTGCTCGGCCGTCCGTGCCCCGTCACGGTGTGCGGCTACCACAGTGACTTTGTCTCTCAGTCGAGCGCGAAGCGGGCCCTATCGGCGCCGTATTCGCTCGCCACTCGGACGTTCCTCGATACGGTCGACGCGGTGATCGCCGCCTCGCCCCAGCTGGCGCAGCACTCTCGCTTCTTGCCCCGCGTGTCTTCGAAGGTGCACGTCATCCCCTACGGCATCGACCCTGCCCCCTTCAGATCGACGCCTGAGGTCGAGGAAGCCGCGCGCGGGCTGCGGGAACGGTACGGGTCGCCCGTCACCCTGTTCGTGGGGCGGCTGGTGCCCTACAAGGGAGTCGAGGTGCTGGTACGCGCCCTCCCTTATGTGCCCGGGGTCCTCGTGGTGGTCGGCGACGGTCCTCTGCGACGGTCCTTACAGGCACTGGCCCATTCGCTGGGCGTGGCCGAGCGCACGCACTTCGTGGGACCGCTCGGCCAGGAGGAGCTGAATCACCACTTTCACGCCGCCGACGTCATGGCCCTGCCCTCCATCACCCCCAACGAGGCGTTCGGGCTGGTGCAGCTCGAGGCCCATGCGTGCGGCGTGCCTGTGGTCAGCACGGACCTCCCCACTGGGGTTCCGTTCGCCAACCAGCATGGTGAGACCGGGTTGGTGGTCGCTCCGGGCGACGTGGCCGAGCTCGCCGCGGCGCTGGGCTTGCTGCTGGAGGACGAGGGGCTGCGGTGCGAGATGGGAGAGCGCGCGCGGGCGCGTCTCCTGGCCCGCTTCACCGTGGAGCGCATGACGGACCAGGTGCTGGGCCTCTACAGGGAGCTCCTTGAGAGGCGCTAAGGTCCTCTTCCTATGCTGCCGATTGTGTAGCGCCACGTCGCGGCGTGGCGTGATGTGCGTCAGGACGGGAGGGGGTGAAGAGCGGTGCCCGCCAAGGGCTCGTTAGCGACGCTGGGAGTGGGCGAGCTCCTGCAGATGGCCGCCCTCTTCCGAAAATGGGGCAGTCTCCGGCTGCTCTTCCCCGGCGGGCGCCTGATCACCGTCTACTTCGAGGACGGCAGCCTCAGCGGTCTCACCGACACGGGGCGCGAATGGCAGCTCGGCCAGCTGCTCAGCTCTTTGGGCAGGCTCTCCGAGCTGGACAAGCAGCACCTGCTCACCGATTCCCTCCTGCGGGGCAAGCGCCTGGGGCAGCTCGCTATCGACCAAGGCGTCGTCACCCGCGCCGAGGTCGAGGATCTCCTGCGCCGTCTGATCCTCCAATCGCTGCTGTGGGCGGCCGAGCACGCGGAGGAGGGCGAGTTCGAGCTCAACCTGGGAGCGGTGTCGCAAACAACCGTGCGCTTCCCCATGGTCGATTTCCTCATCGAGGTCACCGCGGCCTCCGACGAGTCCCGGCGTCTGAAGGAGTTGCTCGGGCCGGGAGAGGGTTCTCTGGTCGCCAGGCAGCAGGTCCACGAAGGGCAAGGGGAGGCGCTGTCGTTTCGGCAGGTACAGGTACTCGCCCACGTGGACGGGGAGAAGAGCCCCACGGACATAGTCGCGGTCTCTCCGTTCGGTCCTGCTGAGACCCTCCACATCTTGAGCGATCTGGCCGCGCAGGGGGTCGTCAGCTGGGCGGCGCCGATCGTTGTCCGTCGCACCCGCTAATGGCTTTTCACCGTTGTGCCGATGAGTACGGGATGACAGGCTGCTAGGCCCCTGCGCCCTGGCGAGACTGCGCGCGGAAAGGAATTCAGGCGCATGCCGGCATACGGCTCCCTTGCCACCCTGGGGGTGGCGGAACTGATGCAGATCGCCGCCCTCTTCCGCAAGATGGGATCGGTACGGCTGGTCCTTGCCGGAGGGCGCACCATTACGATCTTCTTTCAGGACGGCAAACTCAGCGGTCTGAACGACAGCGGCCGGGTCTGGCAACTGGGCGACCTCCTGACGTCCATGGGCCGCCTCTCCGAGTTCGACAAGCAGCGTCTTCTCAGCGACTGCAAGCTTCACGGCAAGCGGCTCGGGCAGGTCCTGATGGACGAGGGCTACGTCTCGCGCGAGGAGATGGAAGACCTTCTCCGCAGGCTCATCATGCAGTCCCTGCTGTTCGCTGTCGAGCACGAGAGGTCGGGCGAGTTCGAGCTCAATCTGGGCGCGGTGTCCGAGACTTCGGTGCAGTTTCCCATGGCCGACTTCCTCATCGAGATCATGTCCGCGATCGACGGCTACCGCAGGCTGCGCGAGATCCTGGGGCCGGGAGACGGCGCTCTGGGGCTGGACGCGCGCCAAGATCTCACCGAAACGTTCCATGCCTTCACGTACAGGCAGGTTCAGGTGCTCGCGCACATCGACGGCGAGAAGACGCCCATGGACGTGGCTGCCACTTCTCCGCTCTCTCCCACGGAGGCCCTGCACATTCTAGGCCACCTGGCCGAGGCGGGCGTGGTCCGCTGGCAAGAGCCCGGCGCCGAACGGCCCTTGGCGCCTGTGGTCCCCCTGCTGCGCACGAGGCCGCCTGCAGAGGTCAAGTCTCCGGTCACTGCTCCCCGCGATGTCATATCCGAGCGACTGACTCCCGGGGCCGTCTGGTAGAATCGCCGCACCGGCCGACTCGGTCGGCTGGGTTCTTGAGACCGGTGAGGAGCCGCCTTGCGCATAGGCTTCGACGCGCGGACCATCGACGGCAGTGGGGTCGGCACCTACAGCCGGAATCTGCTGATGCAGTACGCCGCGTCGGACCAGGAGTTCGTGGTCTTTTGCCCAGACCAGAAGCGAGACCTGGTGCCTTCCAGTGAGAACTTCTCCTATGTCTCCGCGAACGTGCACCCGCGCTCTCGCTCGGGCCGTGCGGTGTTCGCCCGCATCGTCGAATCCGCGCACGTCGATCTTCTGCACGTGCCCTGTCAGTACGCGCCCACGCCCGTCGCGGTGCCGCTCGTGGCCACCATCCACGACGTCATCCCGCTGCTCTACCCCCGTACCATCCGCAACCCGATCGAGCGGTTGCGGTACCGGCGGCAGCTCGATCGCACTTTGCACGAGGCGCGGGTGCTCATCACGGTGTCGCAGATCTCGCTCTCTGCTCTGAGCGCATATGCCGGTGTCGACCCCGGGCGCGTGCGCGTGATCCACAACGGGGTTTCGGGGCAGTTCCGACCGGTCGAGGACCCCTCGGTGCTGGAGGCGGCCCGACGGCGCTATGGGCTTCCGGAGCGCTACGCGTTCTGGATCGGGGAGTTCAAGCCGAACAAGAACCTCGCCTTCTTGCTCGATGCGTGGGCGGCCACTCTGCAGCGGCTGCGGCAGCCGGTGCCCCTGGTTCTGGCCGGCGCCCAAGGAGAGGACTTTCGAAGCGTGCAACGGGACGCTCAGCGTAGTGGGCTGGGGGACAAGGTCCTCTTTCCCGGCTTCATCCGCGATGCCGATCTCGCCGCCGTCTATTCCGCGGCGAACGTGTTCGTGTTCCCTTCTCTGTTCGAGGGGTTCGGGCTGCCGCCTCTGGAGGCCATGGCCTGCGGGACGCCATGTGTGGTCTCGAACTCCTCCTCGCTTCCCGAGGTGACGGGCCGGGCGGCCATGATGTTCAACCCCACCTCGATCCAGCAGTTCGTCGACTGCGTGGTGCAGGTGCTCGAAGACCCCGACCTGAACGGCAAGCTGAGGCGGGAAGGGCTCCGCCAGTCGTCTCTTTTCAGGTGGGAGAGGTCGGCCGCCGAGACCTTGGAGGTCTATCGCGCCGTTGTCGGCTGATGAACCGCCGCGCCTGGACCCTGCTCAACCTGTTCGTGGATGCCCTCACGTTGAACGCCGCCATCATCGTGTCCTTCGCCTTGCGCTTCGGCTGGCCCATCCCGGCCTTCAACTTCACGGCGTACCAACGGGTGTTCATCCCGCTCACTCTGGGACAGCTGCTCATCTTCTTCCTTGTCGGGCTGTACGACCCGGCGGCGGAACGCTCGGGGCCCGAAGCGCTCGGCACCGTGCTGAAAGGAGTGCTTCTGGGGATGCTGGTCCTGGTGGGCATGAGCTTCTTCCTGCGCGCGTTCAGCTTCCCGCGGACGGTGGTGGCCGTGAGCGTCATCGTGCAGGTGCTCTTCGTGTGGGGCTGGCGGCGGGCAGCGGCGGGACTCCTCCATGTCGACTGGCCGGAGCGCAAGGTGGTCCTGGTGGGCTCGGGCTCCGACGTCGGCATGGTGGCCGAGCGGCTTCGCGCGTCCGAGCGGTGGGGCTACCGAGTGGCGGGCGTGGTGGTGGAAAGCCCGGCCGACGCTGAGGACCTCTCCGGCCTCCCCGTGACCGTGGGTATAGCCGGGCTCACCCGCCTTCTCGATTCCGAGCAACCCCACCAGGTCATCGTCGCTACGCCGGCCCGTCATAGACGGATCATGGAGGAGATCGCCCTGAGCCCCCGCTTCGAGGGCGAGATCTTCGTGGTGCCGCAACTCTACGAGATGCACCTGGGCGAGCTCAACTTCTCTCTCTTGGGAGACCTGCCCGTCCTGCGGATGACCCGCCCTCCCCGCCCGGAATGGCGCGGAGCCTTCAAGGTGTGGAGCGAACGGCTTTCGGCCGCTCTGATCTTGGTCGTCCTGTCGCCCGTGTTGCTGCTGGTGATGCTGGCGGTGGCCCTGCTGTCCGGCCTGCCCGTGCTCTACAAGCAGACCCGGCTCGGGTTGGGTCAGCGGCCGTTCACGCTCTACAAGCTGCGCACCATGCACCGCGATGCGGAGAAGGCCGGTGCGGTGCTGGCCGAGGAGGACGACCCGCGGGTGACCGGCATCGGCCGCCTGCTGCGCGCCTCCCGCATGGATGAGCTGCCACAACTGTGGAACGTGGCGCGGGGCGAGATGAGCATCGTCGGGCCGCGGCCCGAACGGCCCGAGTTCGTCGAGGGGTTCCTCGAACAGGAGCCCCTCTATGTGGAGCGCTTCCGAGTGCGCCCGGGCATAACCGGCCTGGCCCAGGTCAGCGGCAACTACGCGACGACGGTGGCGGTGAAGTTGCGCTTCGATCTGATGTACATCTACCATCAGAGCTTCGCGCTCGACGCGCGCATCGTCGCGCGCACGGTGCAGGTGGTGCTGACGGGTAGGGGGGCGCGGTGATTGCGTCAGGTAAAGCCTGAGTAAAGACTTCGGCGCGGGATTGCGTCTGGCGTGCCTCATCAGTCGCCGAAGTGACGGAAGCCTGCGTGGCGAGACCGAACCTTTTTGCGGGGGCTTTACGTTTGAAGCTGTCGTGGGTAGACGCCGAGAGAGCTCAGGCAGGGTCAGGCCGGCGTTGTGAAGTCGTTCACGTTGTCGCCGGTTGCCGAATGGCCTATACTCCCCTGCGGTAGCGGCGATGATGCGGTTCGATATACCATAAATCCCTGGAAAGGGCATGGTTAATGGAAGATCTAGTCACCTCTGACGCTTCCTCGCAGGAGAAGAACGTCGGGAACCGGGGGGGCGTGCCATGGTGGATAACCGCGGCGGTCATCGTCCTCATCCTCGCGATCCTTGGGGTCGGCGCAGCCCTCGTGTACAGCGTGTTCAACAGGGAAGACGTACCCTTGACCCTGGCCCAGCGCGATGTCGTCTTCTATCAGGACCAAGCAGCCAAGAAGCCGCAGGACATCCAGGCTCACATCTCTTTGTCTAATGCTCTTCTCGCGGCGGGGCGATACCAGGAAGCCATCAACGAAGCCGAGAAGGCGATCACGCTAAAGCCGAAGAACCTGGGCGGGTACTACGCGAAGGCGTCGGCTTTGGCCGCGAGCGGAGCTACCGCACTGGCGATGGCTGAGTACGACAAGGTCCTGAAGTTGCTGCCCTCAGACGGGGAAGCGCTGTTCCGCAAAGCTCTGTTGCAGGCAAAGTCTGGTGATCTCGCCGCTGCGACAAAGGTGATGGAACTCTCGGTCAAGGCACAGCCCACATCCTCCGACGCCCACTTCGAGTTGGGTAGACTTTATGAGCAGCAAGGGGCCAAAGGCAAGGCCATCGACCAGTACCGGGAATCGTTGAAATACGTTCCCGATTACGCACCAGCACTCGAGGCGCTTAAGCGCCTGGGCGCCGACAAACAGGAGTGAGGTAGGACCGGCTCATGACGCGTAAACGCATCCTGTACCTCGTGATATTGCTGCTGTTGCTTGCCCTGCTCGGAGGTCTGGTCTATGCCTACCTGTCCCTGGGGGGCCCGGCCAAGTCCACGGCCGCGGTGACCGATGTGCAACCGGGGCTCAAGCACGTGCGCAGCATTTATGCGTACGGCAAAGGCGCGGACGCACTGCTTCAGCAGCCCTACGGCATCGCCTACCGAGACGGCAAGCTGTATGTCGGGCAGATGCCCAAGGGCAACGTCGTCATCTTCGACGCTAATGGCAATCCGCTGGGCGTCGTGGGCAAGAAAGGCCGAGGGGTCGGTGAACTGAACAACCCCGCAGGCGTGACCGTCGACGGGAGCGGCAACATCTATGTGGCCGATACTCAGCATGCCAAGGTCGTCGAATATGATGCCGGCGGCAAATT